>DYJV01000014.1:0-19392 GCA_020722945.1 Candidatus Methylomirabilis sp. | reverse complement strand
ATTATAAATATAGAAAAGGAGATGAGTATGTTCAAAAAACTAAAAGATCTGAGTATCCAGCTCAAAATAATTATACTTATTGCAATTGTTCTTATGGTGTCCCTTGGTTCTGTAATGTTTGGGGTGATAAAGTATCAGGAGAAAAAGAGTTACGATACTCTTTTTACCAATATTGACCTCTTCTTCCAAACTATACTCCACTCAAATGAGGAGTTGATGCTTAAGGGCGAAATGGACATGTTTGCTTCAAATCTAAAAAATATAGTCAAAAATAAGATTATACTTGATGTTGTTATGACAGATAACAAAGGTGTTATCAAGTATTCAGGCAACAGTAATATACTAAATAAAAATTTTGAAAATTATGCTACAAATAAAGAGATATACAGAGAAGAGCGTATTTATAAAGATAAGCCTTCAATATTAGTATATAAAACCTTATTTAACTCCAAAAATTGCATAGAGTGCCACTCTGAGGTTAAAGAAAATCAGCCACTCGGAATTTTTGCACTTTATCAAGATATTTCTGACACAAAGTCTGCACTGTTTTCAAACAAAGTATTACTTTCTTTAGTAGCATGGATATTAGTTTTTGTAATAGGTCTTCTTACATTTATCCTGCTTAAATTTCTTGTGATACGACCTTTATATGAAGTCAACCATAGAGTAAATGAGATTGCTCAGGGTGGTGGTGATTTACTAAAAAGGGTCAATGTCCAATGTAATGATGAGCTTGGAAAACTTGCTTACAATTTCAATGTATTTCTTGACCGTCTCAAAAATGTGGTTCTAAATGTTATTAACTCAACTGTTGATTCAGGAAAGAGTATCGAAAAAGCATTAAAACTTACAATTGAGCTTGATCAGAAGATTATCCCTTTTCAGAAGAGACAGCTTGAAGAGACAGATATGGTTATTCAAAACACTATTACATCAATAAACAACCTTATCTCAAATGCTGAAATATTACAAAGATCTGCAGAGCAGCTCAAAGATAGTAATTCCGATATGCTCAAATCTCTTCAAAATATAGATGATATTTCAAAAAATGTATCAAACGAAATCGAAAACAACATATCTTCTGTTGAGGAGCTTGTCCAAGGGATAAAAAGTGTAGATAGCACCTCAAAAGATATAAAAAATTTTATTGATGAATCGAATAGAAGATTTACAGATTTTCTCAATAGTATAATATCAGTTCTTGGTGATATATCAACTGTCTCTACCGATATAGAAAGTATATCTCAGCTTTTAGAGAATCTCTCTGATAGTTTCAACAAAGTATCTTACGATATCAAAAATACAGGTGATATTGCAAAAGAATCTGCATCTAATGCAGAAATAGGAAGAGAAAAGATGAAAGAGTTATCATCAGGGATGTCAAAAATAAAGGGGACATACGATGATATTAGTTCGGTAATTGATATTTTATCTCAAAAAGCAGACAACATCAGTCAAATAATTACAGTTATCGATGAAATATCTGACCAAACCAATCTTCTTGCACTCAATGCAGCAATAGAAGCTGCAAGGGCAGGGGAGCATGGCAAAGGTTTTGCCGTTGTAGCTGATGAAGTGAGAAAATTAGCTGAAAGAACAGCCTCTTCAACTAAAGAGATAGAATCTCTTATCCAACATATCTTGAGTGAAACATCAAGAGCAGTCAAGGTGGTTGACAGTGGAAAAGTTATTGTTGAAAATAGCTCTGCTGTTGCTTCTGAGACATCTGAGGCAATGGACACAATAGTTAAATATGCAAATAGCACTCTTGATGTTGTTATGAAGGTAATTGAGGCTAACGACAATCAGAAAGATTTTGTTACGAATATCTCAACTACTGCAAAGAAATCTTATGAATCTGCTGAAAATATATCAAGAAACACAAAAGAATCATCAAATGAAGCAAAAGATGTTCTTAACCAGATAGATGATGTGAACCAAAAGTTTAAAATTCTCCTTACATCTCTTGCTGAGATGAGCACAAGTTCAGACCTTATATATGGAAGTCTCGGTAAATTGAGTGATGCGAGTAACAACCTTATTAATGCGGGGAAGGTTCAGAGAACAGCTTCTCAAATAGAGTTACAGTCGATTTCTGAAATACTTGACAACATAAAATCATTCTTTGAACTTGTCAACAAACAGGAGGATGATATAAAAAATCTTGAAAGTGTCTTTAACAACCTCAAAAATATAACCGAAAATACTATCACATCAATAAAAGATACAACTGACAATACAAAATATACAGCACAAGAAGTTGGTAAATTGTTTGGAGATATAAGTTACTTTAGTGTGGGAGGACAAATTGATAAGATAAGAACTATCATGAGCAATACCAAAATGGAAATTTTAGAGACAATAAAAAATTCAATAGATAAAAAACTGATATCTTACGATGATCTATTTGATACAAATTATATTTATATCCCAGATACAAATCCTAAAAAATATCATACAAAATACGATCAATGGACTGATGAATATATCCTGCCAATTGAGGACAAATACAAAAATTCAGATGAAAATATTGTATTTCTTGTTATTCAGGATGCAAATTGCTATCTGCCAACTCATAATTCTATTTATTCCAAACCTCTTACAGGTAATTATGAACAGGATTTAACTAACAACAGAACAAAGAGGATCTTTAATGACCCAGTTGGTAAAAATTGTTCTCAAAATACAGATAAAGAGTTTCTGATTCAGAGCTACATTAGAGATAATGGAGATATTTTATTTGATATATCAACACCTTTATATCTCAATAATAAACATTGGGGTTGTATAAGAGCTGGTTTCAAATTATAATTCATATAGCATTAAAAGAAAAGGAGGTTGTTATGTTTAAAAGAGATAAAATAACAGTAGTTGGAGCAGGTTTTGTAGGTGCTACTGCTGCACATTGGCTTGCAAGCAAAGAGTTGGGTGATGTTGTTTTGGTAGATATAGTTGAAGGGGTTCCTCAGGGTAAGGGACTTGATCTTGCACAAGCTTCCCCTGTAGAAGGATTTGATAGCAGAGTCATAGGGACAAATAATTATGAAGATACAAGAGATTCTGATATAGTAATAATTACTGCTGGTATCCCAAGAAAGCCCGGAATGAGCAGAGACGATCTTTTATCTACAAATGCAAAGATAGTAAAAGGCGTTACAGAACAGATAGTCAAATACTCTCCAAACTGTTACATCATTGTTGTTTCAAATCCTCTTGATGCAATGGTTTATGTTGCTAAAGAAATCAGTGGATTTCCTAAAAACAGAGTGATGGGAATGGCTGGTGTGCTTGACTCTGCAAGGATGAGCCTCTTCATATCACAAGCCCTCAATGTTTCTGTTGAAGATATAAATGCTTTTGTCCTTGGTGGACATGGAGATACAATGGTTCCACTTCCAAGGTATTCAACAGTTGGCGGAATTCCAATTACAGAGATTATGGATAAAGATAGTATCGAAAAGATAGTAGAAAGGACAAGAAATGGTGGTGCAGAAATTGTCAATTACCTCAAAACAGGTTCTGCTTTTTTTGCTCCTTCATCTTCTGCTGTGTCAATGGCAGAATCAATATTAAAAGATAAAAAGAGGATTCTCCCTTGTGCAGCTTATTTAGAGGGCGAATATGGATTCAGTGATTGCTATATTGGAGTTCCTGCGATACTTGGTGGGAATGGAGTGGAGAGAGTTGTTGAAGTAAAGCTTACAGAGGATGAAAAGAAAGGACTTACGAAATCTTACAATTCTGTAAAAGAACTTGTAGCAAGAGTTAAAGAGATGGGTATTGTTTAAAGTTTTTTGAATTTTTGTTGTTTTCTATTATAGGTTTGAAAATTTAACTAAAATTTGAGGGTTTTAATCTATATTGATACCTCTCTAAATGGACAATAACAACCAGATAGAGTAGGGTGAAATAGATAAAAAAGGTTGTCAGATAGGAATAACAATATTTTTTTAATATCTGTCCATTTTATAGGTATATAAATTGAGTAGAATTATGTTTAAGCGATTTTAAAAATTGCTTGACAAAATTTCTTTTATTGGTTAGTAAGCATTCTCTTTTTAGCGGAGGAGTGGCCGAGTGGTTTAAGGCGGCGGTCTTGAAAACCGTTGAGCTCTTAGCGGGGTTCCGTGGGTTCAAATCCTACCTCCTCCGCCATATATATACCAAATCTTTACAATCTTTCCCTTATCTTTATATCAATCCAATCCTAATTCTTCAAAAACATTGATTTTTTTTATGATAGAATCGTAAATCCTTATAAAAAGGTCTGATGGCAGAAAAATAACCTGATTTATTTAATTCTTATTCATAAAGACATAAAATAGACTTAAGAGTGAAGGTGTAAAGCTAACCCGAGTTTGTCAAAAGTGTTTATAAAGTATTGATATTATTGGTGTATTAACATCACAACAAAAACCAGCATTGGCAGAATTTGAGCAGTTACAGATACTAACTGGAAAATAGTTAATAATGGAACAGATTAAAAATTTGGTGAAGAAGTCAAGGTCATCCGAGTATCTTTTTTCCACATAAAAGCGACTTAAACAACTACCACCTGTGAGATAAAATTCATGTTCGGTAGCAAAGACAACTTTTAAAACTTCATCTTGAAGCAGATAAAGCTTTTTATAGTCTATACTCCCCATTTTAACTCATCTATCAATAGTGGCTTATCAAAGAAATATACCTCTGCCATATTTTTTCGTCTAAGAGCATATTCTTTATTAAATTGTGGAATTTTATAGTTTTCAAGAAGAGTCTCTAATCTTTTTCTATCAAATATTTCCAAATCATGAAAAAGTGCTGTGCTATTAAGAAGAATCTTTTCAAAAAGTATATTTAACTTCTTCATATCACCACCTTTAACAATATTTTGTATTTCATCACTTGAAATAGTCAAATCCCAAAAACAATCTTTTAGAATTCTTTGATAGTTAACCATTTACTTCTCCATTTTCTTACTTTGGAACAATTATGTTTAGTCTCCTCAATATCATTAAATTTTTATAGAAAGTTACTCTTTTTTAAATCTTAAAATATAATCAAATAATTTTCTATTTGGTTCCCATCCTAAAGCTTGAGTTGTAGCTGTAACTACTTCTGCAGTGATTCTATTTCCTCTTCTTTCAGGTAATGTTTGAATTTCTTCACCATATAACTGTGCAACTTCCAATACAGTAAATGCCCCATCACTTCCTATTCCAAACTCATCTCGACAACTAATACAAAACCATCTATAATATCATTAATGTGAGTAAAATTTCTTTTTTGAGTAGCTGTAAAAAAGATATTCCTGTCCTTTTTTATCTTTTACCCTTTTCTCACTCATGACTTTTACTTCTCCTTTGCTGTTTTACTAATATAAGCAAAATCTTATGTCAAGAGAGAAAAGATAATCTTTCCTCATCAAATCAGCAGATCACCTTTGCATAATTTATATATTTTTTACTTCGCATAATATATATTATGTAAATAAAGTGGTAAAAGATTTTAGATAGGTGATGAGAATAGCTTAAAGATGTTTAAGGTGTAGGCTAAATGAAGATAAAATGAGGGAGAGTTATTTTTGTAGTCATCTTGAAATCGTTTATGAACTTGTTTCATTTGAGGATCTTGTTTTTATAATAATTCTGAAGTTACTTCTCTGTTTGGAATTATACCACTTGGAATGATACTACACAAAAAAAGGATTAAATGTTTGATGGCAGATGATGGCAAAGTAATATTTTGAAGCCTGTTTGAAGTCTGAATGCAGTAAGTCTGAAGGAGAGAACAAGAATTGAAAATCAGCCTATATTTTTATATTTTGTAGTGAATAAAGATTACGATTTCTTAAATCCAAGCATATATGAGACAACAGATAGAGCTGTAAGTATAATAAGAAAGATAATTGATATTTCATAACTACCTGTTACATCTCTTATATATCCCATAAGATATATAGTGATAAAGGAGCCTATCCCGTTACCCACAGCAAGTAGCCCCATTGCACTTCCAAAATCATTCTTGAATTTATGAAATGCTAAGATAGGAAAAAGTGGTGCAAATGAACCGTATGCAAAACCGTATATTATTGAAAAAATTAAAACAGTGCTTTCTGGTATTGGAATATCTGAGAAAAGTATCAATAAAAGGGATAATACAACCATAAAGCATGCTGCTATATACAATCTGAGAGGTTTAAAATGATCACTCATAAATCCCCATACAACTCTCCCTAAAATACCTGTAACACCTATAATTGATATGCTTATCGCAGGAATTAGCCCTTTTGAGCCTTTTTCGATGAAATATGATACAAGATGAAGCATTAATCCTTGTGTTGTCATTGAACTAAATGTCATTCCAAATTGTATATACCAAAAATTTTTATTACCTAAAACCGATAAATTTAATTTAAATGGAAAACTCTTGTTTGTAGCAGGTAAAAAATTGCTTGAAACAAAGATTAATATAGAAGATATCAAACCTACAATAAGCATTGAGATCCTCCATCCGTAAGATTTTATAAGAAATTCACTTAATAGAGAGATCACTACAACCCCTACCCCCACTCCAGTAGAGGCAAGTCCCATGGCAAAACCTTTTTTCTCTTGAAAATTATTTGATATGATTAATGTAACAGGTATAAACCCCGCTGAATTTATTCCAATTGATGTGATTATACCTAATGTGAGATATAGGTGAAGCATATTATCTGCTAATGATGAGAGTAAAAAGCCTATAAATATTACTATACTTCCAAATTTAAATACTGTTCTACCACCAAATCTATTTGTAATAAATCCTGCAAAAGGAGCATAAATTCCATACATAAGTAGTGTTATTGCGAAGATCATTGAAGCAGAAGAGTTACTGCTGTTGAATGATTTGATTATTTCAACAAAAAATATACTGAATGAATACTGAATCCCATAACATATCCCAATTCCAAAGAAACATGCAATGATTGTGTAAAGTTCATATTTATTAAAAACTTTTATATTCATTAATATTTTAGATTATGAGATATTTAAAAAATTGGGTCAATGGAAAGTGTTAAAAGATTTCTGTTCATAATATATTTTGTTGAAATCTATGAATGGGATAATAAGTGGCTTTATTTTAGCTTTTTGTGTCAGAGAGTGGATATTTTCGAGAAGGAATGGGAATAACATGGATGGTGCATTTACTTTTGTAAAAAAATCGAGATTATTGTCGTCAATATTAACATCACCCTGATTAATGGAGAATTTTTCATCTAATTTGAAGATACCGGTGATATCAACATCGATATTTAAAATATTAAAATCTTCCTCTAACCCGCTTGTTTTGGTGCTTAGAACAACTTCAAGGATAGTAGTTTTTCTATTGTATCTGCTTTTTAGATCAAAGTTTGAATTTATTTTCATATGGTTACATTTTAAAACATTTTCTCTAAGGAGAGTAAAATCAACTTTTGTTAAGAAAACATCTATTATATAAAACATCATTAAACACCTTTTCTTGAAAATATTATAAATCCTGTATGTGCAACCATCCTATCTTCAGGTCTCACTCTGTCAGGTAAAGTTTTGAAATCCCTTATGAATATCTCTTTTACAGCAATATCAAAATGGTGAATTCTTTTTAACTCTTTTAAGACTTCTATAACTTGGTTGAAAGTTGGAACAAGAATACACATCTTCTTACCTGCTTTAAGAGAGTCACTAACCTTTCTTAAAATATTCCAAGGCTCCTTTGAATCAACAAATGCTGCATCAAAATCACCCTCCCCTATTTCGTCTACTTCAAGATCTTTATTTGAAAATTCTACAAAATTTATCAAGTTATCAAATTTTAGGTTATCTTTGGCAAGTTCTATAAATCGCTCCCTCTTTTCATAAGAAAATATTTTCCCATCAGGAGCAACTGAATTTGCCATGACCATAGCCATTGCACCACTCCCCAAACCACATTCAAAAACTTTATCCCCGTTTTTTAGTCCCAGATAACCAGAGATAAAGAAACTATCCTTAGGATAAACAATTTGTGTCTCTCTTTTGAGCCCAAACATAATGTAGTCGTGAAGATCAACATCAGTAAGCCTGTAAGGGTGTCCTTTATGCGTATGAATTACTGAGCCCGCTGGATAATTGTTTATATCATCTATTGAAATATTACCTTTGTGAGTAGATATTTGAGATGCTTTATCAATATTCTCAAAATATATATAGTCGTTACTTACACAATCGATTAGTATACATTTATCTTTCATTATTTTATTTTATCCTTTCAACTTTTATTTCACCCAATATTGTCCCTGTAGGAATGAGTATTAACTCTGGAATAAGCAACCCTTCTGAAAATAGAAAAACTTTTTTTATTTTATCACTTATAAAATTGAGATCAAGATTTATAAAAAATTTATAAAACTCACCTTCTTTAGGAAGTTGTTTGACAAGAATGACCCTATTTCTTTTTTTAGGATTACTTTCAGGAAAGAGATTGATTTTAACTGAACTACTTGTGTCATTTATAGAGTAATAGCCAATCATAAAATTAAGTGCAGCCGTCAAATAATCTTCAACTTTAGCTTCTGGTAACGGAACAATATAATTATCTTTGGTTTCAACAGATCTCTCTTCAAATGAATTTTCTCTACTCTCAATCTCTTGATATTCAACTGATACCTTATCTTTTATGATATGTTTATTTTTATAATCAAAGATATATGCTGAATTTCTCTTGTCTTTTCTGATAGTAGTTTCCTTTATAAATTTTTTAGGAATAAACTCACCCTTATTTGAATCGTAACTACAGTAAGATACCATCTTATCTTCCCTATAACTAAGTATGAAACCGATAAAACCTTTTGTTCTTCCCTCAAGTGTTGCAATATAATTAATATCGTTCAATTTTTGGACTTTAAATTCTGCCGTTACTGCATCTTTTGCAAACCAAAATGAAAAAGTGTAACTCATAGATAATCCATCAATTTTATCTAATGTCAGATTAAGTGGATTAGCGTATAAATATGAAGGATATAAATTAAAAATAGTATAAATAACAAATATATATGCTGTATATTTTATAAATTTTATCATTTAATAGAGTATAACCCCCCTACTCTCTTTACAATTACTAAATTTTATCTTTTAATTATGCAAAGTTAATGGTTTAATTTTTTACCATAAAGAAATAAATTTGAATTTAATGGGTAACCTATTGCAGATGAAATATGCGGACACTTTACCTTTAAAGCAAAAAATATATTTTTATCAAAACTATCTTCACCCCACAATGTTTCAAAGTTTCCCTGCCCTTTTGAAATAATAATATCAACACTATTGTAAATATTAATGAATTGTGTTGAAGCTTGATTAAGCATTACACCAGGACCATCATAACCAGTTGATACAACTTCCCCTAAACTTCCCATCCCAAGAGCAAATGCATCAGATAAAGAGATGTCATTTATGATATTACTATTACGTGCAGCAATAAATATATTGAGTCTTGGATAAAGCTCCTTTATTTCGTAAAGGAGCTTTTTGTCAAATATCACCTCTCCAGAATTATCTAAAATGTATAGAAGAGATGATGATTTATCTAATAAATCCTGAAAGATATTAAAATTATCTACAGTAAGTTCTAAATATTTTACTGTATCTAAAAGATATTCAAACTGAATATTTTTATTACTACTACCTTTGACTCCAAAATCAATTACATTCCCCCCTACTGAAAATTTTACAAAATCTTTAAGTTGAAACTCACTCTTTGACAATTCTGATAAAATCTCTTCTGCAACCAGATTTGACTGCTGTTTTATAGTTTTAAAAGGATCATCATCTTTCAGTAGAGAGTAAAGGAATCTATACAGTTGTCTTGCTATTTCAGGCGGGGGAAAGTTAAAATCTTCAATAGTGCTGAAATAACTTATACTTTTTAAAAATAAAGTTTTCTTCTTATCCTCCTCAAGATCAAGAAGATTCAATATTCGATCTATCTGATGTATAAAACATTGAAGACATTCGTATCCTACAAGAATTTTTTGCATTGTTACTCCAATATTGCCCCTGTATTGGCAGATTTGACATTAAGAGAGTATCGATACATATAACCTTTTTTTATCTTTGGTTCAGGTTGTTTCCAATTTTTTCTTCTGATTTCAATTTCTTGAGAATCAACTTTTAATTCAAGTTTGTTTTGAGGGATATCAATAGATATAATGTCCCCATCTTTTACTAATCCTATTAGACCACCATCGGCACCCTCAGGTGATACATGACCTATTGCAGCTCCCCTTGTTCCACCAGAAAATCTTCCATCTGTTATCAGTGCAACATCTTTGTCAAGACCAACTCCAGCTACCGCAGATGTAGGTGCAAGCATCTCCCTCATTCCAGGTCCACCCTTGGGCCCTTCATATCTTATTACAATGACATCACCTTTTTTAATTTTGAGAGAGAGTATTGATTCAAGAGCTTCCTCCTCTGAATCAAAAACTCTTGCTGGTCCTTCATGCTTCAGCATCTCATTGGCTACTGCACTCTTTTTGACAACAGCTCCATTTTTTGCAAGATTACCATACAGCACAGCAAGACCACCTGTTTTGTGGTATGGATTATCAAGGGGTCTAATAACATCTGAATTTAGGACATTTGCGTTCATAACATTTTTGCCAATAGTCTCACCAGTTACAGTTAAACAATCTTCATTTATTGTTTTTAAAGCTCTCAATCTATTTATCAATGCGGGAATGCCACCTGCAAAGTGTAAGTCTTCAATATGATGAGACCCTCCAGGGCTCATGTTGCATAGGTGGGGAGTCTTCTCTGATAATTCATTAAAGTAGTCTAAGCCAAGTTTTATTCCAACTTCATTTGCTATAGCAGGAAGATGAAGAGATGTATTTGTAGAACCTCCAAAAGCCATATCGACTATGATTGTATTTTTGAAGGTATCAAGTGTAAGTATATCTGATGGTTTGATATCTTTCTCTACAAGCTCCATTATCTTCATCCCAGTATATTTTGCAAGCCTTATCCTATCTGCAAAAACAGCAGGGATAGTCCCATTATAAGGTAGAGCCATTCCCAAAACTTCTGAAAGACAATTCATTGAATTGGCAGTAAACATTCCACTACACGAACCTGCACCCGGGCAGGCACAACCCTCTATCTCGCACAACTGATCTTCAGTTATCTCTTTTTTTGAATATTTGCCAATTGCTTCAAAAACGGTTATAAGATCAATCGATTTATTTTTATAATTACCTGCAAGCATAGGACCACCACTTATCATAATTGATGGAATATTTAATCTTGCAGCTGCCATAAGCATTCCTGGGATTATCTTGTCACAATTAGGAACAATGACTAATCCATCAAATGGATAAGCATTTCCCATTATCTCTATGCTATCTGCAATTAGCTCCCTTGAGCCGAGAGAGTATTTCATTCCTTGATGCCCCATTGCTATGCCGTCACATACTCCAATTGTAGAAAATTCAAGAGGTGTCCCCCCTGACATTCTAATTCCTGCTTTTACTGCTTCAACAATAGTATTTAGATGTATATGACCCGGAATTACTTCATTAGCAGAGTTTGCAATCCCAATTATAGGTCTTTTGAGCTCCTCGTCTGTTAACCCTGTTGCCTTAAATAATGATCTGTGAGGACTCCTCTCTACCCCTTTTTTCATAAGATCTGATCTCATAATTATCCTCCTCTTTGAAAAATATTAGATATTTGTATATAAAATGCTTTAACTTACAATTATATCTTATTGATAATAAAGGATAAATATTAAAATTATACTTTATTAAGTTGATTTGTCTCTAATAATGCTTTTACTAAACTTTGGAGATTTGGCTTTAATCTGTTTTCAAAAAATACCTCTACATCTTTCATCAAGGAGAATCCTTTTTCTTTATCCCCAGAATTGAAAGCATTCACAGCATTTTCTATATTTTGATGATACTCTTGGTGTTTCGATTCAATTTCTTTTAAAATGTTTGGATCAATAAAATTTGAGATAATCTCCCTGCTGTTGTATAGCCATTTCCCAAATTCACAATTTTGATGATTATTCAGTAATCCTTTCTCTACTTTATCTGATATAGTCATATCTGAAAAGATTGTTTCAAAATAAATTTTGTGTTTAGATATTATTGATAAGACATCAAATTTATAATTAACTTTAAATACATTGATAGATTTGGATAATTCTGATGATACCTTACTGTTGTAACTTTGAATCTCTGACATTTGATCTGTGATTTGAGTGTTTTTGTTGTTGAGCTCTCTAAGATTATTCAATATTTCCTCTATCTCTTTGACTGATTCAACCTGATAATTAATTTTTTTGTTAAGCTCATTAACTCTGATATCTGTATTTTCAATCTTAGTAACAACATTCTCTCCACTTACTCTCTGTTCTTTTATATTTGAATTAACTTTGTGGTTAGAATTTTTGATATTGTTAATAACGAGATTTAAATTTTCTACCGATTTTCTCTGCAACTGTGAAGAGTCATTAATTGTGGTTATCATATTTTCCATCTGATTCATTTTATCCAATATAATATTTCCAGAATTTTGGAGTCCATCAACAAACTCAACTATATGATCACATTTTTCTTTAACATTGAGGATGCTTTTAACAAGTTGTGAGCTAACCTCTGTCTGTTCACTTGTGGCATTTGATATCTGCATCGCAAAATTCTTTGAAAATTCACTTGCCTCTCTTATTTGGGTAATTATATTTGAAGTATTACTTACAACTTCTGACCCTTTCTCTACCGCACTTATACTCTCTTCAGAAACTTTAGTTGAATTATCAACTTTTAGCTGGATCTCTTGTATAAGTTTTGCAATATCTTTTGCTGCAAATAAACTTCTCTCAGCAAGCTTACGGACTTCATCCGCAACAACAGCAAATCCTTTCCCTGCCTCACCAGCTCTTGCTGCTTCAATAGCAGCATTAAGAGCTAATAAATTGGTCTGTTCTGATATTTCATCTATTGTGTCAGTTATTTTACCAATATTAGTAGCCATGTCTGATAATTCTTTGATATTATCAACAATATTAAAAACTTTACTCTTGATGTCAGATATAGATTTGGTTAGTATCTCTAATGATTTGACTCCATCATTAGCTTTTGTTAAATTTTCAAGGCTAAACTCTTCAGCTTTTTTTGCATTATTTGCAACATCTTCAATACTCGCACTCTGCTCATTTACTGCACTTGAAACAGCATCCATTTCAGTAGTGATTATTTTGGCTGCTTCAAATGTCTTTAGGATGTCTCTCTTTACCATCTCATTTGCATCTTTTACTTCAACAACATTCACTGCAGCTATCTCAATCTGATTGGCTGTGGTCTCTATCATATTCATAATAACATTGATCTCTTCAGCTGTTTTTTCATTACTTTTGATAATTTCTTCAATTAGTTCAGAAAAAAGTTCTATTGATTTTAGCATCTCTCTACCTGAAATAACAACATCAGTAGAATTTTCCTTTACTTTGGCAATTTCTGCATTATTATCATATATTGATTTTATTATATTATTAGTTTTTTCAATAGTATAGTTGATATCATTGGTTGTTCTTTTGATATTATTTTGAAGTAATACTTTTATACTCTTTAATTTTATATCACTTATACCTACATTAAAAACATTAGTTTTTGTGTCTGCTATCAATCTATTAAAACTATCACTCATCTTCTTGGTAAAAGAGGTCAAAGTGTCGATTTCATCAATTAATCTCTTGGGTGATTCTATTTGAGAGCTAAGATCCCCAGATGAGAGCCTATGATTGATTGATATAATATTTTTTATCTTTAAATCTATCTTCCTTGCAGTTTGGAACAGGAAAAATCCAATTAAAAATCCTATACTTATTGCAAATGCTATTATATAGTCAAGGTATAGTGAGCTTTTAGTGGAATTTTTTTCCATCATAGAGACTATATTATTCATCTCAGTAAGTATATTTAGGTTGTTTTTTATAATAAATTGTAAGGCAGATTCATTCTCTTTATTATCAAGATAATTGATGATATTGGTATTAAATTCTTTCCAACTTCTCTGTAATTGTATAAGCTTATCTTTTACCAGAGGATCTCTCTCTTCTTCTAAATGTGTAAATTTAGTCATTTTGAGATCAATAGGTGCATCTCCACCTGAAGTAAGAGCATTAAGTGTGGTTTCAAAAACTTTAGCAGTAAGAGCAACATCCTCTTTTTTTATAAGATTTTTATCATACATAAATATCTCTTTTACCAATTTTTGGGACAACATCCGCTCTCTTCCCGCCAAATTAATAACAACAGCATCCCCTTTTGCAATATTTGCAAAATATAATGTAAAAATAAAGATTCCAACTAAAAGAGAGATAAAAAGTAAAGTAAAAAGTATCAATTTTTTTCTAATTGTCATTTATAGCCTCCCCATAATAATTTGAGTATAAATTTTACTTTAGAAAAGGTAAAAAATGTTTAAATGGAGGACCTGCTGATGTTTCAAGATAGGCAAAAAGAAGCATCTCTGAAGTAATCAGATTTGCACCACAATCTTTGAGTTTATCAAGTCCAGCTTTCCAATCCTCTTTTCTTCTTGAGCCAACACAATCTGAAACAATATATACGTTATAACTCCTTGAAATTAGGTCAATAGTTGTTTGTAAAACACATATATGTGTTTCAATGCCACCTAAAATTACATTACTTTTTTTAAGATTGGTAATAGCAGATGCTATAGAAGCATCTTTAAATCCGCTAAAAAAGAATTTGTTAAATGGTGTGTAGTGTTCTGCAAGAGAATTTTGTATCTCCACAGTGGTGCTCCCAAGTTTGCTGTTGTTCTGCTCCATAACTGTTATTGGGATTTTGTAATACTTCATTACCTCAATTAGGAGTGAAAGATTTCCTTGGAGCTGCTTTACTACCTTATCTTTGAAAGCTTTTAGAAACCCTGTCTGAAAATCAACAAGTATAAATTGTGAATCATCTTTTGGTGGAAATATCTCCATCATCCTCTACCCTCCCAGAAATTTTTTAAATTTTGATAAAAAGAGAAATCGATGTTTAGATTGTTGTTTCTACCGGTTCCCAAAAATATACCCTTTTTATTCTCCCCATGAAAATCTGAACCACCTGATTTGAGTAGTTTGAATCTTTTTGCTATATCTTCCAAAAATCTGATTTCATCAGAAGTATGCTCTGAATAGTAAACTTCTATCGCATCAAGCCCCCAATCTTTTAGTTGGGAGATGAGCTCACGCTTTTGGCTTCGTTTTAGGTTTATCAAGCCGGGATGAGCAAGAACTGATAACCCCTTTGCATGCTCTTTTATTAGTGATATTGCTTCTTTGGGTGAATATCTAAATTTGTCAAAATATGCAGGTGCACCCTTTTTAAGAAGTTTATTAAAAACATCATTCCTATCAGTAAAATAACCTTTTTTGAGAAGAATTTCAGAGATATGAGGTCTCCCAATTTCACCTTTGGCAATCTCTTCAAGCTCCTCTATGGTGATATCAAACTGAAGCTCATTGAGCTTTTTTACTATTTTGTGATTCCTTTCGATTCTTGCTTTTTTAAGATAGTCAATTTTATCTGTAAAGTAGTGATTTTTGTGATCCAAAAATAATCCAACCATATGAAAATTGAGCTCACCCATCTGAACACTTATTTCAATACCTTTGATTTTTTTAACAAGTTCTGATTTGTAAGATTCAAACTCATCTATACCGTCAATTGTATCATGATCTGTAATTGCAACAGCACCAATACCTGAAGCTTCAGCCAATCTTATTATCTCTGATGGGGTGCATGTGCCATCAGAAAAAGTCGAATGAACATGTAAATCTATTATACTCAAATATAACTCCTTTACAAAAAAAAATTTTTAATATATAAACGAAAAATTAATAATTTTGAAAGGGTATAATATGTCATTTTTTACAAAATTACAACATCTAAAAATTATAATTATTATTTTCACACTTTTTCTTCTTATACTATTTGCAGGATGCACAGAGAAGCAGAGAAAAGACCTAAAACATATAAAATCTGGCATTGTAGGACTCAAACGCTCTGTTACTCTCTATTCAGAGACAGGGGTTGTCCTCAAAAAATGGGAAGGACGTTTTAATATAGAGATTCAAGGTAGTTTTATATCATTTATAGATGAAAATGGGAAAGAGGTAAAATTAAGTGGCACAGTAATAGTTGAGGAGTTCTAATCTTTGAATAATTTTTCAGTTTAAAATGAAAAAATTTTTATTAATAATATTTGCGATTTTCATCTTTTCTAATACTCCACTACTAAATTCAAGTGATATGTTAGTAGTTGGTGTCTGGAACAATCCCCCCTTATCCACAATTCAAGATGGCAAAATTACAGGATTTGTCCCTGATATATTTAGATATATTGCTGAAAAAGAGGGTATAAATTTTACATTTGTTGAAGATTCTTGGGATTCTCTTTACAAAAAAATAGAAGATGGCGAAATAGATATTCTCCTTCCAATTGGGTTTTCTAAAGAGAGGGAGAAGATAATGAATTTTAACAATGAAGATATTTTTATAAATTGGGGCAAAATAATAGTTAGAACCGATTCAAATATCAGATCAATTATAGATTTAGAGGGTAAAAGTATAGCAGTTAAACAAAACGACATTTTTCTCACCGGTAATGAAGCACTTTTAGATATCTTAAAATCTTTCAAGATAAATTCATCTTTCACCTACGGCAAAGATTATCCTGAGATTACGTCTCTTGTATCATCCAATAAAGCTGATGCAGGACTTATAAGCAGGATATATTACCCATACATAGACAAATCAAATATTACTACCTCTTCAATCATACTAAAACCGATAGAGGTAAGGATAGCTTTCAGTAAAAAAGTAGATAAAACAGTTATAGAAAAATTAGATCATTCACTAATACTGCTCAAAAAGGACCCAAGTTCTATTTACAACCAAATGCTCAACAATCTTCTAAAAACAAATTCCCCTTTTTCATGGATACTTCTTAATGTATTATATTTTTTCATTATACTATTTATTATCTCAATTATATTTCTCATAATTCTCAGATTTCAAATAAATAAGAAAACTTTAGCTTTAGAGTTGAGCACTCAAAAAGCATTAGAAAATGAGAACAAAATGAAAAGCATTATATCTGCAATGCCTGAAAATGCTCTCCTTTTAGATAAAAATGGGAAATATATCGACATCTTCTCAAATCAAGATAAACTATTTGGCCAAAATAAAGATGATCTATTTGGTAAAACAGTATCAGAAATACTTCCTCAAAATATATCATCACAATTTTTACACTGTATAAATGATGCTATTACCAACAAAACTCTAAATACCTTATGTTACAAGATAGATAATATTGATGGTAGGAGTAAATATTTTCAGGGAAGATTTGTTCCTGTTGAAATTTTTGAAGATAATAAGAAAGTTGAGTATGCACTATCCCTATTAGTTGATATTACAGAGAGGAAAATTCTTGAAAATGAGCTGAAAGATGAGAAGGACAAATTAAATACCATTTTAAAATCAATAATGGAGAGTGTAGTTGTTTTGGATAAATCACTAAATATCATTTTTTGCAATAAAGCTGCAGAAAATATGCTCGGCAAGAAGTTAGAAGAGCTTATTGGTAAAGACTTCAATGAGGTAATCAAATTACAAACTATAGATGGCAACGATTACTACATCCCATTTGATGATATCATAGAGCGTGGGCTAATGGGCTATATCATTACCAACTGTAAACTTATAAAAGAGAATGGTGATTACATAATTATAGAGGATAGTGTTGCACCATTATACAATGCTCAAAGTGATATATCGGGAGTTGTCTTTGTTTTTTCAGATGTTACTCAGAAGAAAAATTTAGAAATGCAAATCTTAAAAAATCAGAAACTTGAAGCACTTGGGATACTTGCTGCTGGAATAGCTCACGATTTTAATAACTATCTTGGAGCAATAACATCTTATTTTGAACTATTTAAACTAAAATTTTTAAATAGCTCTTATAAAGATATAAATTTATTAGAGATAGAGGAATTAATTGAACCTATTGGTATGATACTTGGCAAATCCAAATCTCTCACACAGCAACTGCTTACCTTCTCTAAAGGTGGTTCTCCAATCAAAAAGCCTGAAGATCCTAAAAAACTACTAACAGATATTTCAAAACTTCTTGTTTCAGGAACATCTATCAATATCAATTACCACTTCAATGAAAATGTAAAAAATATTGAGATAGATTACGACCAATTTAGCCAAGTTATATCAAATATTATTATAAATGCAAAAGAGGCATTGAGAGATAAGGGTGAGATAAATATATCTGTTGACAACCTAAAACTTACTATCAAAAACAACTACTACCTTCCAGAAGGTGAATATGTTGAGATAAAGATTTCAGACAATGGTCCGGGGATTCCTCAGAGTATTATTGAAAAAATATTTGACCCCTTCTTTACAACCAAAGATACAGGAAGCGGATTAGGTTTATCTATATGTCATTCAATAGTTACAAAGCACCACGGAAAGATATTTGTTAATTCAACCGAAAAAGGAACAGAATTTAAAATCATTTTAAGGGCAACTGATAAAGAAATTATTTCTGAAAATAGTAGCAGCACATCTATTGATATTTCCAAAACAGACCTAAAAATATTATACTTAGAAGATGAAGCGATGCTCAGAGAATCTTTCTCTCTACTTCTCAACGAATTTGGCTGCACTGTTACGGCTGTTGAAAATGGAGAGCAGGTCTTGGAGATATACGACAAGAGTAAATTTGATTTTGCAGTGTTTGATCTCACTATCAAAAAAGGTATGGGAGGCATAGATACAGCAAAGATATTATTGGAGAAGGATAATGATGCATATATAGTAGTTACATCAGGTTACTCCGAAGATGATGCCATTGCATACTACCAAAAATACGGTTTTAAAGATTACCTTATCAAACCTTACAAAATAACAGACATCACAAAACTATTAGAGAGATACCAGAATTGGAAGAGAGGAGAATCTATATAACCCCTCTATCTATATCAAAACACCCTCCAAATAAGTAAACCTAAAAGAAAAAACAGAAGATATTTAAACTCATTATTTTTCAACAGTAGTTGAGAGTATGATTTATCATCTATGATTTTTGACTCTACTCCATCACTATCCCTGTATTTTCAGGAATCCCTATAATTTTTTTATCTTGGAGATATTCAAGAAAAGATTCAACTTCAAAAAATCCAGTATCTTCTTTATACTCTATCTCACCAAAATTATGATACCCATCCTTACCTGATGCAAGATAACTATTTGTTATTAATCGGTATGTATGCTCTAATTTAGATAATGTCAATAAATGTTTGCAATTTTCC
>DYJV01000083.1 GCA_020722945.1 Candidatus Methylomirabilis sp. | reverse complement strand
CTTTCATGTCTGTATTTAAAAAGCTATTTATAGCTTTTACAAGTTGTTCTTTTTTGTTATGATATAAAACTATTGATGCGTTAATTTGTGTCATTTTTTTATGTACCTTAAAATTAAATTTTTCATTAAACTAATTCTAAATGAAATTTTTCTCAAAGTTGAGTATTTAGATTTTTCTCCAGTTGGTGAAGCATTATTTTCATGTCGCCTATAGCTTATCAATTTATCTTCTATAAAATATGTTTTGCCATACATTTCACCGATTAGTCCTATCCACCAGTCATGTAATGGTATGTCCCTAGGAAAAGGCAATGACTTATCTAAGATTTTCTTATTAAACGCCATAGCACAGCCTATATATGAATTTTTAACTATATTTTTGGCAAATCCACTTTTTGAGCCATTTAATTTATAAAATGAGTCTTGCAATATCTTGCCATGCTCATCAATTATATCTGCATCACTTATCACCACATCATAATCTTGCATATACTTTTTGATTGTTTCTATTTTATTTTCTTTCCAAATATCATCTTGGTCAGCCAGTACTATGATTTCACCTTGTGCATATTTTAAAGCATTTTCAAAATTGAAAATAGGTGATTTAAATTGTTGCTTTTCAAATAAAATAATTCGGTTATCACCAATTGATTTAATAATCTCAACAGTGTCATCCGTTGAGCTATCATCAGATATAATTAGCTCATCATCAGCATTTAACTGTATTAATATTGATTCAATTTGTTTGCGAATATATTTTTCACCATTATACGTTGCCATACATACTGAAATATTCATATTTCTTTTCCTTTTAAATAATATTCAAAATATATCTTTATAAAACTCAACCTTTTGTATTTTAAAACTAACCTGAGAAGTCTTCTTGTCGATGACCAAAAAGCCGAAGCATCTAAAGCTCTTTCTATCTCTTTGCATGCACTACAGTAATATTTAAACCTATTATATTCTCTATCAAAGTCTAAGCCCTCATCCCCCGAGATACTGTGCTTCAAATATACCTCTACTAAAACAATTTTATGATTTAGCTCTTTATATTTTTCAATAAAATAAATATCACTAAAATCAAGTTTTAATTTTTCATTATATCCACCTATTTTATCAAACATTTCCAATGGTATCATCAATCCACTATTGATAACTGATTTGCCAACTAAACTATATGTTTCTTCATAGACAAAATTCTCAAACGATTGTATTTTTCCTACAAAGTTACGCATAAACGAAGGAGAGTAAATCTTTGTTTTTTTCTCATCACAAACGATAGGTGCATAGATATAATCATTTTTATATACACTATACATTTTCGTATATTGTTCGATAAAACTGAGTTTAAAACTACTATCTTGGTCTAAAACCAATAAAAGTTCTTTATTAAGTTCTTTGGCTTTCTGATATGCTTGGTTGTATGCACGACTAACTCCACTATTGTTTTCATCATGTTCATAGTAAATATTCACATTTTCAATGGTTGGTACTTCTTGCGGAAGTTTTGAATTATCGTAAATGAAAATATCCGTATTTGATTCAAATGATCGCTTTAATATTGATAGTTCGAGAATCTTTTTATTATAAATTACTATTGCTACTAACATTTAATAAACCTCTCTTTTCGTTCTTTATAGGCAACTACTATTAAGGCTGAAAATGTCAATAAAACCATACTCATCCCTATTGGATTATTAAGATATGGGTTGGTTAGGCTTTGCATATAAACAAAAAAAGTACTTACAACAAATGGTTTAACCACTCTTTTATAAGTTATATTTTTAATATTTAGATAGTTATAAATAATATAAAACAAAAATCCTATCCATAAAAATAAACCTAAAATACCTTGTTTATGAAAAATTTCAAGAAATGTAATTTCCATTCCATTTGGACGAATTGGAACTCCTATTCCATAGCCATGACCCATAAAAAAAGATGAAAGAGTGATGGCATCAAAAACTTGTTGGATTTGAAGTATTCTCATAAAATCTGATTCACTTTTATCACCAACAAATGATATATAAAAAGGGATAGCAATTAGAGTGACTGTAACAATAAAAGTTAAAGCTATAATTGATTTTTTCTGTTTATATTCTAGTATAAATACTAATACAAAAGATAATATCAATGCCAAAATAAATCCTCTTGTAAATGTCAATAATATGGCTATAAAAAGCAAAGATAAAATTAAAAGCTTGTATTTATCATTTGAATAAATGTAAAAAATAAAAGCTATATTCAGATATAAAAATCCTTTATAAAAAATATGTATATTTTCACCATCATTCATCATAAAATCATTTGAATCAGACGATAATAAAATATAAATGGTTGAAAAATCCATATAACCAAAAAATAATAACAACAATACAGATATAAAACTAACTCCCATTATTAAACCCGATAATTTTATAAGCTTACCTACTAAAACCACTCGTGAAATATTTGTGATAAACATGGAAAAGGGGAGAATCATAAAAGCAAACAATAGCGGCTTTAAATTTTCAGAAATTTGAGTACTATCTGCACCATTTATAATACCTAGATAAGAAGAAAAAGAAAGCATAGATATATAAACAAGTAAAAACAAAAAAACTTTTTTAGCAATTTTGATACCTCTAAGCAATAAAATTACTGATGATGAAATTGCAATTGAATAAAACACCATTCTCAATGATAAGCCACCAAAGGATAAAAATTGACCACTGCCTAATAAAAAAAGTTCTAGCAGTAATACTATAAAAAAAGCTTTTATTAAAAATGTGTATCGGGCATTGGTGTTCAAAGTCAATTGTTACTCCTTATTTACAATAGCAAAAACATCTTCGATCCAACTATCCAAACAATACCTATTTTTAATCACTTCAGATATTTGTTTATATGGTTTTTCAAAAAAATCATTTTTTATATCTATATTTTCTTTATCCAAAATACATATATTGTCTTCATCATAAAAATCATAATTTTTGATATCTTGATTTGTCGTAATAAGTTTTTTATTTGCTCCAATTGCTTCAATAGTTCTCATAGTCAAACCATTTTGCAATGGATGAGGCAAATCAAGTATTACTTTTGTACTATTATAATAGTCATTAACTTTTTTATAATTTAAAGGCTTTACATGCAAACTTTGTGATTGTTTTTTTAGCAAAAAACTCATATAAGTTTTTATTCCTGTGAATAAATAAATAAATGTTGTTATCTTTTTTATTTTACAAATATTTTCGATTTCTTTTATTAATTCCATTCTATCTGCATGAAGCCATCCAATAAAAACTAAATCGTATTTATAATCTAATATTTTTTTCTCAATTGATTCTCTAAAAAACAGAGGTCTAAATTCTAATTTTTCATATTTTTCACAATCTATTCTATCAAAGCTAAACACTTTATCAAAAAAAGGAATCATATCTAAAGCATTTGAAACTCTATTTATAGAATCCCATTGATACATAATAAAAATTGCATTCTCTTGCTGATGTTTTAAAGCTTTTATAAAATCTATTGTCAGATTTTCACCTTTTAAGACAAATACTATGTCGTATTTTTTTGCTTTTGTTTCATCAAGCATTTTTTTATGATGTTTTTTTATGATATTCTTTTGATATTTGAGCTTATTGATAATTTTTCCATACAAACCACTCAATAAATAGCTTGGTTGCTCTAAATAAAAATCAACGATTGCTCCATATTTTTCAAGATTTTTTTTAATCGTAGATTCATAATCATAAAAACCTATTCCAATAAAAAGTACCCTCTTCCCCTCCAAGCTCATCACTTATAAAGCCCTTTCTCTTTCATCTCTTCAATACTTTTTTCATACTTATCTTCAACAACTTCTTGCTTTTCTACCCAAGAAGTAAATCTTCTTATCCCCTCTTCAAAATTCACTTTTGGCTCAAATCCTAGTTTTGCTTTTATTTTTGTCAAATCAGCATAATTATATCTAATATCACCTAATCTATAATTACCTGAAATAGTGATTTTAGAGTTACTTGCATAAGTTTTTACAAGTGTACTTGCTACTGTATTTACATCAATTGCCTTACCCGACCCTACATTAAAGACTTCATAATTTGCTTCGTCTTTTTCTATGCCTAAAACTGTAGCTTCCACAACATCATCAACATAAACAAAATCACGACTTTCAAGTCCATCTTCAAAAATGTTTATATCGTTTCCATTTTGGATACGAGTGGAGAAAATAGAGAGTATCCCTGTATATGGATTACTTAAAGATTGTCCTGCACCGTAAACATTTTGGTATCTAAAAGCTACTGCAGGGATACCAAGCGATTTTCCCATTACTAAAAACATCTGTTCTTGCACTTGTTTTGTGATGCCATATATTGAGCTTGGGTGGATTTTACTTGTCTCATCTGTAGCTTGTGGTTTTGCATCCATTCCACAATATGGACATTTTACAGCAAAATCACCTTTTGCCATATCTTCATCTTTTCGCTCACTTGGATAGACTATTCCACATTTTGGACAATCATATTTTCCCTCACCATAAATAGCCCTAGAAGATGCAATTATCATCTTTTTTACACTATGTTTTTCATTTGCCAAAATATCGAGAAAAATTGATGTCCCTTTGATGTTGACATCGGTGTATTTTTCGATCTCATACATAGATTGACCAGTACCTGTTTCAGCTGCAAGATGCACAACTACATCTACACCATCAAGTGCTTTTTTCCAATCATCATAGCTTAGAACTGTCCCTTTTATGAAGTTTACTTTATCTTTGATACTCTCATACAGTGGTGAATACTCACTATGGATTTGTGGTGAGAGATTATCTAAAACTGTTACTTCATAACCCTTTTCAGTTAGTTTTAGGCTAAGATTTGAACCTATAAAGCCTGCTCCACCCGTTATTAATATTGTTTTATATTTCATCTAAAAATTCTCCCTTACTATTTGTTTTTTTCCATTTTCTACTAACTTCATCATATCTCTTTACTATCTTAGCAGGTACTCCTACTATCACTGAGTAGTCTGGAAAAGTTCCTCTTACCACAGCATTTGTTCCTACAACACAATGCCGACCCAAAATAGTCCCTGCTTGTATCTTCGCTCCACTTCCTATAAAACAGTTTTCACCTATACTTGTCTTTTTCACTCTCAAAGGCTGATTCCCAATAGGCATTGATAAATTTTCATATTCATGATCAGTATCTTGTATAGATACATCAAAAGAAATCATTGTATTTTTACCAATTACCAATGTATCTGCTGCTGTTATATGACACCGCTGTTGAAGTGATACTCCGTCTTCCAAAACAATATGAGGATTAAATGTTTTGCCGGCATAATAATGTATACCCTCGATTCTAGCATCATCCCAAATGATAACTCTATCTCCTACACTGATAAACTCAAAAGTAAGCAAAAGTGGTTTTTTTATCATGCTTTTTTTGCCCATGGATTGAAACATCAGTTTGTAAAATGTCTGTGTTTTTAGCTTATGATAGGTATGTGATATAAACTGTAGCTTTCGCGATAGTGGTAAATTTATGATTTTTTTTAGTTTAGTTAACATGATTTTCCTTCTTTAAATAAGCTCAACACCTTCACATCATAGAATTTCAATAATGCAAAAAGTAAACAAGTGAATATTAATACTTTTATGAAAAAGATATTTAAAGTTAATTTGATGTCAAAATAATAGTATAAAAAATAACTCAAAATTAAAAATCCAAAGACGATAAAATACTCTTTAGCTTCTTTTAATAATGAAAAAGAGTAATATTGAAACGTTTTTACATGTACCATCATTGTCATAAGTAAAAATGCAACAAAAGTAGAAATGGCAGCAACGATACTACCATATGCTTCAACAAACAATAAGTTAATTCCGATATTAACAATAGCTCCTAGAAAAATAGCTTTGCTTAATAGTTTTGTATTTTTTTGTATCATCAATAAAACGGCATAAAGCATATAGATACCTTTAGAAATAGCAGCTAAAACTATAAAAGGAACTAAATAATAAGCTTCATAGAATTTTTCACTTGTTATAAAATGCAATAGCTCTTGCGAAAACATAATTACCAACAACCCTATAACAAAAACTAAAAACATATATTGCTTTTTAATGGTGTAAAAACTATTCATAAAATTTTCTTCTTTCGCTTCTCTAAAGAGTAGTGGCTCAAATGCTTTATAACTTCCATTTATAATAACATTAACAGCAAAGCCTAAAGTGTAGGCAATAGAGTACAAACCTAGGTTAGATAAGGAAATATACCGTTCTAAAATAAATCTATCAGAAACATCTAAAATTAAAAATGATACTGCACTAACTACCAATGGCAATGAAAACTTCAGCCCTTCTTTAACTTGAATCACATCAAAAGAATAGATAGCATTTCTACTAACAATAAAGAAAGATATAATCGCAAATAATGCATTAACCCCTAAAACTCCATAATACTTTGAAAACACACCTTGATCAAAGTAAATCAAAAGCACTATGATACTTCCCATCTGCAAACTTGTCTTACTAATAGTAAAGTAAATATATGGTATCGCTTTTTCTTGAATACGGTAAATTATCTGAGGAAATATACTGAAAATCTCAAAGAAATTTCCTATCAGTGCTAATAACATAATATGAGAAAAATCGAACTGCAAATCTAAAAAACTTAACAATAAGCTTAATAATCCAATAAAAATAAAAACTGAAAAGAAATTATAGACAATCAAAAATATAAAGAAATTACCAATTAATTCTTCTTGTTTTACTTTATCTTTAAGCTCAAAATACTCTCTAAGTATATAGCTATTTAAAGACATAACAGAAAAAACAAATACAAAAATGATAATAGCATCTACATAAGCCATTATTCCATAATCTTCAGGTGTTAAATACTTAGTCATAATAGGTAATAATAATAAACTCAACATCTTTGGAATTATCTCACCAATCATATAGATATGTGAATTTTTCATCTATTTCTGCTTTTCTAAAAATGATAAAAATTTATTTTTATTAAAAGGTTCAAAAAAAATCACTTGTTCTAGATTTACAAAAGGCTTATCTTGATGCTCAAAAAAATCATCTACACTATCTATAAGATAAACATTCTCGTTGTCAAAAACATCACTATGAGTATCATAGTCTTGTTTTTTATATAAAAATATTTTTTTACCCTTTTGTAAGGCTTCATATATAGTTGTTGATTGTATCATGACAACTGAAGAGACTAATGACAAAATTTCGTCCATCGATTTTTCAATATAAACTATTTCAATGTTTTTATATTGTGATAGCGCATTTTTTACATAATCTAGCTCATTTTTTTGATTTGGATGTAATTTAATATAGATTTTTTTATCAAATTGAGGTGCTAACTCTTTCACAAAAGACAATAGATTTTCTGTATATATGTTTGCAAATACGAATGCTATATCGCCGGATTCTTGGGCTTTATCTTTATCAATTTTATTTTCTTTTCCCATAGATATTTTCTTATAAACAGGAAAGTTAATTTTATTCCAAAACTCAGAATAAGTGAATAGATATTTTGGAAATGATTTTAAATGAGAGTAATCTATATTTTTTGAATATGAATAAGCTATATGAAAACTATTTATCTGTCCATGTTGCAATTCAACGCATTCTATATTTAAGTCATTAGCTACAGAAAATAAAGCTTTTTGAATACCGTTTTGTACGATAAAACAATATTTAGGTTTAAGAACTTTTAGTAAAACTTTGTAATAATTATATTCCACAGTATAATTATTTAGATTCTTTTGTACAACTGAATAAAAATCTATATCTGTTTGGAACTCTTCATTCAAAATTTTATTTATATCAAAATTAAGTTTTATATCTCTAGACTTATGCAATTTTTTCATTATTGCTAAAAATATATTACTATATGAGGGATACTCTGTTTGAACAGCAAAATAAGTTTCTAAGTAAAAAGATTTACCAGAAGGTACAGATTTTATAAAATTCCTTGCAACACTATCAAAGTTAAAATGATTACTATTCTTTGATCTCGAACAAAGAAAAAAGAAAAATTCTTTTTTAAATAAAAATGACTTTAATAAATAAAATACATCTACAAATACATTCTTTAAAAGAATAAATGATTTTTTTTTCTTTATGGCTGGTATATCTTGATGTTTTCTAACAAAATTATTATTCAACTCACTATATATAGCATAGCGAACTATATCCCACCAATAAAGTTCTTCTATATCAGTCTTTAGATTAAAGACATTAAATTTCTCTTCAAATGCTAAAAATTTATTAAATAATTCAGAAGATGTCACTATTTATTGTCCATTATTATTTCAGTTATCTTAAAATCAATCTCTTCATCAATATCGATAGAACTTCCTCTATCCATAACATAAGCAAAAATATTATCTTCTATAAAAAAACTTTTCTCTGCTAATAATCTATCTGTTTTACATATATAAATAGCACCATTGATTCTATAATATTTCTCTAAATCTTGACTTCGTTTATTTTTGACCTCATCTCTTATAAAATGGCTCATATCCC
>DYJV01000159.1 GCA_020722945.1 Candidatus Methylomirabilis sp. | reverse complement strand
GAAACCCCGCTTCCGTTATCATATCTTTACCCTCACTTCCCCACTTAACAGCTTTGGCAAAAGTGTATCTCGCAAGTTTTCAAGGGTTTGGATTTGTTTTTTATTTTGTTTTACTTTATCCCAAGCATCATCTGTATATAGTTTAAATTCTTCTTGCTCTTCTAAAGATGGTAAAGCAAAAGAAATTTCATTTAGCACTTTTGTTGTTAAACTAGGTACAGCAGAACCGACATTCATATTTGAAAAATCAAGAGTTTTTAAAAATTCAAAAAGTAATTTTCCTGATATTTTTTCTGAATTTATTTTACTCCAAAAGATTGTATCTACCGTCCAAAATGGTTCATCTACATAAAAAATATTACTTAAAGTACCTTTTCTAGGAATCAAAATAGATTCGTTTTCATAAATAGCTGTATCTCCATATCTCATAATGCCACCACTACCATAAATTGGTATTTTCCCATCGTTTAAATGTTTGTGGTCTTTTCCATATTTTAATTCCATAACATCACTTAATGTTACTTCCTCCCACTCCTCTTTTGCTTCTTCGATAAACCATTGTCTAAAAAGAGTCCCAGCGAGGGATTCTAGGGTTTTGTTTTGGCGATGAAGAAGGTCTATCTTATCATCAAGGCTACTTAGCACTTCTGCTATTGCTTTTTGTTCTTCAAGGGGTGGAAGGGAAATATCAAAATTTGAAATTAACCCAACATTTAAATTTTGTTGAGCCGCACCTGATGTCATATTATCTAATCTATCAAAGCTATTCAATAAAAGGTAATATATAAAATTGTAGTCTGCTTTTGTACTATCTAAAGTGATATTACAACAAGCCTGATTTGTAGTTAAAGGTATTTTATTTATTGCAACTTTTCCAGCAGTCGCACCATACATAGCAACTATTACAGAATTTTCATCAATCCATTTTGCAGATGAATTTTGTAACCCTAAATCAGTAATTGTTTTTTCTGTTGTAAAAATTCGACAATTTTTAATTTCTTTCGTATTAAGCCAAGGGATGTTTCCATCATAATATTCTGATTTTGAAGTTGATGGAGTTCCTCCTGAAGTCATTCTTGTTGCAACATCCCCCAACTTACACTCTCTCCAACTACTCATCACTCACCACCCTTTCACTAACTTGTTCTTTTGGTAGTGGGACTTTAGTTCCGCCTAGTATTTCACTCTTACACTTTTCTTGGAAGTGGAGCTTTAGCTCCGCCTCTTGTTTTGACACAGCTTCTTTTTGCGGGGTTAAAACCCCACTTCCGATACTACTCATCACCCACCGCCTTTTCACTAACTTGTTCTTTTGG
>DYJV01000082.1:1837-8591 GCA_020722945.1 Candidatus Methylomirabilis sp. | reverse complement strand
AATCCATCTATCAGATTTTACACTCATACTCTCTCCTGATTAATATAAATTTATTTTATTATAAGTAATTCTCTTAAATTATCAAGTAAAAACTGATCACGCTTTTATGGGTAAAGACTCAATTAAAACAGAAGGTGTCTCAATTCCATTATAGTATAAACTCTTATCACCTATAGCCTTTATATTCCCAAACAATTCAAACAGATTACCAGCCACCATGCAGTCTTTTATTCTACCCTTTATTTCCCCATCCTCAACAAAATAGCCTAAATCTATATTCATAGAAAATTCACCTGCTAAAATGTTACTCTGCCCTGCACCAAGAAATTGGTCAATAATAATTCCTTTATCAATACTCTTTATAATATCTTCCTCCTTTTTGCGAAATCTATCATCCTCAATAGTAAAAAATATATTTGTATTCCCAGGAGAAGGCAAAGATTTGTATGAGCGTAATGAATGCCCATTAGATTCTTTTCCCATATTACCAGCAGTCTGTATATCAAGAAAAAAATTGTTCACCCTTCCTTTTTCTATTAATTTTATCGGTGCTGCCTTAACACCATCACCGTCAAAATTTCTTGATAATGGATAAAATTTTTTCAAAGGATTATCCTCAATTGTTATTGGTATATTATATAATTTTTGTCCAAATTTGTCAGTAAAAAATGAAATCTTTTTCTCTATTAATTTCCCATCAAAACTTTTTAAAATCATATTAAGTATAGTGCTAAATGCTTTTGAAGTAAAAAATACTGGATATGCCGATGAATCAATTTTAACAGGTTTTTTAACACTATCATACAAAAATTTTATTCTATTAAAAATTTCGCCGGTTACATTCTCAGGAGTATCTCCGCCAATTAAATAAGCACCATCCCATATCTCTAAAAAATTGTTCTCCTCTGCTTTAAAAATCGTAGCACTTATCTGGAAAATATCCTTGCTCTCTGTAAAGTCCAATCCACCTGAATTTACCAGCCTGTTGGTTATGTTACCTTTCTCTAAATATACATTAACTTTGAGACCATTATCCAGTTCTTTCAAACGATTTTTAAGAGTATCACCAACTCTAATCATTTCCATTGAATTTATCTTTCTTATATCAGGCGAATTTAGACTCAAATCTTCAAAATCAAACCTTGCTTTCGGAAATTTAAAAGATGCCTTTTCTCCAAAAGATGAAATTTCTATACCATTATCAACTGTTTCTTCAACCTTTAAAAAATCATTTGATGACGAAAAACCAATCTTATTATTTTTAACAACTCTAACCCCATACCCTTGCTCAACTTTTCTTTCAATAGACTTAATCTTATCATTCTCAAAACTAACTATCTCGCTCTCAATATTTTGTTGATATATATCAAAATCATCCGTTTTTTTTCGTGCTATATTATACAAATTTCTCATAAGAATGTATTAAATTCCTCCAACAAGAACATTATCAATCTTAATATGTGGAGCACCTGTAGAAACAGGTAATGGAAACTGCCCACCTTTCCCACATCCACCAAGTCCGCCAAAATGTTTTAAATCATTACCAATCATTGTGATATTCTTTAATGTATCAAAAACATTCCCTGTTAAAACAACATTTTTAAGCAGTTTCCCGAGTTTGCCATTCTTAATCATATATGCTCTTCCAGCAGAAAAAGTAAACATCTCAAGGTTGGTCTGTCCACCTCTGTAATCAACAGCATATATTCCATTATCTGTTGAACTTATCATATCTTCAAAACTATCTGTGCCATTATCAATATATGTATTTGTCATTCTTACAATAGGCTGATAAAAAGGATTCAATGCTCGTGCATTGCCAGTTAACTCCTCCTTCATCTTAAAAGCAGTTTCACGAGAATGAAGCCTACCATTTAAAATACCATTTTTAATAAGATATGTCTTTTGCGGAAGCACCCCTTCATTATCAATAAAAATGGAACCCGCAAGGCCAGGGATATATCCTTCATCTATAATATTAAGATTATCTCTACCAAATCTTTTCCCAATAGCCATTATGCTTTTCAATCTTTCATTCTCAAAAATAAAATCAGCCTCAGACAGATGACCAAATGCTTCATGTGCAAATACCCCAGCAAGTTTATTATCAAGGACAACCGTAAAAGTCCCTCCCTGTACCTGTTCGGCTTTTAACATATCTTCAGCATTTTGTGCTGTTCCATCAACAATCTCATCGCGATTTTGAACAATCTCATAACCTTCATAACCGCCAAAAGATTCTGATGCAACCTGTATATTATTCCCATCTCTTGCAACAGCATAAAATAGAATTCCTGTAAAAACCTTATTCTCTGTAACTTCACTGCCCTCTGAATTGTAATAATGTGATTCTATATGCCTGTCCGTATATAATATCTTTCTATTCTGCAGTTTTTTATGCTGTTTTAATATACTGTCATAATCTCTTGCCAACTTATACTTTTCTTCTAATGTGATACTTCTCGGGTCTATGTTATACTCTGATTTAAACTCCTTTTTAATAGATTTATATGGAATTATAGCCCGTTTCTCTTTTAAATAATCTGATATAGCATCTGCTTGACTTTCAGCCTCTTGAAGATACTTTTCCATATTAGAAAAATCTTTAATATTATTAAACGCAACAAATCCCCACTGCCCGTTTTTAAGCACACGAATATTTCCTGACATAATATTACTCTTCTCAGGATTCTCTATCTCGCCATTTGAAAGTGAAAATGAAGTTATATCTTTAGTCTCAAAACTTATCTCTGTAAATTCTGAATTACTTTTTTCTATTATCTTCTTTATCGTTTCTTTCATACAATTTTTCTAAATCTGAATTTATTGTTAATTTGGTATTAGAAGAAATTTTTTGAATAAGTAAATATTTTAATACCTCAGGGTGTGCCTCTATATACTTACCAATTAATTGTAACTCCAATAGAGTATCGGAATACTTCTTCATAGCATCTATGCTCAAAAAATACGGTATATGGACAGGTACTACATCTATAGAAACTAACTTTAATCCATCTTCTTTAAAAGATTTAGCAAGAGCCTTATTGAACTCATCCCTGATGTTATTGAATCCAACCCTTATGTCCCTATTTTCATTTATTATTTCATCAACTTTTCTGTCAAATACTTCTTGAATTATATCTTTTATATATTCTTCAACATCTTGCTTAGAGCCAAATTTAGATGCCATTATAACATATTGACTTTTATCTATTTTCCATTCCAAATTAACCTCAAATTCTATGTATTCAATCTCTCTATTAAAAAAAAACATTTTCTTCAAAAGTTTAATTCGTGACGAAACATCACCTTTTGGATAAATAACAACTTTGGCATTAAATGGAATTCCCTTCTGCCATACAAAATTCACTCTGTTTGAATAATACTTTTTTAATGTTCCAAACAGTTTTGTTTTAACAATGGCAATTTTACCCTCAGGCACAATCAAAAATGATGTGATTACAAAGTATAAAATAATAGCAAGAAATATTAATAATACTATTTTTTTAAACAATCTTTTTATCATTCTGATATTGTTGATATTGCATGTTTATATATCAGCAATATTTTTCCCTCCTTATCAACCTTAACTGTAAAATTGTCGTATCCTTTTACTTTTCCCTTTATAGGCAATCCATTAACCAGATAAAAAGTCAATTCCTTCTTACTGCTTTTGGCATTGCTTAAAAATTCATCCTGAATACCTTTTTTACTTTCTGACATAATAAGTTAATCCTCCCATTAATTAAAATTTATATTTTTAATCCAATATTCAACTTCACTTTTAATCTCTTCAAAATTTTCTGCGGACATCCACTTTACCAACTTCTCTTTTCTAAACCAGGTCATTTGCCGTTTTGCATAATTTCTTGTCTTCTTTTGAACATTTGCTATTGCTTCTTCCAGAGTTATCTCTTTATCAAGATACTTAATTACATCTATATATCCTATTCCTCTGCGGGATATAATCTCTTTAGAAAAACCCATCTTAAGCAACTTTTTTGTTTCATCAACAAATCCGTTCTCAAACATCTTCTCTGTCCGCCTATTTATATTCATATACAATTTTTCTCTATCCATATTTAATCCTATCCATAACAGGTTATATCTCGGTTCCTTTTTGTGCAACTGATTATATCTGGAAAAAGGAACTCCACTAATCTCATAAACCTCAAGTGCTCTTAGAATTCTTACCCTATCACTTGAAGAAATCTTATCTGCATATACAGGGTCAATTTTGTATAACCTCTGATATAAATAATTAACTCCTTTATTTTCCAATAGACCCATAAGTCTATCTCTTATTCTTTTATTCTTTCCCGGTGCTTCCGACATACCATACACCAGTGCTCTTATATATAAACCTGTTCCACCAACAATGAACGGCATCTTTTTTTCTGAATAAAGATTATCTATTATCTTCTCAGCTTCGCTTTTGAATCTATATGCTGAAAATTCTTCATCAGGGTCAATAACATCTATCAAATGATGTTTGACTTGTTTTAACAGACTTTTATCGGGTTTAGCAGTTCCAATATCCATAAATCTGTAAACTTGCATTGAATCAGCAGAAATAATTTCTCCTCTATTTTTTGCAAGTTTTACAGAAATATCTGTTTTCCCTATTGCAGTGGGACCACAGATAATAATAATTGCTCTATTTTTATTTTTCACCTTCTTTATATTTTATTTTTCCGCTCAAAATATCATTTATTATAATAGCAACCCTTCTGCTTCTATCCTTCTCGGAATATTCTAAAAGAATTTCCGGCGTCTCCTCTATTGCATGAAGATATGATATCATAGCTACGGTTGCTTCATATTTATTCTTATCAAATTCTAATATCTTGTCTAATGGAAAATCCATTGTTTATCCTCCTAAATTGTTATTCCACACGTTATCCTTAATTTACACATTTTTATTTATAATTTCAACTATTTTATTTACAGTATCCTTAATTTTATCATTCATTATAATATACTTGTAATACTTTTTATACTCCATCTCTTCCTTTACCTTTTTCAGTCGCAGTTCCAGAGCATCCTTGTTCTCAGTATTCCTCATTAAGAGTCTCCTCCGTAATTCATCCAATGATGGCGGAATAAGAAAAATAAAAATTCCATCAGGATATTTATCCATTAAAACCTTACTGCCCTTAACATCTATATCTAATAGACAATTAATACCTCTGCTGATTGTATCATTAATAAACTTTTTTGAAGTCCCATAATAATGATTATACACCTTTTCCCATTCTACAAAAAAATCTCTTTTTATCAAATTTTTAAACTCTTCAGTAGTCACAAAAAAATAATCTTTTCCATCTATCTCACCTTTCCTTATTGGTCTGGTAGTAGTTGAAACAGAATACTTAATATTTTTTACCCTTTTTATAATCTCTTTGCAAATCGTTGTTTTACCAGTTCCAGATGGTGCAGAAATTACTATTAGTTTACCCTTCTTATTATTCAACATTTCTAACCTGCTCTTTCATCTTCTCTATATAATCTTTAATCTTAATCACTATATTTGTAATTTTCACATCGGAAACTTTTGAACCAATAGTATTTACCTCTCTCAATATCTCCTGAAGCAAAAATTCCATCTGACGTCCTGACGGTTCATTCGATTTTAAATAATCCTTCATTTGCGATATATGACTGTCCATTCTCTCTAACTCTTCATTTATGTCAATCTTATCAGCCAGTAATGCAACTTCCATTAATATACGGTTCTCATCAATTTTTTTTACTTCCATTAAATTAAAAACTTTTTTGCGAATTTTACTCTCATACTGATTCAAAATCAATGGGACACTCTTCTTTACCACCTTTAAATTATCTTTTATATCATTTAAAATTGAAATAAATCCTTTGTATAATGCCTTACCTTCTTGTATCCGCATATTGTTTAACCTTTCTATAGCCAGAACAATCCCTTTTTCAATTGTATCGTTATATGATATTCTCTCCCTTTTATATTTTACCTTTATTATCTCATCCTCTTTCAATATATCCATTATATTTAAGGTAGATTGCAATTTATATCTGTCAATAACATACTTAACTGTTTTTAAATACTCCTCCAATAAAGAAAAGTTAATCTCAATCTTAGGTTTGTTATCTTCTACCTGTTCAAACCATAAATTAAACTCAACCTTACCGCGTAAAACAACTTCATTTATAAGGGCAACTACCTTACTTTCAATATGGAGAAGTTCCTGCGGCAGATTTATTTTTATATCAAAAAACCGTGAATTGACACTTTTTATATTAACATAAAATTTAATATTTTCCCACACAAATTCATTGTAGCCATAACCTGTCATACTTTTAATCATATCATTTATACCTCAATCACAGAAAGTTTACTTTTTTTGTCTTGAGAATTTGAATTATTATTACTTTCTTTAAATACTCTATAAGTTATACATCCCATAAAATAAGTCAAGCACAACATAGCATCCGTGTCATACTATAACTGTAGGGAACAAATATTTTTGTTCCCTACTGAAATAAATTCAGAATGATATAACGGCACACCACATACAATATCTTACAACAACACCATCACACAATGTAGCCAATTTGTAAGACTGACCATATCTGGCAGAAAGTGGAGATTTATTCCTACCGTGAGAGAAGTAGCCGAAACTTAAGTCTCGGCTACTCTAAACCCTCAACACTAACCCCTAAACTCTAACCCCTAAACTCTAAACTATTAATATTCCTATTCTTTGAATACCGCACCAGT
>DYJV01000082.1:0-1737 GCA_020722945.1 Candidatus Methylomirabilis sp. | reverse complement strand
CTAAACTCTAAACTATTAATATTCCTATTCTTTGAATACCGCACCAGTAGCAGCTGAAGTTACCATTTTTGAATATCTATAAACATAACCTTCTTTTATTTTAGATTCAATAGGCTTAAATTTTGCTTTTCGTTTTTCCCATTCTTCCTCTGAAATTTTCAAATCAATTCTCTTTTCAGGGATATTAATCTCAATTGTATCTCCTTCTTTAATCAATCCTATAGGCCCGCCTTCTGCAGCCTCTGGTGAAATATGTCCGATAGCCGCTCCTTTTGTGCCACCTGAAAATCTCCCATCAGTAATAAGTGCAACATCCTTATCCAATCCCATCCCAACTACAGCGGAAGTTGGTGATAACATCTCTCTCATTCCTGGGCCGCCTTTTGGTCCTTCATAACGAATAACAATAACATCACCCTTCTTAATTTTTCCGCTGATAATAGCTGCCATAGCATTCTCTTCCGATTCAAAAACACGCGCTGGACCAGAATGCTTCAACATTGACTCATCAACAGCAGACTGTTTTACAACAGCACCATTCGGAGCAAGTGAACCGAACAGTATTGCCAGACCGCCCTCCTTATGATAAGGTCTTTCTACCGAACGTATAACATTAGGATTGAAAACATTAGCAGATTTAATATTATCTGCAACCTTTTTACCCGTAACAGTAATGGGTTTCCCATTTATAACTCCTATTTTAGAAAGTTCCTTCATAACAGCAGGTATTCCACCAGCCTCATCTAAGTCTTGAATATGATGAGGACCAGCAGGAGACATATTGCATAAATGAGGGGTCTTTTTACTCATCTCATTAAAAAGATTTAAATCTAAATCAACTTTTGCCTCATTTGCAATTGCTGGTAAATGGAGAACTGTATTTGTTGATGCTCCAAGTGCCATATCAACTGCTATTGCATTTAGAAAAGCCTCTTTAGTTGCAATATCACGCGGTTTAATACCTTTTTTAACAAGTTCAACTATCTGCATACCAGCCTTTTTTGCAAGCCTTATTCTTTTAGCAGTTGGCGCTGGAATAGTCCCATTGCCCGGCAGAGCAAGTCCTATAACTTCTGAAAGACAGTTCATTGAATTTGCAGTAAACATTCCAGAACAGGACCCGCAACCAGGACAGGCATTATCTTCTATATTCTGAAGTTCCTTTTCTGTCATTGCCTTTCTTGAAACAGAACCAACCCCTTCAAATGCAGTTATTAAATCTATATCTTTACCCTGATATCTCCCTGCATACATAGGACCTCCACTTATGTAGATTGATGGAACATTGACTCTTAAAGCCGCCATCAACATACCAGGAACTATTTTGTCACAATCCGCTATTAATACCAGACCGTCAAATGGATACGCTGTTGCCATAACCTCAACAGTATCAGCAATCAACTCTCGACTTGGCAGAGAATACTTCATCCCCTTATGCCCCATTGCAATTCCATCACAAATCCCAATAGTATTAAATTCCATAGGGGTTGCTCCAGCCATTCTAACTCCTGCTTTAACTGCTTCAGCAATATTTTTTAGATGTATATGACCAGGAATCAGCTCATTGGCAGAGTTCGCAATACCAATTATTGGGCGGTCCAATTCCTCATCAGTATAACCCATTGCTTTGAATAACGAACGATGTGGTGCTCTTTCAAGCCCTTTCTTCATTGCATCACTTCTCATTTTTTTTATTACCTCCTTAAAAAAGTTTAAAGTCAAAAGTTTAAGGTTGAA
>DYJV01000013.1 GCA_020722945.1 Candidatus Methylomirabilis sp. | reverse complement strand
CAACAGTTGCTGATTCAAAAACACCGGGACCTAAATCAATCAGCAATTTTGGATTAAATCGTAAAAAATAATTTCGTAGTTTTTCGCCATAACCGGCTCGCATCCACTTGTTGGAAGTGATAAAAGTAAGAAGTCCTTTATCCTTTAATAAATTTATGCCTTTTTCGTAAAAAAGGGTGTAAATATCACCTGTGTGGGCAAAGGTTTCGTAATTTTGGGGTTGGTAAAGTTTAGCCAATTGACCTTCATCTTTTTGTAGTTGAATATACGGCGGGTTTCCAATCACAATATCAAAACCACCTTTTTCCACGATGGGATCAAAAAGGTGTTCCAATGGGGTCTTGCACCTTTCAACAAGGGGTTGCAACCCCTTGTTGAACGGAAGGTTGTGCTTATACCGATTATTTTTGATATATTCTATTGTATTCGCAAATTGCTCATCGCTTTCAATCCATGTCGCACTATACTTTTGTGCCCACAAATGAAACTCGTCAGAGATATTATGATTTTGTTTGTAAAGCTGAGTTGTCTTTCCCTTAAGTTTCCTTACTATATTGTCTCTATCTTTTTCTTCACAAACTAAAAACATATGCACATGATCCCTGCAAATATTAAATCTCACCACTCTCAAATTATCTTCGATAATAATTTGAGATAAATACTTAGCTACTTCAACCTCTTCATCATCATTTAAGACTATAGGTTCTCCTGTTTTTACTTTATATTCCACCATTCGTTCACTTACTCGACTATTATGAGTAACCCAAGTAATGTGATAGGCTTTCCAGTTTTTTTCAATTACTTTTTTCTCAAACACCTCCGCAAAATAGAGCTTCCAAGGGAAAAATGGTCGAGTTTTCTTTTTGCTTACAAATTCCCGCAGTTGTTTTTCTATATTTTCCAGATCAAAGATGGATTTTTTGGAGAGTTTTTGTTTTTCTTGTGCGATAATCTCTTCCCGTTGTTTTTGATTGGGTAAAGCGGAATATTTACTTTCAATTTCTTCTAACTGCCTGAAATAATCGCCTTTTTGTTTTTTGACTTTGGTTTCAAAAATCCGAATCATCAAATCTTCCACTTCCTGCTTGAGCTTGGATTTTTTATCTTTATCCGCCTCGTTTTGAAAATCTATTTTCTTCTGTTCAAATTCCTTAATAAGTGAATCATCATCCTGATCTATCAGTAAAAAAGGGTTGCAACCCCTTTTTACTTCGCTGTCATTATCAAAATCAATCCCCAGAAATTCAGAAATCAGGCTATTGCCCTGCATAATTTTGAAATCAAGATTGGGGAGCGGTTCAATACCCCAGTTATCTTTTTCTTTATCTATTTTTTCATCAACCAAAAGCGAGATAAAAAACCTAAGTTTAGCAATTTCAACAGCAATTTGCTGAATATCCACACCATAAATACACCGCTGGATAAGATAAAGCTTTCTGCCGTAATCAGCATTTTTTCCTTCAAAAAACTCTTCAATCCGCTCTTTTGCCATTCTTCTGGCACTTGGGTCAGGTATGGCATCAACCGCTTTTAACTGTGCTTCTTTCCATAATTTATTTCCCGGATCAACTTTGTTCAGGATAAACACCAGTTTATTTAAAGCACCCATTGGAAAAGCACCGGATCCGACTGCAGGATCCACAATCTTGACACTTTCAATCAACTCAACCAGTCTTTTGGACTCACTTTCATCAAAAGGATTGGCTGAAGATTCACTCCCAAAAAGCTGTTCCAGTTTTTCATCAATTTTTTCAATATCAGATAGATGCGTTTTGAAATATGCTTTCAATGATTCAGAGACCATATAATCAACAATCTCGCGCGGTGTGTAATAACTGCCAGTGGCTTTGCGAGCTGTTGTGGAGGTTTCCGGATTGAAGCTGGCAAGCAAGTTTTCAAATACTCTACCCAATAGCTCCGGATCAAGTGCTATATCCGCATCATCCGGCGAGTTTTCATCAATCGTGAAATTGAAAGATGACAAAATATCTAAAAGTCCTCGCACTTTATATGTTTTATTTTTGGTACCGTAAGCTTTATTTAAATCAACCTTTTTGTCTGCACCGAAAAATAGCAGATTAGGGACTTCCGGTTGGTTTTTCTTTGTTCGTGAAAATCCGTCAATAATAATTCCATTTTTCTTGTCATCCAGACATTCAAAAATCCCTCCGTTTAAAAAAGGAATATCGCCAAAATAGTCTTTGATATTTTCCGGATTTTTAAACATTTCCTGATAACGAAAAACATATTGATTGCCAAAGTCGGGGTTATAGCCTTTGTGCCCTCTTATCTCACTACCAAATTGTCTTTCTTCTTTTTTGGTGCTTAATGTCGCAAAAAACAAGTTTTGTAAAATCGCAGTGTAATAGCTTGATTCATCATTGTTTAAATTTTTTAAAATATTCTCTATTTGTTGTTTTTCAAACAAATCTTTATTAATAAGCCCACGCTCTCGCATAAACCAGATAAAAATCATTCTGGTGATCAAGCGAATAACTGCGATATTTCTGCCGTTTTCTTCTGTTTCTGCGTCTTTGGGGAAACTGCAATGTGAAACTGCCCAAAAATACCAGTTGGCAATATCCTGATAAAATTCTTTGGTGACTTTTTCTACCGAAAATGCCTCTTTGATCTTGGCAAATGTGGGAAAATCGCCGTCAACAATTCGTTGCAAAAAAGTTTTATTGGTTAATTCTTGGCTGACAAAATAAGTAAATCTTTTAAAATTATTCCATTGCCTTCTATTGCCTATGCTTTCGGGATAAACGAGAGAAAAGCGAAAATTGCCACTTTTATCATAAAAAACAAAAATTCCGGCAGAATAGACTTGATTTTCTATTGACTTTAAAATGCTTTTAGCTTTCTCATATTGGGCTTTTTTACCACTTCTTTCTGAAAGACTTTTCTGCACTTCAAAAGAGCAGACAATAAGTTTTCCATCACCAAATTCAGCTTCACCTAATTTTAAGCCATTTTTAAAATCACTATCATCATATTGCTGATAGCTTTGATTTATTTCACGAAATTTACCTTGCGTTCTTCTGCGGAAAAAAACATTGAATTTTTCAGTTGAAAAATCATTGATTATTAAATCCGGTATTTGCTTGGTTTTGCTCATAGTATTTTATTCTCAATAGCAATAATAATTTCTTTTTTCTGTTCTTTTTGGCGGTTCTTTTCTTTGATTAAATAATCTTCGCCCAGTTCATTCTTTAAATATGCTATATCTTTAACATAATTCTCTTTGAAACCAGCAATTCGACGCAAGGTATAATCCGCCAAAGTGCCATATGACAAAATATCTTCTTTTAACATCCTCAAGAAATCTTTGTGAGGCATAAGTGATTCTTCTTTATTTGCGATTAGAAAATCAAGATTATTAAGAGCTTTTTGTTCTAAACTTTGTTCGCTAACCTGCCCCAAACGAAAATCTTTATAAGCTCGGATTGCGTCGTAGACAAGCCAAAATTGGTCGGTGTTCCAGTTTTGTGCCTTTTCATCCGGCTCACAGACAATCTTTTCAAAGACATCTTCAAAATTGGTTTGGAATGCTTCAATTTTTTTTGTGTCAGTTTTTGCTCCACTGACATAGAGTCTTCCTTTTTTGAAAAAAACCAAGAGTTCATTTTCTGTATAGCTTTTTGCTACCTTGATTCGTGGTGGATAGTTTTTTAGGTTGGCAATTAATTCTGGATTATCTTTTTTTATTTTCAAATAGTGTTTAAATGCTTTGGTATAAAAGCTTTCTTCTTCTTGATCGTCAGGGTTTTGCTGAATTCGGTTGAATAGTCCGGCTGGTGTCGGTTCTTCGTCAATATCAAAAATCTTTGAATCCTCACCCAAAGTGTTGTGGATTAAAAACATTTTATTGGCGGCAATTTGACGAGATTGTACTAACTCGGCACCTTGTTCAGTTGGGAAGAAATTTACAATATAAAGCTCATTAAATACTTTTTTACTAATACGATTGATACGACCAAGCCTCTGAATTACCCGAACCGGATTCCATGGAATATCATAGTTTATAACCATTCCGCCTCTATTTAAGTTAAAACCTTCTGAAATTTTGTCAGATGATAATAAAATATCAAATTCGTTCTCCTGATCTTCGTATGAGGCGTCAAAATTTTTATTGATTTGATTGATTTTTGTTGCTGATAAGTCACCGGACACTACCAAAACTCTATCTTTATATACATTTTCCAGCGCTTTTTCGAGATATTTCACAGTATCAACATATTCCGAAAAAATTATGAGTTTTCTTTTTGGCTCGCCTTTGTTTGGTTTTTTAGCTAATTCTTTTTTGAGGTGTTCTAATAAACAATCTGTTTTAGGATCATTTTTTATAAGATCTAATTTTTCAAGTTCTGATAATATTTCGTCAAACAATTTTAAATCGGATTCAATGTCCCTAAGAAAATCATCTTTGTGTTTGAATACACTTAATTTATATCGTTTGTGATTTTTGGGATATTCCCCCTGTTTAATTTTTTCTTCATATTCAAGAAGATATTTTTCAATCTCATCGGCGTCCAATTCATAAATTTTTTCTAAAAGGCCACGATCTAAAATATACTCACCGGTTTTCTGAATGAATTTTTGGCTATTTTCTGTAATTTTCTTGAAATTTTTAATGCTCTGTTCAAATGAACCAAAAGAACTTTCAAAACGTTTGACCAGCAAGCGCCTCATGAAATCAAATAAGTTTCTCTGTTGGATAAATTGGCGATTATCATCTTCGCTCATTTTTTCTTTAATGCCTTTTTCATACTCAAACGGTCTATAAATTGCTCCTTTAAATCGACCTCCTTCTTCCGGCTCGCCAAAATAACTTTCAATAATTGTGGTATAGAAATCAGATTGTTCTTTGTTTAATTCAAAAAACCATTCTTTGGGATTAACGACTTTCGAAAGCTCTTTCACTTCATTCTTATAATAAGGATTATTTTGCAAATCAAGTCTATTGCGCCTGATAGTTACCGGCTCAATAACATTTCTAATCTGCTTGGCTAAATAGCGGGCTCTTGTGGCAACTTTCTTTAGATCAACAACATCTTCTCCGAATAATGCTTTGTAATAATTTGTAGCTTTATTTCGTTTGGCATTATCAGGTGAGTTCCAATATTTTTTAATATATCCGAGCCTGTCAAACATTCCTTTGAAACCTTTAAATTGATCAACCAAATTGTTTTCTAATGTAATTGAAGATTTCTTGGGTGTTATAAAAAGTTTTAAAAGAGCTAAAATATCACCTGGACGATTGTTAAAAGGCGTAGCGGTTAATAGGATAACTTGCTTTCCCCGACAGATGTTCTTTAAAAGTTCATAGTCTTTCGTGTCTTGGTTTCTAAAGCGGTGCGCTTCATCAACTATTATGACCTCAATATCTTTGGCTTTATTAACAAATTCCAATGTATTTTTAAGGTCGCCCGAAGAACGAACCTCGTAGTCGTAAAGTCTAAACTCTTCCGTGTATTTTTTCCAGCCAGAATTTTTACTTCTATCACCAACAAGACCGGGCGGACATATTATCACACCACGTTTTTTTAATTGCTTGGCAATAGCACAAGCAATAATGGTTTTACCCAAACCTACCACATCAGCCACTATAACTCCATTATTATTTTCCATGATCGCTAATGATTGTTTAACCGCATCCAATTGGTATTGGTAGGGTTTATAGTTATTTTCTTCCAGAGTCTTAATTAAAGAATCGCCGATTTCTTTTTGTTCAAATGAATCAAGATATGTTTTCAAAACCAAACAAAAAGCTTCAAATGGGGAAATATCCTTGACCAAGGTTTCTGTTTCAATCACTTGAATAAGCTTCTTTTTTATGTAATCCAATTCAGTTATTTTTACTGCTTCCTGCCAGAGTTCATCAAAATATTGATCCGCATCTTCAAAACCATAATCTCCAATTTCCACATTAAATTCATTCTGAGTAGAAAGCCCTGCTTTAGTAAGATTGCTCGAACCGGTAATAAATAAATTTTTTTTACCAACCTGACTTTGATCAAGTTTAAAGAGGTACAGCTTCGCGTGATTTGGTTTATATGCTTTTCTAATAATAAGTTTATCTTTTTGGATTAACTCAAGAAAAAATTTTACTTGCTCATAAAATTCTTTTGTATCAAAATTTTCATTATTCAATGACTTTTTGATCGATTCAAAAAATTTATATGTTTTTTCTTCATCTGATAATTGCTCCCGATCTGAAAATTCGATTAAACCAAAATTTGCCCGATCAACATTTAAACCAACCAGCACTTTAGTGATTGTGTTGGGGTTAGCTTTTAATCCTTCATATAGTTCTCTAATTCCAGAAAAATAAAAAAATCCAACCAAGAATTTTAATTCTTCACTTTTTCCAATAAGTTCAATTAAACGCTTTTTCAGGTCTCTGGTTTCGTTATTTGTTATAAAATTTGGCATAATTATCCCTGATTATCATTTTGGGTTATAAACTTTTTGTTATTATAAATAAATCGTTTTCTTATCATAGTGGAGAAAACACCTTATACCCCTTTCTAATAAATAAAAAAACAAATTTATTCCCCTTTTTAAAAAGTCTGTCAAAATTTCCTTAATCCAAAGAAAAATATTTTTTGAATTGCGTATAACATCTGTGTATACGCATTGAGTATACACTCCCAAAACAACATGTATCACGCATTGCGTATATATTTCCCCTATATCTGTAACTGTCATAATTTCCCTGTTTTTGTTAAATTATCTAACAGACTGACCCTGTCTGCTGACAGGTAGATATTTTATCCAGCCCTTTTTTTTTATATGTTTGTATATCTAAGTTGTTTTTGAATTTGCACATCCAAGCAATTCTTTTAATATCTTAAATCTGTTCCTCGTTACAAAAGATGTGTTGCAAAGCTGTGTCTAAGGGTGTGAACTATCAGATGTTTCTTTATTACCGATTTTGAAAGAGCCATTCTAAATACATTCTGGACATTACGATACTATATTTATCAACATTTTAACCTTCAAACAAATAAGTGGAAAAAGTTTGTATTCCCGATAATAATCTCTAATAGTGTTTGAGATAGCAATATTGCTCTATTTTTCTCACCTATTGAATCTACAACCAGAATTAAATTTTTTTTTAGAATCAATGTCTGTAATTTTTAAATTTACCACTGCTTAATTTTACTCTAAAACATTTTTTGACTATATTTTCTAATAAAAAATGTCAATAATAATGTATTATTATGAGGAAAATCTTCTCAGTAATGAAATTGTGTCAGGTAAAAATATGTCTAATAAAAGGTAAGATTGGGCAATACAATAGTTTAAAATATTGTAATTTTTAATAAAAGAAGCTGGCAAGGGGAGTTGAACCCCTGACCTGCTGATTACGAATCAGCTGCTCTGCCAACTGAGCTATGCCAGCAGGTGAAAGTTGTCTAAATTTACCAGTGGGTAAATAGAGTAAAAATTAATTGTTAGTTATCATCTTTATTTCAGAATCTTATGTTTTAAAATTATGAGTGAAAGTTAGAGCGATATAAAAAAAGTAAATGGAATGATAGTTAATCAGTATAAAAAAATTTTATATTTGCTCTTTTTCCCGTTTAAAGAGAAAAGTTTTTGTATATTTCCCCCTTTTTGTTTTAAAGTTTCTTAGGGGTATATACGCAGTAAGGCTCTTCATTGAGGTAATCACCTGTGACCTCATAAGCTCTTGCTCTGCAACCTCCGCAAACTTTTCTGTATTCACATATTCCACATTTACCTTTGTATTCATCCTCATTTCTAAGCTCATTGAAGATTTTACTATTTGCCCATACATTGTCAAATGTGTCTTTGGTAAGATCCCCGCAATTTAATTCAAGATATCCGCAAGGTTGAACTATTCCGGTGTGAGATATGAAGCAGAACCCTTTCCCACCGAGACAACCTTTGGTAACAGCATCAAGTCCAAAATTCTGAAAGTCAACTTTTTTCCCATCAGATTTTGCTCTCTGTCGTAATATTCTGTAGTAGTGGGGAGCACATGTGGCTTTGAGTTGAAGTGGGACTCTGTCATGCTGGTCATAAAACCAATTTAAGATTCTCTCATACTCCTCTGCTGGGATCTCCTGCTCTGCAAGCTCTTTTCCTCGACCAGTAGGGACAAGGAGAAAAATATGGAGAGCTGCTGCACCTTTGCTGACTGCAAGCTCAAGTATTTGAGGGATCTCTTGAATATTAATTTTTGTTATTGTAGTATTTATCTGAAAAGGCAGATTGAACTTTTTACAGATTTCTATTGCATTCATTACACCATTGAATGCACCTTTTACTTTTCTAAAAGCGTCATGTTTTTCAGGGGTTGCTCCATCAATACTTAGACTTATTCTTTGAATCCCTGAACTGATCATATTTTTGAGATTGGTTTCGTTGACTAATGTCCCATTTGTCGCCATTACCATTTTCATTCCCAACGAGTCTCCATATTTTGATATTTCAAATATATCTTCCCTGAGTAAAGGCTCACCACCTGTTAGTATAATTATCGGTTTACCTACTTTTGCAATATCATTGAGTATCTTAAATACATTGTCGGTGGACAACTCGCCAAGATATGGTCCCTTTTCCGCAGATGCTCTGCAGTGGATACAACTCAAGTTACAGCTTCTTGTCAGCTCCCATGCTACAAGTCTCAATTCTGGAATCTTCATCAATCCCCCTTTGCTATCTGAAATAAAATTATTTTATGAAATTTGTCGTATTTTAACTGATAAAAAATTTTTTTAAAGTAAAGTGTGCTTTAATCATAGCTTTTATCTAAAGAAAGAACTGCAAATAGTAAGCTATAGCCCCCTCATCCACTCTTGTCGTAATGCAAGCTCCCCATTAATAGCTTTATCAAGCAGCTCCAATGCTCTATCTTTATCTTCAGGCAGTTTGACTTTTAGTGGGACATAATTGGAAGCATGGTTGCTCATAAAGTAACCGTTTGATAGATTTGTGGAGTAGAGCATATTTCGAAGTTCTAATAGAAGGTCTTTTTTGGATGGGAGGATATATTCACCATTTTGCTGCATTTTGTAAAGTTCTGTGCCTTCAACTACAATAACTGTAAGTGCACCCACATAATCTGGATCCATTTTGCTCAAAAGATTTCCTGTATCAATAGAATGTTCAAGTCCAAGTCCGGGTGGATGTATCCCCAACAAGACTGTAACTGATAATTGTATTTTAGCATTTTTGACTTTTTGGCCCTGTTCTATCAGTGTGGCAGCATCAACACCTTTTTTTATATATTTTAAAGTTATATCATTCCCACTTTCAACGCCGTAGTATATAATTCCAAGTTTCCTCTCTCTTAGTTCAATAAGCTCATCTAATGTTTTTCTCTTTAAAGATTTTGCATTCCCATAAATACCAACTCTTTCAAGCCATGGAAGTTTTTTGTTGATATTGTCGAGTAGCCATATTAATTTTTTCTGAGGTAGAACAAGGGCATCACCATCTGTTATGAATAATTTTTTATGATTTTTTAATACTCTTGAGGCATAATCGATATCTTTTAAAATAGTCTCATCATCTTTAATTCCAAATTTTGTCCCTTTGTAAGTGGAACAGAAGATACACCTATTGTGTGAACATCCGAGAGTAACCTGCAAGATTATACTGTAAGCCTCGCTTGGTGGACGGATGATATTCCCTACATAATTCATACTATTATATCCTCTAAAAATTTTACTTAATCAATTTTAAGCATTTAAACTTGCCGTATATTAATATTGTAAATATTACAATGTGTTGCTCAACAGGATCAATCAATAAGCATTAACATTCTGTCAAATCTTATTTTTTTGAGTATATTTGAAGTTCCACTATCCCATGAGAAGTATGTTATTAGAGGAGCTCCTCTGATATATTTATATTCGACAGGTCCCCAAAATCTACTGTCGTAACTTGCATCTCTATTATCTCCCATTACAAAATAGCTCTCTGCTGGCACAGTATAAGGACCAAAATTGTCTCTTGGGTTTGAGCCTTTTGGGTAGATAGTGTTGTCATAATTTTTACCCCAAGGGTCATATATCTTCTTGCCGTTAATAAAAATGGTTTTGTTTTTTACTTCTACAGTGTCTCCCGGCTCTCCTATAACTCTTTTGATATAATATTTCCCCTCATCTACCGGACATTTGAATACAAGTATATCACCCCTTTTTGGATTTTTTATTCTAATAACAACTTTATCTGTAAATGGGATATGTGTTCCATAAATAAATTTATTTACAAGAAGATGGTCACCTATCAAGAGAGTAGGAACCATTGATGATGAGGGTATTTTGAATGCCTGAATAAAAAATGCTCTTATAAAGAGAGCTATTATTAAAGCAATTATAATTGACTCTGCATAATCTTTGATTTTTGCCATAACTTTATCTTTACTCAAAACATTCTCCTTTTTCTACGATGTTATATTTTGTTTATTAATTAAACATATCTAAATTGTTGGCTGATAAAATGATTTTTACTAATCAATTTTGAGAACAGCAAGAAAAGCATCTTGAGGAATTGATACACTCCCAATGTCTTTCATACGTTTTTTACCCTCTTTCTGCTTTTCAAGTAGCTTCCTCTTTCTCGTTATATCCCCACCATAACATTTTGCAGTAACATTTTTTCTCATTGCTCTTACATTTGTTCTTGCAATGACTTTTGAGCCTATTGCAGCTTGTATCACTACTTCAAATAGCTGCCTTGGTATGATCTCTTTCAGTTTGCTGCATAGATCCCTCCCTCTATAAAAAGAGTTGTCCTTGTGGACAATAATGGATAATGCGTCAACAATTTCGTTATTTATAAGTATATCCAATTTAACAAGATCAGACTGCTTGTAGCTGGAAAATTGATAATCCATTGAAGCGTATCCGCGTGATACAGATTTCAGCTTGTCGTGAAAATCGAGGACAATCTCATTGAGCGGCATTTCGTAATCTACCATTATCCTTGATGTATCTATATATTTGATCTCTTTCTGTATACCTCTTTTGACCTCACACAGTTTGAGAATCCCTCCAAGATACTCCTGAGGTGTGTGTATTGTTGACAATATGTAAGGCTCTTCTATATATTCGATATCAGTTACCTTTGGAAGCTGGCTTGGGTTGTGTATTTCGATTACTTCACCCTTTCTTGTGGTAATTCTGTAAATAACGGTTGGTGCAGTAGTTATAAGGTCTATACCGTATTCTCGTTCAAGTCTCTCCTGGACTATCTCCATATGGAGTAATCCAAGAAATCCACATCTAAATCCAAAACCTAAAGCTTTGGATGTTTCTGGTTCAAATGAGAAAGATGAATCGTTTAGAGCAAGTTTTTCAAGAGAATCTCGCAATTCGTTGTAATCAGCAGAGTCGATAGGGTATATACCAGCAAAAACCATAGGTTTTATATTTTTAAAACCGGGTAGAGCTTCTTTTGCAGGGTTGTCTGCTGTTGTAACTGTGTCTCCAACTTTTATCTCCCTGATATTTTTTACTCCTGATATTATAAATCCAACTTCTCCATATCCGAGAGAGTTGATCTCCTGCTCGTGTGGAGAGAAAAATCCTAATTTGAGAACTTCAGATACTTTCCCTGTTGCCATAAATTTTATCTTCTCACCCTTTCTGATTTGACCATCAATAACACGAATCAATGATACCACTCCAAGATATGGGTCATACCACGAATCAAATATCAGAGCTTTTAGCGGGGCAGAGAGATCACCCTTTGGTGCAGGGATATAGCTGATAATGTTGTCAAGTATTTCAGTTATTCCGATACCCTCTTTTGCACTTGCAGCAACAGCAATAGAGGTATCCAGACCTATTATATTTTCGATTTCACCCTTTGCTCTTTCGATATCTGCATTGGGGAGATCTATTTTGTTGATCACAGGAATTATTTCGAGATTGTTGTCAATTGCAAGGTAAACATTTGCAAGTGTTTGGGCTTCGACTCCTTGAGATGCGTCAACTACAAGGATAGCACCTTCACAAGCTTTGAGACTTCTTGATACTTCATAAGAAAAATCAACATGTCCCGGAGTGTCAATAAGGTTGAGTATGTATCCTTTGTATGATAGGCGGACAGCTTGTGCTTTTATGGTGATGCCTCGCTCTCGTTCAAGATCCATTTTGTCGAGAAACTGCTCCTGCATCTCTCGACTTGTCACAGAGCCTGTAACTTCAAGTATCCTATCTGCAAGTGTAGATTTGCCATGGTCTATATGTGCTATTATTGAAAAATTTCTAATGTTCTCTCTGCTCATAATTTCCCTTCTGAAAGTGTGTAGCTTTGAATCGATCCTTTTTCCCTAAATATCTATCTTTCTCACTGTATATACATCCGCAGTAATTTTGTCTGTATAAATTGAGCTCTTTGGAGAGATTTATCCCATAACTCCAGCCATCTCTGAAATCTTGATAATAAAATGGGATAGAATATTTTTTCTCAAGATTTTGAGCAATCTCTTTTATTAGATTGTGATTTTGCTGCTTACTATATAAAAGTGTTGTTGTAAAGAAGTCAAAACCACTTTTTGAGGCTAATTTGGCAGTAGCTTCGAGTCTTGAATGGTAGCAGAATCCACATCTGTTCTCCTCTCTGTAAACAACGCTCTGGATAAATTGGTGGAGCTGATACTCCTCCCGTATTATCAGATTGATACTCTCTGCCTCTGTAACTTGCATAACAGCTTCTAACCTCTTCACCATCTCAGTAAATGGATGAATATGATTATAAAAATAGGAGTGAACTTCAAAACCTTGCTCTTTGAGTATCTTCAGCGGATATAACAAACAGTTTGCACAGCATGTATGAATTAAAATTTTTTTCATTACTTGAAGTGTGCTATCTTATATTTTTTTGAGATTTTCAAGAATCTCTTTTGTAGAATCGAGTATAGATGGATCAACTTCGTAAGGAGCCTTATTCTCCCTGTCCGCCATAATTATCTTCTCATTAAAATTGAAATAGCCGAGTATTTTGAAGTCTGGGAGGTTTCTTTCTATAAATTGTTTGTCACTGTCTGATAAAATCTTGTTCCCAACAATGAAGATATCCTTTACACCTATGTCATTTGCAAGTTTTTTGATGTTTTGAGCTGTCTGGATGCTCCTTATCCCCGGCTCAACAACCACAATAAATGCATCCATTCCTGCTGTTGACCCCCTTCCAAGATGCTCCAAACCAGCTTCCATATCAAGAATAATAGCATCTTTATCCTCTAAAAAGAGGTATCTTATCAAACTTTTTAAAAGAACACTCTCAGGGCAGAAACATCCACCGCCACCCTGTGGGACTGTCCCAAGTATCAAAAGCTTGATTCCGTTGTGCTCTATGCAGAAGTTGCTGGGAATATCGTCAACTTTGGGGTTGAGCTTAAAAAACCCGCCAAATGTGCCCTTTTTGGCACCAGTGCGCTCCTCTACTAACTTTGTCAATTCTGCGATGGGTGTAACATTTTGGAGCTTCTCTTTTGGTATTCCGAGTGCAGATGATAAATTGGAATCAGGATCAGCATCTATTGCCAAAACTTTGTAACCGTTGTTTGAAAGTAGTTTTGCCAAACAACCTGCTACAGTAGTTTTACCAACACCACCTTTTCCTGATATTGCTATTTTCATTAATTACTCCTTAATAAATAGATTATTCTAATAGGATGGGGCTTATTGGGAGCATTCACTATTAATGGTAACTACCCTTAAACAGTAAAATTTTGTATAAATTCCCCAAGATTCAATATATCAATTAAGGGTTTCAATGTCAAGAAGGAAAGCCTGAAAGATTGAGAGTGTAGAGTTGTTAGTCATTAGTGGTGAGTTTAGGGAAATCATGATGATTAAAGATGCAAAATTAAAAATTAAATCGAAGTGATTTAAACTCTCCTTAACATTACTCTTTGAAGAAAACTTGTCAAAATAAATTTTTTATGATAAAAAAATTATATGATTAAAATTAAAGAGAGTTCCAAATCAGAAAACAAACTACAAAAACCAAATCTTTTTAATGTTATTATGCTAAATGACAACTTTACCTCAATGGATTTTGTAGTTGGAGTGTTGGAGCAGATATTTAACAAATCTCACCAAGAAGCTGTTTCAATAATGCTCACTATTCACAATAGTGGCTCTGCTGTATGCGGGTTATACCCTTACGACATTGCGGTCACAAAGATTGAGATGGTTCATTATGCTGCTTCCAAAAGTAATTTCCCTCTAAAATGTATTTTAAAGCCTGAAGTTTAAAATAGGAGAAGAATGTATGTTGACAGATAGCCTAAATAAAGTGTTTAATATTGCATATACTGTTGCAAAAGAGAAGAAGCACCAATTTATAACTGTTGAGCATATCCTTTACAGTATCCTCAATATTGAAGAGGGTCGGGATATAATTTCCAACTGTGGCGGGGACCCTTCTGAAATAAAAAGTAATCTTGAAGTTTATTTTGAAGAGTATCTTGAAAAGAAGGAGAACAGTAAGCCGATAGAAACCTTAGGCATAGAGCGGATAATCTCCAATACTATAAATCATGTAAAGTCATCAGGTAGAGATAAGGTCAGAATCGGGGATATCCTCGTATCTATGTTTGAAGAGGAGAACAGCTTTGCAAGATATTTCCTTGAAGCTCAAGAGGGTATCACCAAAATAGATGTAATGAACTATATTGAACATGGGATAAAAAAATCAGCAGAGAAGGAAGAGGGGGATAAATCAACTAATGGCAAAGAGCCCCAAATTGATAGCAAAGAATCTGCCCTTGAGAAATATTCTATTGAGCTTGTGAGTAAAGCTAAAAGTGGGAAGATAGACCCTGTAATAGGAAGATTAAGAGAGTTTGATAGGTTGATTCAGATACTTTGTAAAAGGAAGAAGAATAATCCGGTCCTTGTTGGTGAACCGGGGGTTGGGAAAACTGCTATTGTTGAAGGGTTAGCACTAAAAATAACAAAGGGTGATATCCCACCTAAGCTGCAAAATGCCAAAATATACTCCCTTGACCTTGGCAGCTTGTTGGCAGGCACTAAATATAGGGGAGACTTTGAAGAGAGACTCAAAAATATTATCAAAGAGATATCTAACATTCCAAAGGCCATACTATTTATAGATGAGATACACACAATTGTTGGTGCAGGTTCCACAAGCAATGGGACGCTTGATGCTTCAAATATTCTCAAACCTTTACTTTCAGATGGTCAAGTTAGATGTATTGGTGCTACAACTTATGAAGAGTTTAGAAATAGCTTTAACAAAGAGAAAGCCTTAAGCCGTAGATTTGAAAAGATAGATGTTGAGCAGCCTGATATTGAAGAAGCTGTTAATATACTCGATGGACTCAAAAAACATTATGAAGAGTTTCATAATGTTATATATTCAAGAAATCTTATAAGAAATGTTGTTCTTCTATCTGACAAATTTCTTCACGACAAATTTTTACCAGATAAAGCTATAGATGTTATTGATGAAGTAGGGGCTCTCTACTCTGCTAAAAATATAAGCAGCAAAAAGGTTAAAATATCTGAAAGTGAAGTAGAGAAAGTTATATCACTTATGAGTAGAATGCCTGTTAACATAGTTGAAAACTCTTACAAAAAGATGGTTATCGACCTTGAGAAGAAGTTAAAGAGGAGAATATTTGGACAAGATTCTGCAATAGACAAATTAGTAAAGTCAATAAAGAGAAATGTGGCAGGGATTAAAGATGAGGAGAAACCGATAGGGTGTTTTCTATTTACAGGTCCCACAGGTGTTGGGAAAACTGAGCTTGCACTTCAACTCTCCAAACTTTTATCTATAAGTTTTATAAGATTTGATATGAGTGAATATATGGAGAAACACTCTGTTTCAAGGTTGATAGGTTCACCTCCAGGGTATGTAGGATTTGATGAAGGTGGTCAGCTTACAGAATATATTAGCAAACACCCGCATTCAGTTGTTCTTTTTGATGAGATAGAGAAGGCACACTCCGATATATACAATATTTTGCTACAGATAATGGATTATGGTATGTTAACTGATAATATAGGTAAAAAAGTTAATTTTAGAAACAGCATAATAATTATCACTTCAAATACTGGTGCTGCTGAATTGTCCTCGCAAAATATAGGATTTCTTGAAAAAGATTTAGGTAAAAGGAGAAAAGCGGTAGAGAAAGAGTTTTCCCCTGAGTTTAGGAATAGGCTTGATGAGATAGTTGAATTTTCATATCTACAAAATGATGTGGTAATTGAGATAGTTGATAAGTTTGTAACAAATATTAATGACAAACTAAAAAAAGATAAGTTAGAAATTATTTTATCCACTGAAGCGAAAGAGTATCTGGCTAAAAAAGGGTTTGATAAAGTTTTTGGAGCAAGATCAATGCACAGGGTTATTCAGGATGAAGTATCGAATAAGGTAGCAGACTACATATTGTCAGGCAAATTTTCTAAAGGTGGTAAAATTAATGTTCATTGCAAGCAAGAGAAGCTCTTCTTTACTTTTCAACCTTTAAAACCGAAAGGGAACAACTCCAATATATCTGAAAAAAGAGATGAGGAGATGGTTTTCTAAATCTAATTATGTCACCTATTTATATCTCTAAGGTAATAAAAGATTTTCCCTCTGTTGATTTGGCAGACGAAAATGGACTTATTGCAGTTGGCGGTGATTACAATCCGGATCTTCTTCTAAAAGCTTATAAAAGTGGAATATTCCCATGGTATGACCATGAAGTCTGCTTTAGCGGATTTAAAAGAGATACTCTTATATATTGGTTTTCGCCAAAGGAGCGTTTCGTTATATTCCCTGATAAATTTAGAGTTGAAAGAAGATTGATGCGATACTATAATAGAAGTCATTTCAAAATTACTTACAATTCAGATTTTAGAGGTGTAATGAAGTTGTGTCAGGAAACACACAAGAGAGTAAAAGGGGAAACATGGATCTCAGATAAGATGATAGATGGTTATAGTAATCTTTTTGCTCAAAAATATGCTACCTCTGTTGAAGTTTGGGACGGTGATACTATGGTTGGTGGGTTGTATGGAATTCTTATCAACAAATATTTTTGTGGAGAATCGATGTTTTCACTTGCCAATAATGCATCTAAGTTTGCATTTATAAGAGTTGCAACAGATCTTTTTCAACAAGGTATCCATTTTATAGATTGTGAGATCTATTCTGAAAATTTTGATAGATTTGGAGGGGAAAACATTCCGAGAGAAAAGTTTTTGCTCCTTCTTCAAAAAGCAGTGAATAATTGAAGCTAACATCTTGATATCTTGGTATTTTTTTATTTAATTTCTTTGTGTAATAATTTTTTACTTCTCCTCTCAAAAAAATTTTCAAAAAAATAAAAAAAACTTTGACAAAACAGATATATTCATATATACAACCTAACCTTTTTCTTTTACCACAAATTTCTTTCTTTTAGGAGGTGGCGAGATGAAATCACTCGGCAAACATTTATTAGTAGAGTTTTACAACTGCAATCCAAGCATTATTGACAACATGAAGCTTGTTGAAAAGTATATGAAGGAAGCTGCTATAGAAGCAGGTTCTACAATTGTTCAGTCTGTTTTTCATATGTTTCAGCCTCATGGTGTTAGTGGGGTTGTTGTGATTGCTGAGTCTCATCTATCAATTCATACTTGGCCTGAGTATAAATTTGCCTCTGTTGATCTTTATACTTGCGGGGAGGAGTGTGATCCACTTAAAGCCTACAAATACCTAAGAGATAAATTTGAATCTTCAAATGCAGATATAAAAGAGCTACAGAGAGGGTTCATTGATAATATAAATATAAGTCTTGAAGAGGAAGCTTGCAAAGTAGCTGTTAATGATAGCTATGACAGAAGAAATGTTCTCTGACTGAAAAAATACCTCAAGGAGAGGGAAAGGATTTAAGAATGCTTTGTGTGACACCAACTAAGTTTTTTTTAACAAGTGGTTCATCTGAAGGTTATACTTCTCTTAATTCATTTGATGGTGCACTCCTTGCATCAGGGATTGGAAATACAAATCTCGTAAAGATGAGTAGTATTATTCCACCTGATTGTCAGGAGATAGCTCCTGTGAAGCTCCCTTACGGTGCATTGATACCTGTTGCATATGCTTCAATAACGAGTGATATGAATGGAGAAGTTATCTCTGCGGCTGTAGCTGCTGCAATCCCAGAAGACAAGACAAAGCCTGGTCTGATAATGGAATACTCTTCACATGGTAGAAAAGAGGATATTGAGAAGATGGTCCGTCATATGGCTCAAAAAGGGATGGAGATGAGGAATGAAAAGATTAGGGAGATAAAAAGTATCTCTGTTGAGCATATAGTTGACAAAATTGGGACAGCTTTTGCCTCAGTTGTTTTGTGGTATTAAATAAATTTTTGGAGGGATCGGAATGCAAGGGATGTTATTTACAGAGATGCACAATGATTCATCAGGGATATCTGTAAAGATTAAAGAAATCCTTGTTTCTAAGAAAACCAAATTCCAAAAGCTTGATATATTTGATACTGAATTTTATGGTAAAATGCTTACTCTTGATGATTTGGTTATGACTACTGAGAAAGATGAGTTTGTTTACCACGAAATGCTTACTCATATAGCACTATTTTCTCATAAACTTCCTGAAAATATCCTTATAATTGGTGGTGGCGATGGTGGCACAGCAAGAGAAATTCTAAAACATAAAACCATCAAAAACATCGATATGGTTGAGATAGATGAAGATGTTGTTATTGAATCGAAAAAATATCTCCCTACAATAGCAGTTGAGCTTGATAATCCTAAGTTAAACATCATGATTCAAGATGGTGTTGAATTTGTAAAAGGGAAGAGTAATATTTACGATATTATATTCATAGACTCTACTGATCCGATAAGTGTTGGTGAAGGTCTATTTACAACTGATTTTTATAAAGATTGTTTTAATGCTCTCAAAAGTAACGGTATATTAGTAAACCAATCAGAAACTCCTTTTCACAAGCCTCAATGGGTGAGTGCCATAAATAACAAACTAAAAAATGTTTTTCCTATTGTTAAAGTTTATAAAGCTGAAGTTCCTACATATCCTTCAGGGATATGGCTTTTTGAATTTTGCTCCAAAGAGACAGACCCTTATTCAGATTTTAATTTTCAGCGATACAAAGATTATAACTTTAAGCTCAAATATTACAATGATGAAATCCATAAAGGAGCATTTTCACTGCCAAATTATGTCAAAGAACTATTAGCATAGCAGCGATGAGATACCTCTGTTCAAAAGATAATTTGGAAAATTCAGAGATTGTAATATTAGGAGTTCCCTTTGATGGGACAAGCTCCTTTAAGCCGGGTAGCAGATTTGGTCCTGACAGTATAAGACTACATTCTGATGCTATAGAGAGTTATAGCCCTTACTTTGACAAAGATATCGAAAATATTAATTTTTACGATTATGGTAATCTCTGGAATACAATAAGTGATTTTGATAAACTCTCAAAAGATATAGAAGAGCTTGTAAGTGCACTCATAGTTCAAAACAAAAAATTAATATCAGTAGGTGGAGAGCACCTAATTACTCTCCCACTCATCAAAACAATTCATAAATTTTACAAAGATATAGTTATTATTCATGTTGATGCCCATGCAGATTTGAGAGAAGATTACCTTGGTAATAGATTCTCCCATGCAACTGTTATCAGAAGAGTATCAGATTTTATACCAGCATCAAATATATTTCAGTTTGGGATAAGATCAGGGACTAAAGAGGAGTTTGATTTTGCCAAATTAGAAACCAATTTCTATCCATTTACACTGAACCACCCAAATGGATTAGCTGCTCTATCGGGTAAGAGTGTGTATCTTACTATTGATATTGATGTTCTTGACCCATCAATTGTCCCTGGGACAGGCACACCAGAACCTGGTGGAGTTACCTTTAAGGAGTTGCTTGATTTTCTGATGAATTTGAAGGGACTAAATATAGTTGCTGCTGATCTTGTTGAATGTTCACCCGATAATGATTCCACAGGGGTATCTTCTATTGCAGCAGCCAAAATTATAAGAGAGCTCTTGATTCTACTTAGCAGAAAATAAATTTAAAGGAGTTTATTTTGGATAAACAAAAATTAGAATTTTTTAGGAAACTGCTTCTTGAAGAGAAAGATAGACTTAACGAGAAGATGGATAACCTCAAAAAAGGTGAAGTTTATGTTAATCGTGATGAATTGAAAGATGTTGTTGATGCTGCTTCTGATGAGTTTGATAAAACTTTCGTTATGAGGATAAGGGATCGGGAGCTTAAACTTATCAAAAAAATTGATGAAGCCTTAGTGAAGATCGACAATGGGACTTACGGATACTGCACAGAGTGTGGATGTGAAATAGAGGAGAAGCGTCTGAATGCAAGACCTGTTGCATCTCTTTGTATTGCTTGTAAAGAAGAGGAGGAGGAGCAGGAGAGAAGAGCTGAAAAGTATGGTAAATGAAGGATAGAGAGTTTATAGAAAGTGTAATATCGAATCTCTATTTGAACAATATATCTCTTAAACAGGATGAAAAAATTCTTGTTTTTACTGACAGAGAGTCAAGTGAAGAGCTTTTTGCAATAGCTCTTTTTTTTGCTGATGTTGCCAAGAATTTTTCTCAAAGCCTATCTTTTATATCTTATCCAAGTGTTGATGGTCACGGAAAAGAACCTCCAGAATCTTTATGGATAGAAACCTTTGGTGAACTTGCTGTAAAAGAGCTTAAAAAAAATAGTATATTTGACAAGCTCATCAACAAATCACTACCTCCTGAAAAAATGCCTTATGTGGCGGAGATACTCACTAAGTTTGCAGTTGACCCTCCAAGAGTTATTGTTGCTTTATCCCACTATTCAACCAGCCATACACAGTTTAGATATATATTGACCAAATTTTTTAAATCTCGTTACTGTAGTATGCCCCTATTTCAAAAAGAGATGTTTTATAGCTCTTTACAGGAGGATTTTGTTACTCTCAAAAGGAGGACACTTTTCCTTAAAGATAAGCTTAGAGATGCTTCATTTGTAGATGTAAGATCAGGTAATGGGACTTACCTTAGATTTTCTGTTGTTGATAGAGAGTTTCTTGCAGATACTGGTGATTTATCTGCTGATGGTTCTTTTTCAAATATTCCAGCTGGTGAAGTTTTTACTGCCCCGAGAGAGGGGACAGCAAACGGGAAATTAGTTATAGAATATTCACCAACTTCCAAATTGGAGCACCCTCTTACATTATGGGTAGAAGATGGTGTAATTGTTAAAATAGATGGTGATGATCCTTACAAAGATACTTTCATTCAAAAATTAAAGTTAGACACTAACAACTCTAATCTTGCAGAGCTTGGGATAGGCACAAACAGCAGTGCAAATAACCTGCTAAATATCCTTGAATCTGAGAAGATTCTTGGCACTATCCATATTGCTTTTGGTGACAACTCATCATTTGGTGGAGAAACAAAAGCTAAATTTCACGAAGATTATTTACTCCAGAAACCTACAGTAGAGATATTCAAAAAGAGTAAGGAGAATTTTTTTATCCTTATAGATGGAAAACCTCTATTTAAATAGATGCAAACGGTTAAGAGAAAAAAAGTCATTATCCTTACAGGTCCCACAGCCACAGGTAAATCTTCACTCTCATTAGAACTTGCTGATAAATTTAATTTTGAGATAGTTAATATTGATTCTATGCAGGTTTACAAATATTTCAATATAGGCACAGACAAACCTGAAAAGTCAATTTTAGCAAATTACCCCCACCATCTTATAGATTATGTTGAACCTAACTCTGAATACAATGCAAATATCTACACAAAAGATGCTGATAGGGTAGTTGATGAAGTAGTAAAAAATGGTAAATTACCATTATTTGTTGGGGGGACAGGTTTGTATATAAAATGCTTTCTCTTTGGGATGATAGATGAGGATTCAGATAGTCAAGATTATAGAAATATTCTTGAAGATAAGAATTTAGATTACCTATACACAAAGTTAAAGATTATTGACCACGATTCTTATCTTACGATAAACAAAAATGATAAATATCGTATTGTAAGAGCATTAAGTTACTACTACACAACTGGCAAGAGTATCTCCTATTCAAGAAATATCCACAAATTTAGAGAACCGAAATACGATTATATCAAGATAGCTCTCAATTTTGACAGGCAATCACTTTATCAGAAGATAAATATAAGAGTTGATAAGATGGTTGAGCTGGGTCTTTTTGAAGAGTGTGAAGAGCTTATCAAATTAGGTTATAAAGATTCAAAACCGATGAATGGGATAGGCTACAAAGAGGTTAAAGATTTTTTTTGTAATAAAGTAAGAAAAAATGAAACTATTGAACTCATTAAGCAACATTCGAGAAGATATGCAAAGAGACAAATTACATGGTTTAAAAGAGAAAGTGATATTTTATGGTTTTATCGTAATCAGAAATGTGAGATATACGATGCAATATCAAAATTTATCAATCAATAGTAAATTGAGGGGTTCTTATGAATATGAACAAAGATTTTAATATACAGAATCAATTTCTAAACAGAGTAAGAAAAAGTAAAATAGTAGTAACTGCACATATAAATGATGGGAGGATATTCCAAGGAGTTATTACTGCTTTTGATAATTACTCACTCCTGCTCAAAGATAAAAACTCATCTACCCCTATCCTTGTATTTAAGCATGCTTTACTCTATATTGAAGCTGTAGACAAGGGGAATGAGCTTTTAGGAATAGGTGAAGAGATTTAGACCACGATATCCCCATGCTCTTTAAGGTAGGGGACCATCCCGCCTGCATTTAGAATCTTTGTCATTACTTCTGGTAAAGGTGGAAAATTGAGTGTAATATTTCTCGTTTTGTTAAGTATCGTGCCATTTGAAAGATTAACTTCGAGCTCGTCCTGCTCCTGAATCTGGTCAGTATCACATATAATCACAGGTAACCCAACATTTATAGCATTTCTAAAAAATATCCTTGCAAATGATTTTGCGATAACAGCACTTACACCAGCAATTTTAATAATTGTAGGAGCGTGCTCCCTGCTTGAGCCAAGACCGAAATTGTTCCCCCCAATAACAAAATCCCCAGATTTCATATTTTGTGCAAAATCTTCTCTTGCATCTTCTAATACATGTTTTGCCAACTCTGGCAGATTTGACCTTAGATGAAAAAGTCTTCCGGGTGCTATATGGTCAGTGCTTATATCATCTCCAAATTTCCATGCTTTTCCTGTAAGCATAATCACTCTCCTATTAAAAAAATTAAAAAAAACTTTATAAATAATTTAAGCTGAAAAATCAAGGGTATTTTTAAGAAAAGATATTTGATTTAGTTGTGTCATAAATTGATATTTTCATTCTCTTTGATTGTTGTTTTGAATTTTTAGACTTCTATCACAATTTGAAACCTTTTTTTGACATTGTTTCACAGAAAAATTTGATGCTTCTGTTGTAAGATTGCTCCTCCTCTTTTGGGAAGTAGCATCCAGGAAGTTCGTTGTTTTTCCGGTGATAATCTATACATGCACAACATTTACCTTTTTTGAAACAATCGTAAGTGCAGGTGCAATTTGCTGCAATTTTTTCTCTATCGCATAATTCCATCTTCCCCTCCATGCTCCAAGATAGATTAGTAAAGCTGATAACAATATTTGAGACAAGTATAGATTTAAGATTGTTTTTTTAATCTTTAAAATCTTTTAATACTACTCTTTTTAATTATCAAGCAATTTGAGTAATTGCAAGATAATACTTTAATTGATTCTAATTTTAATTAATAATTTGACATTTAAAACTTTTTTCTCTATTAATCAGAGTTATGTTTCCTAAATTTAATAAACTGTTTACAGAAAGTGATATAACCAAATTAGTAAGGATTGTTGCATTCTCTGTTCTTATTGGTATCATATCAGGTTTTGCTGCAATAATATTTTATTTTCTAATTCAATTTTTCAGTCATTTTCTGCTTGTTGAATTTTGCGGGTATCAATTTGAGCCTACTTATGGTGAGGCAGATATATTTCATTCTGCTACTTTACACTCTCTTAATAGATTTAGACTCCTTATTATACCTGCAATAGGTGGACTTTTAAGTGGATTTATTGTGTTCAAATTTGCTCCTGAAGCACAGGGGCATGGGACAGATTCAATAATAAAATCTATCCATAAAAGAGAGATCCGTTTTGACTGGAAGGTTCCTTTCATAAAAGCTCTTGCAAGTGCTATTACCATAGGTTCAGGTGGTTCTGCAGGGAGGGAGGGTCCCATAGCCCAAATAGGTGGGACTCTCAGTGGAATTTTAGCAAACAAACTAAAATTATCTGAAAAAGAGATTAGGATAGCATGCTGTTGTGGAATGGGTGCAGGTGTAGGGGCAATCTTTAAAACTCCACTTGCAGGTGCAATATTTGGCATAGAGGTTTTATACAGAACATCTGATATGGAGTATGAAGCACTTGTCCCAAGTATCATAAGTTCGATAACATCCTACTCTATCTTTGCAATATTTTTTGGGTTCAAACCACTATTTCTACCCTCTGAAATCATTGGATTTACTGACCCTACAATCCTTATATTTTACTTAGTACTTGGTATAATGTGTGCTTTTTTTGGAGCTCTTTATGTTAAATCTTTCCAAACTACAGTTCGACTCTTCAAGAAAATAAATATACCAAGATACCTCAAACCTGCCTTAGGAGGGTTATTGGCAGGAGTAATTGCTTTTTTTCTCCCTCAGATGATATCCACTGATTATGGTCAGATACAGAAAATGCTTACAATACCGATGCCCCTGTCTCTCCTTTTCCTCTTTATAATTTTAAAAATAGCAGCAACATCGTTTACAGTTGGAAGTGGTGGAAGTGGTGGATTGTTTGGTCCTGCTATCTTTATCGGAGCATCTGTAGGGACTTTTGCAGGGACCCTTTTTCATCAACTTTTTCCTACTTTTATTCATACAACAGGAGATTTTACAATAGTTGGAATGGCAGGATTCTTTGCCGGGATAGCAAGAACCCCTATATCCACACTCCTTATGGTTTCAGACCTTACAGGGAATTATAGTTTATTTGTCCCTACAATGCTTGTTTGTATTACCACCTTTATCTTCAATAGGAATATAACGATATATGAAAGTCAGGTTTTTTCAAGGTTTGATTCTGAAGCCCATAAGAGTGAGTATCAGACAACTATGATTGAGAGCACCAAAGTAGAGGAGATAATGGTCAGGGAGATAGTATCACTAAAAGAGGATACCACCTTCAAAAAATTGCTTGAATTTATACCTAAGACCCCATACAACTCTTTTCCTATTATCTCTCTAAATGAAGATTTTGTAGGTATAATCACATTTAACAATATAAAAGATGTTGTTTTTGAAGAGGGTCTTGAAAATATAATTGTTGCAAGGGAGCTGATAAATGATGAGCTTAAGGTTCTTAACCCTGATAATACACTCCTTGAAGCAATAAATATCTTTTCAATGTTTGATATAGATATGATTGCTGTTCTTGATAAAGTTAACAGTAAAAAAATAGTTGGTATCCTCACCAGAAATGATGTTATGAAAGCGTATAATGATATTATAAACAACTATTACCAAAATTTAAAAACTATAAAAGGTAGTATTTTACTTTAAAAAAATAATATAATAGGGGTGGGATAATGGATTTTAGAGGAACTACCGTAATAGCCGTAAAAAGAGGGGATAGGCTTGCAATTGGTGGAGATGGTCAGGTTACCTTTGGAAATACAGTTTTTAAAAAGAATGCTAAGAAGATAAGGAAGCTTTTTAAAAATCAGGTTCTTGTTGGTTTTGCTGGGGCAACTGCTGATGCCTTTACCCTTGTTGACAAATTTGAAGGGAAACTTGAAAAGTATGCTGGGAATCTCCTTAAAGCATCTGTTGAGCTTGCCAAAGAGTGGAGAACTGACAGAGTTTTGAGAAGGCTTGAAGCAATGTTGATAGTTGCAAATAAAGATACTTTGCTGATAATAAGTGGCAATGGTGATGTTATAGAACCTGAAGATGGAATAGCTGCAATTGGTTCGGGTGGAGCTTTTGCTCAATCTGCGGCAAAAGCCCTTATTGCACACTCTTCACTATCTGCAAGGGAGGTTGTTGAGGAATCTCTTAAGATAGCTGGTGAGATATGTATCTATACAAATCTAAATTTTACAATTGAAGAAATTGGGGAGGCTGATTAATTATGGAATTTACACCAAGAGAAATTGTCGGAGAGCTTGACAAATATATAATAGGGCAACAAAGTGCCAAAAAAGCTGTTGCAATAGCACTCAGAAATAGGTGGAGGAGGCAGCAGGTTGATGAAGAGTTGAGGGATGAGATCTCACCTAAAAATATTATGATGATTGGACCAACTGGTGTTGGCAAAACTGAAATAGCAAGAAGACTTGCAAAGCTTGCTAACTCCCCGTTCATAAAAGTTGAAGCCTCCAAGTTTACAGAAGTAGGGTATGTTGGAAGGGATGTTGAGAGTATAATACGGGATTTACTAAGAATTGCAATAAGTATGATAAAAAATGAGTTTGGAAATAGCGTAAAACAGAAAGCTATTGAGAATACAGAGGAGAGGATAGTTGATCTTCTTTTGCCTGCTACTCCCAAATACTCATCCATTGAGAAAGATTATGAGGAGGAGAAAAACTCTACGAGAGAGAAAATTAAAAAATTATACAAAGATAAGAAATTTGATGATAAATCTGTTGAGATAAATATTAAGGAGAGTAAGCCTACAATAGAGGTATTTTCTGCTATAGGGATGGAGGATATGGATTTTAATATAAGGGATATGCTTGAAAATATTGTCCCAAGGAAAAATAAAACCAAAAAAGTAAAGGTAAAGGATGCGTATAATATTATTTTGATGGAAGAGATTGACAAACTTATAGATATGGACAAAGTCGTTGAAGAGGCAAAGAGAAGAGTGGAGCAGAATGGGATTGTCTTTATAGATGAGATAGATAAGATTGTCTCTGGTGGTAAAGGTGGCGGCCCTGATGTTTCCAGAGAGGGAGTCCAAAGGGATTTGCTGCCTATGATAGAGGGTTGTTCAGTAAATACAAAGCATGGGATAATCAAAACCGACCATATTCTTTTTATCGGAGCAGGAGCATTTCACATTGCAAAGCCTTCAGACCTTATTCCAGAGTTGCAGGGTAGATTTCCAATAAGGGTAGAGCTCAATTCATTGACAGAGGAGGATTTTTATAGGATACTTACAGAGCCTAAGAATGCTCTTACAAGACAGTATACCGAACTACTCAAAACAGAGAAAGTCAATGTAGTATTTGAAGAGAGTGCACTAAAAGCTATTGCAAAGATATCTTTTAAGGTTAATGAATTGACTGAAAATATAGGTGCGAGGAGACTTCATACTGTTCTTGAGAAGTGCCTCGAAGAGGTATCTTTTGATGCTCCTGATATGGGTGGTAGAGAAGTTGTCATTGATGATAAATATGTTTATGAAAAGCTTGATAATGTTTACAAAAATGAAGATTTAAGTAGATATATCCTATAAAAATGGAGACCACGATGGAAACATTAAAAAACAAAACCAAAGTTCTACTTGAATCACTCCCTTATATCAAAAAATTTTACAACAAAGTATTTGTAATTAAATATGGTGGTCATGCAATGGTTGATGAAAACCTCAAAAAAGCTTTTGCCCTAAATGTTACCCTGCTCAAATATATTGGTATCAATCCTGTTGTTGTTCATGGCGGCGGTCCCCAAATAGGTGATTTGCTGAAAAAGATAGGTAAAAATAGTGAATTTGTAAATGGAATGCGGGTTACAGATGACGAGACCATTGATATTGTTGAGATGGTATTAGCAGGTAAAGTGAATAAAGAGATTGTAAATAATATCAACATAAATGGTGGTAAAGCTGTTGGGTTAAGTGGGAAAGATGGAAAGCTGATAATGGCAGAAAAGCTATTTATGTATAAAAATGTTGAAAATGAGCCACCAGAGATAATCGATATCGGTAAAGTTGGAAATGTAAAGAGTATTGATCCAGAAATTATCAATATAATGCTGGAGAAAGATATAATCCCTGTAATAGCTCCTGTTGGCATTGATGAAGATGGTCATACCTACAATATAAATGCTGACCTTGTTGCAGGTGAGATTGCTATCTCACTTAAAGCTGAGAAATTAATTATGCTTACAGATGTTGCAGGTGTTCTTGATAGTAACAAGAATCTTATATCCTCAATAAAAATAGATGAAGTTGAGAAGCTTATAAAGGATAAGACCATTACAGGTGGAATGATTCCAAAGGTTGAGTTTTGTAAAAAAGCTATTCAAAATGGTGTTACGAAGGTTCATATTGTGGATGGTAGGATTGAAAATGTTACACTTCTTGAAATATTCACTAATGAGGGTGTGGGGACAGAGGTAACGAGTTAGGGTTTACTCCCGATAACTTTTTTTATAATATCCCTGTAAAAAAAGAGTGAAAGATGGAATTACAAGGATTGTAAATCACATATGATTTCTCACCAAAACACAAAGTTGCAAAGAAAAACCTTTGCACCTCTGCGAGAGATATAATCTCTTTTGGAAAAAGAAAAAACTTTAGTGTAGATTTTAAGGCAAAAGTTGTTATTGAAGTTTTAGAGGGTGATGAGACACTTGATGAAATTGCAAGTAAATTTTATAAACCTTTTTTCAGGTTTAACAATTAATAAAACACCTCGTCAGGCTTTGCCTGCCACCACTTGAGTAGAGGGGAATAAGAAGAAACTGTAATTTTAAGGTTGTATTTGTATCAGATTTTTTAGAATATTAGAATCTCTGAGAGTCTAATATAGCAAGCCCTTATTAATTTTTGCTACTTTTAAGCTGAGATTAGAAAGTTTGTAAATTGATTTTTTTATAAAGAGAGAAAGAGCGGTCGTATAGCACCGCTCTTTTATTTTGAAGATTATTATTTGTTTAGCCTATTTTTTATCAGATCGTCAACAACTGTAGGATCTGCAAGTGTTGATGTATCACCGATAGTTTTAGGGTCAACTTCATTTGCAGCTATCTTTCTTAATATCCTTCTCATTATTTTACCAGATCTTGTCTTAGGTAAACCTGGAGCAAACTGAATAAAATCAGGTGTTGCTATTGGTCCTATTATCTTTCTTACAAGTCCGATAAGTTCTTTTTTGATATCTTCGCTTGGAGATGCACCTGCTATAAGGGTAACATAAGCATAAATGCCTTGTCCTTTAAGGTCGTGAGGACAACCAACAACAGCAGCTTCAGCGACTTTTGCGTGCTCAACAAGTGCACTTTCTACCTCTGCTGTCCCCATTCTGTGTCCAGATACGTTGATAACATCATCTATCCTTCCTGTGATTCTATAATCTCCATCTTCATCCCTCTCGGCACCGTCACCTGAGAAGTAGAATCCGTCATACTGTATAAAGTATGTTTGTCTGAATCTATCAGGATCACCATACACTCCTCTCATCTGTCCAGGCCAAGGTCTCTTAATAACAAGAGCACCTTCAGCTTTACCTTTGATTTCTACACCGGTTTGAGGATCTACAATCGTTGGGTCTACTCCGAAGAATGGAGTAGTTGCCATTCCAGGCTTCATATCTATTGCACCTGGTAGACCTGTAATCAAAATACCACCTGTCTCTGTCTGCCACCATGTGTCAACAATAGCACATTTGCTATCACCAATTTTCTCGTAATACCATTTCCATGCTTCAGGGTTGATAGGTTCACCAACAGTACCCAATATTCTGATGCTTTTGAGCTTTTTCTTGTCAACATATTGGTCTCCAGCACCCATAAGGGCTCTGATAGCTGTAGGAGCGGTGTAGAAGATAGTTATTTTGTATTTGTCAACAATATCCCAAAATCTTGAAGGTGTAGGATAATTGGGGACACCTTCAAACATAACTGATGTAGCACCATTGCATAGAGGACCGTATGTGATATAGCTATGACCTGTGACCCATCCGATATCTGCTGTGCAGAAAAATATATCGCCGTCGTGATAATCAAATATCATTTTGTGAGTAAAAGCAACCCATACAAGGTAGCCACCTGTTGTATGGAGAACACCTTTTGGCTTGCCTGTAGATCCTGAAGTATAAAGTATAAATAGTGGATCTTCAGCGTCCATCTCTTCGTATGGACATTCAGGTGCTTCTTTTGCTAATGCTTCATCCCACCACACGTCTAATTTGGGATTCCATGTTACTTTAAATGAGTTTTTGTCTATTCTTGGAACAACAAGAACTTTAGTGACAGATGAGCATGAAGCTAACCCTTTGTCTGCATTCTCTTTCTGATTGAGAGCTTTTGCTCCTCTGTAGTAACCATTGCAAGTAATAAGAACCTTTGCTTCACAATCTTGGATTCTATCTCTCAATGCTTCTGAAGAGAAACCGCCGAAAACTATTGAATGAATAGCTCCAATTCTTGAACATGCAAGCATTGCAATAACAAGCTCAGGGATCATAGGTAGATATATTGAAACTCTATCTCCCTTTTTGATTCCCATTGATTTTAGAACATTGGCACATCTGCAAACCTGCTCATAAAGCTCTTTATATGTGAATTTTCTGTCTTCTGTAGGTTCATTCCCTTCCCAGATAAGGGCAACTTGATTACCTCTTGTTTTGAGGTGTCTGTCAAGGCAGTTGTAGCTGACATTTAACTTACCATTTAAGAACCATTTTAAATAAACTTCATCCTTACTATATTTCCAATCTTGGATCTTGTCCCATTTTTTAAACCATGTAACATACTCTTCAGCTATTTTAGACCAAAATACATCTGAATTCTCGATAGATTCCTTATACATTTTCTGATACTCTTCCCTGCTCTTAATATAAGCAACTTCTCTAACTTTTGGTGGAACTGGATAAACATCTTTATAAAGCTCTGCCATCTCTTCCTCCTTTTGTTTTGGTATAATTCTGTATTATGCATACACATATAGAACATTATTTTATTGTAGTCAAGGAAAAATTCTTGAATAATTCTTACATTTTACGGATAGGGGAAGGTTTGATTTGGTCAATGTTTGTAAGGTTGAGATAGATAATATCAAATATTAATTTAATTTTCTCCTTTAATATTTTTTTCAAAGTAATATCTTCATTTATTGACCAAAAGTAAATTTGTGGAGCTTTGTTGGTAAATATTTTGTTGAAAATGTATTTTGTGCGGTAAATATGGGTTTGTGATGTTATTATGAGTAAATTAGATATATTTTTATCATAAATTATCTTTTTTAGTTCAACTGCATTCTCAATTGTATTTGTTGATCTCCTTTCTATGATTATTTTTGGGAAGTAATCTTTATAATCAGTGTAAAAAGAGAGGATATCCTCTTTAGGAGAGAAAGGATTTGCTCCGCTGATAATTAAGTATTTGATATTAGGAATATTTATGAATTTGAATCCTTCAAGTATCCTCCCTTTAGCTCCAGTCAGAACGACTACGGTATCGATATTTGCAAGATGACTTGAATCTTTCTCTATATTTTTGATTCTGAAATATTCAGAGAAGAGATTGTCAACTACGATTATAAAAAGGAGTATAAAAAATATTTTAAGAAAATAGCTTTTTTTCAAAATAAATCCTTGATAATTTAAATTAGATTTGTTAATTAGGCTATCCTAATTTAAACAAATTGGAGGTTAATGTCAATGGGTAATAAATGTGAAATTTGTGGAAAAGTTCCAATGGTAGGCAATAATGTAAGCCATGCCAACAACAAAAGTAAAAGAAGATGGTTTCCTAATCTTCAATCAGTAAGAGTTGTCACATCTGATGGAAATAAGAAAATAAAGGTTTGCACCAGATGTATCAAAGCTGGGAAAATCAAGAAAGCTGTAAGTTAGTAATTTTTTGATACTTTCAAAATAGATTCATCAAGATAGTTGGAGAGGCTTTTACTGTTTTTTGGGGCAACCCCGAAAACACTCTCCCAAACCTTTCTGTTTTCCATACAAAAATATAGAGGGACATTGAGGCTTCTCTTCCTTATTGCTTTTACGATATCTCTGTATATGTCAATCCTTTTTTTTATAAAGTATCTGTATTTACTATCTATACCTGTGTGGAACTCTTGAAAATATATATTTGAATTTGGGAACCTCTTAATTGCTATATCTTTTAAAGCAGGGATGAATCTTAATGTTCCCATACTTATCCAGCATATATTATTTTCAGGAATATTATCAAAAAGCATATTGATACTATCTTCGTAATCTTTTTGGTATCCGTTGTAGTAAATTATTGGGTCAAAATGGAAAGAGTTTATAAAACCTTGTTCGTAAGCTTTTTTTGCAATCTTTATACGCTCTTCTATTGTAGTTGTGTTAAGCTCTTCACTCTGCTGTATCTTGCTACTGTTAAGAGAGAAGGATATTATAACTTTTCTTTTATGAACTTTACTATATTTTAAGAAATCAAGGTTGTTATCTTTACTTTTCAGTTCAAGAAATAGATTATTAAGCTCTCCCCAGAAGGGTATGAGAAGTTGATTCCAATTCCCAAAGGGCTCTAATGCAAAACTGTCTGTCCATTCACCTGTCCCCACTCTGTATATTACACCTTTTTTGTCTGCTTCTGATATTTCATTGAGCATTTTGTCTGTATTTGTAAATATAGTCAGGTAAGGATTTTTAAAATAAGCCTGTAAAATACAGTATGAACAATCCATTGGGCAATTTTCAGCAAGGTGTAGAACTTTGTATAGGCAGCAGATATAATTGGGAGTTCCGGGACATTTTTTGAAAAAATTACTTTTATTTTCTTTAAGGTATAGAATCTTTTTGCTATCTGATAGATTTATCCCTTTTTTCTCTAACTTGTCAACTATCTCATAAGGGGTCTCAGGTAACAGAGATAGTGTATTTTTGGTAATTTGACTGTTGACAGAGTTTCTATCTATATAAATTTTAGTAATTGAAAATCTTTCTGAACTCTTCATTATCTTTAATCTCATCAATCTTTTTTTCTAAGAATTTTACTTTTTTAGCAAGCTCATCGATATTTTTGAAGAAAATTTCTGTTTTAAATATTCCATCTTCATAAAATGAGGGGGAGTAGATATTTATTCCACTTTTTGATAATTTTAGTTTATCTTTAAAATCTTCAATTAAGTTGTGAAAATTAAAATATTCAGGTGAGTGCAATTTTTGCAATTTTGAAAAAAAAGTATCTTCCATATCTTTTGAATATCCACTATTGATAAGATTTGGATAAATTTGGTGAAGTAAATTTTTAATATCTGTATTATCCCTTAGGATAAGATCGTTGATCATATCAAAGCATTTTTTCTGTTTATTGTTGTTAAGCCTTAAGGTCTTAAAAATATTAAAATATATCTCCTGCTCTGTATCAGAGAGTGACGAGAGCCTTTGGATAATATTTCTGTTTAATTGATTTTCTACAAGTAATAATTTGAATTTGAAATTTAATTTTGTAATATTTTTGAAATATTGAATCTGTTTTTCTGAATATTTTAGCTCTAATATCTCAAAAATCTTAGGTAATAGTGGAGGGTAATTCTCTATAAGTGTGGTGATTAGTGTGGCTGTCTCTACATCATTTAATTTTCTAAATGAGTTGTAAAGAGTGTATTTTATTATTAGATTTTCTTCGCAAATATTATTAACAACTATGCAGTTAATTGAATTTATCTTCTCTGATTTTGCTATATTGAATCTTTTGTAGCCATCAATAATATTCAATTTACTATCTTTCTCAAATATAACAATAGGGGATTGTATCCCATATTTTAAGATTGAATCCTTTAGTCTGCTATACTCTTCATTTGAGGGGAATGATATACTTTTGAGAAGATAATCCTCAGAGATATTCTCTATTTTAAAAGTTTCTATCTTCATAATAGTCAAAAGCTATAGATATTGATATTACTATAATTTTTTTCAAAACTTGCTATTTTGATCATTTTTTAGATACCTCTTTATAATTGCATTGTAAAATAAAACTTCAGCTCTTTTCTCTCTTTTTCGGCACCCTTGTATGTAAATATTAATTTTTTTATCAAGAGCCTCTAAAACTTTATCTCTATCTAAAGGTGTTAGTTTACCTGATAATAGTAGCTTCAAAAGAGCATATATCCTGTATTTGTCGAGAGAATTATTTTTTGAGAGCTGGTCATCATGCCCCCCTCTTTTTACAATCAGCTTCTCAGGAAATAGACCAACTTTGTAAAATAGGGAAGCCCTAAGCCACAGGTCGTAATCTTCACATGCAGGCATATTGTTGTCAAATAATCCTACTTTGTCAAAAAACTCCCTTTTCATCATAACAGCAGATGGACTTACTATACACATTTCAAGAGATTTATCAAAAATATTGTCAGCTATCTTTTGATGTTTTATTTTAGGATTTACAAATTTATGGTTTCTTTCCCAAAATTCATCTGTTTGTGATATTGTATAGTTATGTTTTTGCATAAATTTAAGCTGTTTTTCGAGTTTTGAGGGGAGCCAGTAATCATCTGAATCAAGAAAAGCTATATATTCACCCTTTGTCCATCTGATCCCGTAATTTCTTGCAAAGCTAACTCCATAATTTTTATCAAGGATAAAGTAACTTATATTTTTGATATTTGCAATAAGTGGAAGGATTGAAAAGTATGTATCGTCTGTTGAGTGGTCATCAACGATAGCAAGCTCCCAATTTTTGTATGTCTGCAATATTACTGATTGAACAGCAGAGCAAATATAAGATTCCCTATTGTAAACAGGGAGGACAACAGAAATGAGCATTATTTGATTTGTTTGTAGAAATCGTAGAGGTATTTGTAGCCTGACCAGATTGTTACTACGAGTGCAATGTAAAGGAAGAAGTAGCCTATTACCTTTGAATTGAGTCCTAAAAATGGGTAGTATATAATTAAAGGGATAAGTGCTGCTATCTGAGTGCCTGTTTTGGTTTTGCCAAGTTCGGAGGCTTGTATTACTATCCCTTCTGTTGCTGCAATAGCACGTAACCCGGTAATAGTAAACTCTCTTGTAAGAATTACAATTGCTATCCAAGCCTGCACACGATTGAGGTGGACAAGCATCACCAGAGATGCGAGAAGCAATATCTTATCTGCCAAAGGGTCTATAAATTTACCAAAATTTGTAGTGAGATTATACCTTCTTGCTAAAAGACCGTCAAAAAAATCAGTTATAAAAGCTACAGATATTATCAAACCTGCAGCTAAACTTGTAAATTGGTTTTCAAAGTATAACAGAGCTACCACTGGAAAGACTGTGAATATCCTGAAAAAACTTAGAGAGTTGGGTATATTAAAAAATTTTTTCATTATTTGAAAGTTTTTTGTAAAATGCAAAAACTTTGTTGATGTATTTCTGTGTCTCTGGATAAGGTGGAACACCGTTGTATTTTAGGATGCTATTCTCACCAGCATTGTATGCTGCTACTGCAAATTTGGAGTTGTTGTTAAACATTTCGAGTAGGAATTTGAGATATTTGGCACCACCCTTAATGTTCTCCTCAAGATTTTTTATATCTCTGACCCCAAATCTATCCGCAGTTTTTGGTAAGAGCTGCATTACTCCAACAGCACCCTTTTCTGAAACAACATTGTGAGTGAGATCAGATTCAGTCAATGCAACTGCTTTTAGTAGTTTGTAATCGAGATTGTAAGTTTGGGCTGCCTCTTTTAGGAATGCATCTATCTCCGGCTTATTGTGAAATTTTAGGTTGTAAGCTGGAGATAAAGATACAGCATTGCTATTACTTCCATATTTGATGATTTTGATACTCTTATAGCCATTGCCAACTGTAATAGGTTTAATGTTGGTAAAGAACATCTCACCATTATTTTTCTTGTAAATATATAATTCGCTTGCTTTTAAATATGTAAAAGATGATGAGATGATAAAGATTATACTAAGAGTTAAGCTTTTCTTTAAGCTCTTTCCCAACTTTGAAAAATGGTAGTTTTTTAGGTTGAACATCAATAACTTCTCCTGTTCTTGGATTCCTTCCTTGATATTCTTTATAATCTTTGATCTTAAATGTCCCAAAACCTCTGACTTCAACTTTTTTCCCTTCAATTAAAGATTCTCTCATTGAGTCAAAAACTATATCAATGATCTCTTCAGACATTTTCCTTTTGATACCCTCTTTTTCTGTAAACTTATTTACGATATCAGATTTGGTCATAATATTCTCCCCTTCAATTTGTATAATAGGATGTGTCTTTTAATATTTATTTGGTTTTTTGTCAAGAATTTGTTTTTGGTTATTGATTTATGAGATACAGCATCTATTGTTAACCTTAAATTATCTATTAATCTAATTCTGTTATCTCAAATATGTATAAAAATTATGGTAAATGTTTTAAGTTCTTGAGATTTATTCTCACTATTGTTTATTTCAAATGGTAGATATAACTTAGATTTTCAATATTGTTTTAAAAGAATTTTACTCTGTTTATCAAGTAATATAAAAATTTACTTGATTCTAAAATATTTACAATATATTTTTTATGATGTATGGGTTATTTGATTAAAAGTTTATCAGAGTAATTTATCCAATGAGCAGGTTGATTCTATAAATGAGAGTTGTATCAGGGATATATAAAAGCAGAGTTCTCGAACCAATAGACAATTTAGATATAAGAATAACTACGGATAAAGTGAAGGAAGCACTCTTTGATATAATAAATTTTAAAGTAGCAGGGAGTATCTTTTTAGATTTATTTGCAGGAACAGGTGCAATAGGGATAGAAGCTATAAGTAGAGGTGCTGAATTGGTTTATTTTGTTGAAAATAGTATGGAAAACATATCTGTGATCAAAAAAAATATTGATTCGTTAAAGATAGAGAATGGTAAGTATAAAATTATATCTGCCTCTGTTTTTGATTTTTTAAAGAATTTTAACGAAAAGATTAAATTTGATATAATTTTTCTTGACCCGCCATTCAAAAGAGATTATCCGAGTAGATTCCTTTCAAAGTTTAAGAATTTTTCAAATGTCTCTACTGATAATTTAATTATTATAGAACATGCAAAGAAAGAGAGATTTGTAGCAGATGGAGATATAGATATTATTAAAGAGAAAAATTATGGAGAGATTGCCCTAACTATACTACAAAAAAAAATTAATGGAGGTTAAAGTGGAGAGTATTGCTGTGTATCCCGGTTCTTTTGACCCTATAACAAATGGTCATGTTGATATAATTTTGAGAAGCACAATGATATTTGACAAAGTAGTAGTTGCTGTTGCCAAAAATTACCAGAAAGATCACCTTTTTTCAACTGAAGATAGAGTCAAGATTATAGAGGAAGTTTTTTTAGGTAATGACAAAGTTGTAGTGGATATGTTTTCAGGTTTACTTATTAATTACCTTGATATAAAGGGTGTTAAAGTTATTATTAGAGGTTTGAGAGCTATCTCTGATTTTGAATTTGAATTTCAGCTTGCACAGATAAATAGGAAATTAAATAGAAAACTTGATACTATCTATATGATGGCGTCAGAGGAGAATCTTTATATCAGCTCCAAAATAGTTAAAGAGATATGTATGCTCGGTGGAGATATATCGAAGCTTGTCCCTCAAATTGTTCAGAAACATCTAAAAGAGAAATTTTTTAATAATTTTTAAAGCAACAAAATCAAAGTAATACTTGACAAATTTTTTAAATTAAATAATATTTAGTTATGATGAAGTTTAAAGTATTAGGAGCCAATGGGGGTAGTGAAAAGAATAAAGGCTTAACCTCTTTTCTTATCGATGATGCTATTCTTATAGATGCTGGGAATGTTGTATCAACTCTCACTATTGAGGAGCAGCAGAGTATAGAACATATCATTGTTTCCCACTCCCATCTTGACCATATCAAGGATATCCCTCTTCTTATAGACAATTTTATTGAAATACCTGATAAAAAGGTAAATGTATATTCTCTTGAAGAGACTATTGACTCATTAAAACACAATTTTTTTAACAATATAATTTTCCCTGATTTTGCTATGATTCCTATTCATGATCCTATTCTTCACTACAATTGTATCAAAGAACGTGAGCGTTTTAATCTAAATTCTATATCAATACTCCCTATAAAGGTTAATCATACTGTTCCCAATTTAGCTTTTATAATAGAAAAGGGTGGGGTAGGGTGTGTATTCATATCTGATACATATAAAACAGATGAGATTTTTGACCAGATAAACCTCAACAAAAATATCAAATTTGTCATTATTGAGTGTTCATTCCCTGATCAATCCCAGAAATTAGCAGAGGTAAGCAAACATCTTACTCCATCAATCATGTTGGAGCAGATAGAAAAGATAAAAGATAACTCTATCCAAATATATATTTATCACCTAAAGCCTAAATACTCTTCCCAAATAAAAGAAGAGATCCGAGCCCTCAAAACATCTAAAAAGATAGAATTTTTAGAAGATGGCATGGTCATAAATATATGACAAATCAGTATAACTCTGTTATTGATTACCTTTTCAGTTTGGAGAAGTTTGGTGTAAGTTTTGGTTTGCATAAGATAGAAGCAATCCTAAAAGAGTTTGATTCTCCACAAGATAAACTGAAGGTCATTCATGTTGCTGGCACCAACGGCAAAGGTTCGGTTTGTGCAACTATAGAATCTATTCTTATTGAGCATGGCTACCAAACTGCTCTTTACACATCCCCGCATCTCATCAAATTTAATGAGAGAATAAGGATTAATAGGGAGGATATTTCAGACAACGATATAATCAAATATGTTACCAAGATAAGACCTATCGCTGATATTGTCAATGCCTCTTCTACGGTAACTTTCTTTGATTTTACTACAGCTTTGGCTTACTTATATTTTTATGAAAAGGGAGTTGATTATGCTATTATGGAGACTGGGTTGGGTGGTCGTCTTGATTCTACCAACATTGTCAAATCTCCCCTTGTTTCTGTTATCACAAATGTTACGAAAGAGCATGAGGAGTATCTTGGAAAAGATATAAAAAGTATCGCTTATGAGAAAGCAGGGATCATCAAGGTCAACTCTATTGCAGTAACATCTGCAACCGATAGTGATGTAATTTCTCTTCTCTCTGATGTTGCTACTGAGCAGAATTCCAAATTATTTATTTTGGATAAGGGAACATCTATTAATGTAAAAGGTCAGCAATTTGACTACATTTCACCAAAGTATAATTTTAAAAATTTACAGAGTTCACTGGCTGGTTTTCACCAAATAACCAATTCATCACTTGCTGTCTTTGCCCTTGAAAAATGCGGTATTGTGCTTGATGAGATTAAAACCGTTAGAGGATTAAAAAATATCAAATGGGAAGGGAGACTCGAAAAAGTCCTCAATACACCTCTATTTATTATTGATGGAGCGCACAATCCCGACGGAGCAGCAGTATTAAGGAGCAATCTCACTCTTTTTAATTACAACAAGCTCATATTGATAGTTGCAGTTATGCAGGATAAAGATCTCGATGCAATATTTAAAGAAATCATTCCACCTGCTGATACAATAATTTTTACAAAAGCCAATATTGACAGGAGTGCTGATATGGCTCTGTTAAAAGAGAAATCTCTTGGTTACAACAAGGAGACTTTTTTCCTTCCTAATATCTCTGATGCGATACAGAAGGGGATTGAGATTGCAGGTGATAAAGATATGGTTCTATTTACAGGGTCACTTTATGCAGTGGGTGAAGCTAAGAGATATTTTGGTAAACTCTCTGAGAGTGCATTCACTATGGGTAACAACTATAAATTTACAAAATGAATTTTAAAGGGGAATGACTTGAAAAAATTTTTATCATATTTCCTATTTATATTTTTTATACTCTCTCTTAATTCAGAATTATTCTCTCTTGAATTAATCAAGAAGAATTTTGATTTCAAAAAGATGGGTAAAACTGAAATAACTGCCGATGTTTTTAGCTACGACAAGAAAAATAATATTTTTTATGCTGAGGGTCTTGTAAAGATACTCCAAGAGGGTATTGAAATTACTGCGGATAAGGTAGAGTATAATCTTACAAGCAAGATCGTCAATGCTACAGGTAATGTAGTCATAATGAAGGATGGGGATCATATAAATTGTGAGAGAGTTAAGCTCAATCTTTCAGATTATTCTGGTGAAATTGAAAAGGGGGAAATATTTGTAGCGGAAAGAAATTTTAGGATTATGAGTGATAATATACAGAGAGATAAGAGTGGCGGCTACACTCTAAAAGATGTTACTCTTACATCGTGCGATGCTAAAGATCCTCTATGGGCATTTAAATGTAAAGAGGCTACTATATCTCCTGAAGGGATAGGTAAATCTAAAGAGAATAAATTCAAATTTAATTTTCTTCCTTACTCAGTAATGTATCTTCCATATATGACCTTTCCTGCGAAAACAGAGAGGACTTCAGGGTTTCTCTTCCCCTCTTTTGATCTAAATACCAAATTTGGTCTAAGATATACCCAAGGTTACTATTGGGCACTTGATCAGAGTTCAGATGTTACTTTTTATTATGACCTGATGTCTCAGCGTGGTGTCAAAGTTGGAGGTGAGTATCGGTATATGCTCACTGAAAATGGCAATGGAGTATTCAAAATGTTCTTCCTTGATGATGGGGGGGGGAAGAAGGATGATTATGCAATATTTGAGGATAAAAATAAAAGATATTTTCTAAATTTTCAACATAACCAAGAATTTGATAATAATCTTAAACTTTACACAAATATTAATCTTGTGAGTGATATAAATTATAAAGAGGATTTTAGTGAAGATTTTAAAGGGAATAATTTTGTTAATAGGCACAATGAACAAGCAGAGAATAGCCTTACTTCGATACTTTATCTCAACAAAAGGATCGATTATCTCAATTTAACTTTTGATATGGAGTATTACAAAGACCTTACCAAAACTTCAAATGATACTACCAGCCAGAAATTGCCTGAAGTTAGTCTATTCATATCACAAAACGATTTTCTTGGAGTTGGTATCTACAATATGTTTAATGGTGAATATCTTAATATTTACAGAAAAATGGGTGAGAGCTTTTCAAGGGTGATATTAAAGCCAACTTTTTCAAAACCTCTATCTTTTAGCAATTATTTTATTACAGAGACAGAAGTTTCACCTACATTTGCAGAGTATTTTTTTGATATCAATGAAGATTCACTTGGTAATAAAAACAAAATTTACACTATGCTAAGCAATATTGGCAGGACTCAGGTCTCAAGAGTATACGATTTCCCTTATTTTGGTATTATCAAATTAAAACATATAGTAGAACCGCTATATGAGTATGAATATATAAGTAAAACTCCTGAGCTTTTTGACAGACTTAGATATTTTGATTATCTTGATGCTGAAATAAACAAGAATATATTAAAATATGGTGTAACCCAGAGGGTATTATCAAGATTTGAAGATGGAAGCCACGATGAACTTCTCTATTGGGATATCGCAAGGGCTTTACAGATAGAGCGTGAAGAATCTTTTTTTGGTGGAAGGAGCAACAGCAATCTTTATTCAGATTTAAAAGTAAAATTGTCCAAATATTTTTCTATTGATAATAACCTTGAATATGACAGTAATGATAAGGAGCTTGATAAATTTACCTTATGGGGGAATATTGACGTTTATGAAGGTTCTTTCTTTTCTGCTGAGTATAGATACCTTAAAGATGAAGTTGAGCAGCTTAATTTTCTTTTTAATGCACATTTCTTAGATAAATTTGATGTATATAATTACCTTAACTACAACTATATTACAGGTTCGCTTGAAAGGAGCACTTACGGAGTGAGATTTTCACCCAAATGTCTATCTATTGACCTGAGTGTTACTGACGAAAATAACCCAAACAATTTGTCTATAAATTTTCTCTTAAGTCTTCAAGGGCTGGGTGGTTTTGGAAATTTATAGTTGTTTAGTTTAATATTTTTCTTGACATTAACATTAAAAAGTAATAGGAACATCTTCCTAATTCGGGGCGTAGCGCAGCTTGGTTTAGCGCACCTGCCTTGGGAGCAGGGGGTCGGGGGTTCAAATCCCTCTGCCCCGATATAAAATTTCTTTATATACCAATTATCCCACTCTTTTATAATGTCCCTGTAAAAAAAGAATGAAAAAGTGTTCTGCCTGTCGGTAGAAAGGCAGAACTTTAATTTTTAATGTTATATATACCAGATTTTTTGTTTAAAGTATTGTATTTCTTAAGGCAAAAATTAAATGTATAAATTAACAATTTATATCCCAACATACAATCGTGTTGAATCACTTTTAAAACAGCTTCATGCAATCAGTAGCACTATTGATACATCAAAAGTTGCTGTTATTGTTAATGACAATGCTTAGCCCATAGTTATATAGAAGTTGAAAAATATTGTAAAAAAGAGAATTTTATATATCGAAAAAACCATTTTAACATAGGTGCAGATGCAAATATATTTAATGGATTTATGCAATTTTATAATTCAGAATATATTTGGATACTTAGTGACGATGATTTACTTCGTGATGATGCGATTGCTAATGTTCTTGAGATTTTAGAAAATAATAAAATAGATATTTTATTTTTGACACACTCTAAAATTGAGACATTGCAAACTATCAGCCTGTCGGGAAATCAAACACATACCAACTTTTGAACAAAAAAATATTTGTTT
>DYJV01000081.1 GCA_020722945.1 Candidatus Methylomirabilis sp. | reverse complement strand
TCTGTTTTTATCTCGCTTCAATTCCCCTCTACTCAAGGGGTGGCACCGTCAGGTGTAGAGGTGGTTTAATTATGAATGGTGAATTGAGAATTATTTTTTTAAAAAAACTATAACACTCAAGACAAAAATAAACCCTCTTTGCTTTTATCTTTTTTCTGTTATAAACACTAAACACTAAACACTAAAAACTAACAACTATTTTTTCCCACCCATATCTTTTCGATTTATGGGGTAAACTATTTTGAGATATCAGACACTCTTTTGACCACCCCGTCAGGCTCTGCCTGCCACCCCTCCGAAGGAGGGGAATTTTAAAAAAATAATAACAGCGGCGGGGTGGTTTTTTCTTTTGTATTTTGTTTTTGTTTTTTCCTCACACTTCAAGACTGCCCTTGAGATTTTTCCTTGCTACGCTCGTCGAAATGACAAAAAATATAGTTTGTCACTATAATTTAAATTTTGAACCTTGAATTTTATCTTTCCCTTCAGCCTTCAACACTTCAGCCTTACGCCTGTTCTTATGGGGGGTGTAGCAAAGTAGAGGGGAATTCCCCTCTTTGGAGGGGTGGCACCGTCAGGTGACGGGGTGGTATTTCTTTTGTATTTTTGTTTTTCTCTTTCCTCTTTTTCTATTTTTAATTTTTATTTTTATCTTTTCTCCAGACTTCAGTATGGTGACTATAGGAATTTCGAAGCCCTTCACTCTGTTTGTTAAAATGACAATAATATAAATTTGGTGGGATAATTTAAATTTTGAACCTTGAAAATTTATTATTTATACTACTGTTTACTCTTGTTAACTTTAATATTCTTGACTATTTTGAAATTAAGATTTAAAAATAAGATAAACTTTGTTTAAGTTTTTCATATTTTTTCCGATTCAGTATAAAAGTTATTTAGAATAAAAAATATTTAACTATGAGGAGGGTTAAATGAGAATGAAATTTTTTATGTCTGTTCCTTTTCTTTTTTTGTTTTTAATGGTTTTCTTTGTATCTGTTGATTTTGTATCAGCTGAACATTTATCTGCTGGAAATCCCCCTGCAATGCATAGTGGAGCCTGTGCTGATAACTGTATCAACACTTTTGCAGGAAGTGTAAAAGGGACAAACTCTTTTGGTGGAGAGGTAAATAGTGGCAACTGCTGTATTATAAACCTATACTCAACAGGTAGAGGTGCCCCACCAGCTGATAAAGAACTTACTGATGTTCAAAAATATCTTCTGGCTGAAAGAGCAGGTATTGCTGATGGTTATAGGCTTATATCTGAAAAGCTCAGAGGAATATTTTTAGATGCTTACACACGTGCTGGTAATTATATTGTTGATTACGATAGGATAAATATAGCGACTAACTCTTTTATTAGAGGAGTTGAAATTCTTGACATAAAACATAAAGATAATGGAGTGTGTCAGGTTGAAATGAAAATTGCTATAAGAAATCACCAGCTTTGCAATCACTTCCCTAAACCTATAGTTAACCAAATTAAATGCAATACTGATAATTGTAAAGATGAAGGAAACAGAGACAAATCTTCATAGAAGTAAAAGAGCTCTCTTTTAAAAAGAGGGCTCTTTTTTTACTCATAAATCCCCTTTTTTAGTGAAAAATTGTGTTAAAAAATACTTTCCGTATTACTTGATACTCTATCAGATTCCATGCAGAAAGACAGGTAACATTTTTATCATTGATTCTCCACTTATTGAAATATGGTTTTCCTTAAACCGTATTTAACCCCCTCACATCCAGAAATATAATCATTTACTGTTTTAATATTAAAAATAAAATATAATTACTCAATATCTTTAAATTGAAGGTATAAATTGCCAGATTTGTAATTTTAAAATATTTCCCAAAAGTTATTCTCTAAAAATAAATCTTGACTATAAAACATTATTTTGTTATTATTTTTAATGAACTAATAAATAAATAGTTTCCTATCCATAGGAGCTTGACTTTGTCTTATCTAAATTTTTTCATACAATCTTTTTCACACTTTTACTTTTTTTATAGAATAAATTTAATGTTTTTATTTTCTAACAAATTAATATTTATAGGGGGAGGGGAGAGATGAAAAGAAGAACATTTTTAAAAACAGTTGGTGGTGCAGCAGTTGCTGCAGGAGCTATCACAAATTTAGGAATTCCTTCAAAGCTTGCAGCTGGCAAAAAAGAGAATATTGGTGAGTGCAAGAGTTTAAAGGTGACTGTTCTTACAGAGACAAGCTGGTTTAATAATGACCAATTTAAAAAGGATATTGTTGACCATGGTGGTGCAAATACCAACCAATACATTATCCCTTGGGACAAAAACAACTCTGGAGGATATTCAGCCCTCCTTGAAGTTGAATTTCTTGATGGCAAAAAGAAGAAGATACTCCTCGATAGTGGGTGGAATAATGAGTGGATGGATTATGTTTACAAAAGACATGGGATAGACAAGATGCTTCAAAGTGGTGAAATTGACACTCTTATTATAAGCCATTGGCATTTGGATCACTATTGGGGTATAGAATCAACCTTAAAGCATGTCAATGAGAAACTTACTATTTATGGACCAAGCACCATGTATCCTGAAGATGAGCAGTTACTCAATGGATATGACCACAAAGTTGCTGGCTGTAAAAATAGCATACCTTTTAAAGGGAAATTGATAAAGACTGTTCCTGAGCAGATTTACAAACTTGGTGATGGAGTTGCTATTAAAATGTTTGATGTTCCTATACTTCTCAGGGTTAGAGGTGAGAATGTCCTCTATTTCAATGTAAAAGATAAAGGTATTGTTACAGTTACAGGTTGTTGTCATCCAGGGATACTCACTCTTTACAGTTTTGCAAGGAAGAATATTGAAGGTGGCAAAAATATATACGGCTGTTATGGTGGGTTACATATATCTCTCTTTGAGAATTGGGATCCAAAATTTGATGATATAATAAAAGGTTGTAAATCATTCAAGCCTGTGAAGATGGCGTGTAATCACTGCACAGGCTGGATTTGGGCAGAAAAAGCTGCTGAGAGTGGTCTACCAATTGTAAAGGGGACAGATACCTACAAAAGTTACCCCAAAAAGTCATCAGTTGCAAGGGATACACACGCTTTTCTCACAAATGGGGATGTAATAGTTTTCTAACCATATAAAGTTTTAGTAAAGGAGCAGTCTTTAAAATGCTGCTCCTTTTTTATATTGTGATATGGAGGGTGGTCATGAGTGAATCCTATAATATTAAAAAAGGTATTATCAGTTTTATACTTATCATTATACTAAATTTTATTATCTGGAGAGTTTTTTTTGCTCCGACTAATGGGATATTTAAACTTTTTACCCCTATGTATGGTCTATCTTTAATAACATTTTTGATGTGTTCAATTATCTTAGTAACTGATATTTTTAACTCTTTCTCTTCTTCAAACAAATCTTCAAATGGTATTTTACCCTTTATAATTTCTTTGATTCTCTTTTTTCTTGGTTATTACCTCTTTTTCTGGAATTTTATTGGTAAATTTGGAATTGCTTATTTTAGCCCCAAATCAATTATAGCAGCAGGTGGTGTAGGTGCAGAGATATGGAATGCAAGGGAAAATTCATCTCTTGCAATTTTATACTTTGTAACATCATTTATCTTTGTAGCAACATTGTGGAATATAGGTTTTAAAAATCAGCCATGGGAAATGTTATCCAACTTTGTTATAGGTATAAGCAAAACATTTGCTATATCATTTTTTGCTATAATTATCTATTCTGTCCTATATCATCCACATGTTACATCACTTTTTGTTCCAACCCAGCTATTTGCAGGAGTTATCCCATGGTGGGAGGAATTAGCTATGACGTCAAGCTCTTTTTATCATCTTGGATGGATGATTGCAGGAGTTTTTTTTATAACATTCTTATCTGATTCAGGTAAAGATTTTCTCAAAACAATCCTCCCTAATTTTGAGAGAGGTTCGGTTATCAATTTTATAATAATATTATTTATTGCTGTTGTATCAGGATTTCTCTTTATGTATATTGTTGAGACAATTTTAAATTTGGCATGGGATGAACCATTTACTGGTGGGAATTATACAGATGATCCACGCTTCAGACATTTGCATGTTGCTGAAATAGCTGCTTTTATGCTTTTTGCACATAATATAATCAAGGTTTATTTTAATAATTTTATTACCTCTCGAAATAAATTCCTTAATTTACTTTTGAGATTTATTGCAGTTGTTGTGCTTGGGATGATAGTATACTTTTTTTATTATAGCAATATAGGTGCAAAATATATTGACAGGGTTCCCGGGGTTGGTAATGTTGATGATACATCTCTATGCTGGTCAATTATGTCGATAACTCTTATTATGATTCATGAGAAATTTTTTAATACTTTCCCTTTGAAGTGTAAAAATGGATAGGAGATGTTTTTTTATTAAAGGGGCAAAAGAGCTTGTAACCTCTTTAAATAAGAGTAGCAAAGAGTTAAAATCTATATCTGATGATCTGATTGAAACTATCAATGAGTCTTTTGAGGACAACTTTGATTTTTTTGAAAATTATGAAAATAGCTACTCCCTTACTTTGGCTTATCCGAGAGAATTTTTTGAACAGATAGCCAAAAAAGAGGGGATTGATTTTCAAGATAGAGATACCCTTGATATTGCAAAAGAGTTACACAACAAAGGTTTTATATGAGCAAAAATCACTTTAACATATTTCAAAATCAGAGAAGTGCAGTAGAGAATCCTTTCAGGCATCTTGTATGTTATGAAGAAGTATGCTCCAAAATTAATTTTAAAGGGATAAGCCAGATATGGGGAGATACCCCTGCATGGTATTTCTGGAGTCATAACATTTCAGGAGCATATATGCTTTACTTCTCGCAATATATAGAGAGTGGGGATTATCTCTACCTCAATTATACGCTCTACTACTATCCAAAAAATAGTTCAAAATATTTCGGCAAGTTACTCCCTGAGGAGCTCGTCTTTATAAATGATAGAGCCAAATTTGATGCTGCTACATCTACTCCCAATTTTGATTTTTTAGAGGAAAGTCTTTACCTATTCCAACTTGGAGAGATTGGTATTATGGTTGATTCATCTATGGATATTTTGATGTTACTTAAGAGTGAAAATAACCGATATGGAGACTCAGTGGTTTCAGATATATTTTTTGATATGATTAATTCTGTTTACTCATTTTATCAGAAAAGAGCAGCAGTAAATATTTTAAAACTTATCTATGAAGATTCTGAATCTGATGTAGTTGTTTACAAAGTGGACGGCTTTGAGACATTTAAAAAGATTTTTAACATTCCCGAAAGCTCTCTGCAGATAGTGGATGATACAAACTGCATACACAAATGGCATGAGCTTGCCCATTACCAAACTGAAAATGGTGCAGCATTAAGCTGCTGTTTACACCATTAAAAAGGATGGGATTCACCCATCCTTTTTAATGATTGAGTGGAAATTATTTAAAACTCTCTTCCAAGAGCAATCCAAGCCTCTTTTGATCTGTTGATTGTATCATGTGATACACAGTATGCAACTCTGAAGTAACCCTTTCTTCCAAAACCACTACCCGGAACTACTAATATCTTATGTTTGTTGGCAATTTTACAAAATTCAACATCATCATCAATTGGAGCTTTCACGAAGAAGTAAAAAGCACCTTCAGGTTTTTTAAATTTAAACCCAGCTTCAGTCATTATACTGTAAAGAGTGTCTCTATTATTTTTATAAAAATTGAGATCAACTGATTCTTCAAAGAGCTCAGATACAACTCTCTGCATAAGTGCTGGAGCATTGACAAAGCCGAGAATTCTGTTACAAAGCACCATTGCATCGACTGTTACCTTGTAGTCATCAATATTTTTATTAATAGCAATGTAACCTATTCTTTCACCGGCAAGGGATAATCCTTTTGAGAAAGAGTAGATTATTATAGAATTTTTATAAGCATTTAATATTGATGGTAGTGTAATATTTTCAAATACAAGTTTTCTGTATGGTTCATCAGAGAGTAAATATATAGTGTGTCCAAACTCCTTACTTTTCTTTTCAAGTAGTAGAGCCAACTTGTCTATCTCATCTTGATAGTAGATTCTGCCTGTAGGATTGTTGGGTGAGTTGATAAGGAGGATTTTGGTTTTGGTGGTGATACTCTTTTCGAGTTCTTCAAAATTGATACTGAAATCATCGTTACTTTGAGCTAATGTAAGGATTCCACCACTGTTGTTTGCATAAAAATTGTATTCAACAAAGTATGGAGCAATTGTAAGAATTTCATCACCTTCATCAAGTAGGGCTTTAAATGCAACATTTAACCCTGCACCAGCTCCACATGTCATTATGATAGAGGTTGCATCTAAATTTGTCCCCTCCCGTTTATTTATAAAACCTGCAATTTTATCCCTTACAAAATCAAAACCACTATTCGGCATATATTGATGCATACCCGGTTTTTCATTGTTGAGGAGGTTGTTAATCAAGGTTTTAAAATGAGAAGGTGGTTCGAGATTGGGATTCCCAAGTGAAAAATCAAATACATTATCACTGCCAAATTTTTTCTTTAACTCTATACCCTCTTCAAACATCTTCCTTATCCATGAACCTCTCTCCATGAATCCTATAATTTTTTTAGATACAGCCATCTTTGACTCCCATTATTTTAATAATAAAAAAGGTGGGATAAACTCCCACCTTTTTGAAGATTATCCTTCAGCTTCAACAACTCCATTTTAATATGTTTGGCTGATAAACTCCATTTTTTGAAGATTATCCTGCCATACAATAGTTGACATTGGCGAGAGTGAGAACTTTGAGCTCTTCTGCTTTTGTGAAAGTTTTGGCTCTTTCAGCAAGAATTTCTTGAACAAATTTGTCATCTTTTATTGATGATAAATTGATATCAACACTATACATTGCAGCTTTTACACAAGCCTCTGCAATATAAGCTGCAACACCTACATCGCTTATTGCCATCTTATTTCCAAATTTGGAAAGCTTTTCTGCTTCTACAAGTATTCCCAGACATGTTTTGGAGATTTCAAGTGGAACAATAGTTGCATTTTTGGCAGCAACTTGCATTGCTTCTTTTCTTTTTGCTTTCTCCTCTTCTGTATTTTTAGGCATTTTCAATACAGCCATATAAGCATTAAACTCATCAATGTCTTTCTGTGTGAGATCTTTTAGTTTTTCCCTTAATGATGTCGCATTTGCTAATACAGATTTTGCAGAATCTTGGTGATCTTCGTAACCTTTTTTACCTATTGTAAGATTGGCAACCATACATACCATAGCTGCTGCATTAGTAGCAGCAACAGCAGAAACATTCCCTCCACCCGGTGTTGGTGAGCTTGAAGATGCTACTTCAAGATATTCGTTAATGGTCTTCTGATAAAGATTCATCTTATCCTCCTATTTTTATGCAAGACCTTGTAGTTTGATAGCTTTTAAAACATTAGCCATAATTATAGATGTAGTGAGTGAGCCAACTCCTCCAGGAACGGGGGTAATAAGTGAAGCTACTTCCTGAACTTTGTCAAAATCAACATCCCCTACAATAGTAGTGGTGCCGTCCTCTTTTGTTATTTCGTTAATCCCAGCGTCAATAACTACTGTCCCTGGTGATACCATATCTTTTGTAACAAGACCCCTCTTGCCTGCTGCTGCAACTATAATTTCTGCATTTTTGGTAACTGAAGGGATATCGGTTGTCCTTGTATGGCAAACAGTAACAGTAGCATGTCTTGTAATAAGGAGAGAAGCAAGGGGTCTACCTACTGTATCACCTCTTCCAACAAGTGCGACTCTTTTCCCTTTTAGATCGATACCACTTCTTACGATAAGCTCTATACAACTCATAGGAGTTGCAGGAACAAGAGCAAGGTCATCCTGACCACCGAAAACATACCCTCTATTTACAGCAGTAACTCCGTCAACATCTTTGAGTGGCAGGATAGCATTCATAACTTTCTCTTTTGCGATATGCTTTGGTAATGGGAGCTCTACTAAAATTCCGTGAACGGATGAGTCTTGGTTGAGCTTTTGTATAAAAGCGATAAGATCTGTCTCTTTTGTGTCAGCTGGTAACTCTGTAAGCTCAACAATAACGCCAATTTTTTCACCAACTTTGATTTTGGATTTGGCATACCAAACACTTGCAGGGTTTCCCCCAACAAGGACAACAGCAAGCTTTGGCTGTATCCCTTTAGCTTTGAGCTTTTCAGCATCAGCGGTAATCTCTTTTCTGATATTCTCTGCAATTGGCATTCCTTTAATTATCTGTGCAGCCATTTTAAACTCCTTCTATTTTTATTTTTAAGTATTACTTTCTAAATTTAAATTTATTTATACAAATAATGTATTTTGTCAACAAAATTTTTTATTTATAGGGGAATGAAAATGAGTAAAACAGAGGGATGGGCTTCGATGGAACTATAGCCAAAGGATTAAAGGCTGATGGAAAAATAAAAATGAAAATAAAAATTAAAAATAGAAAAAGAAATAAAAAAACAAAAAGAAAAAAGAAAAGAGTTGATCACCCCGCCGATGGTATAGTTTTTTTAAAAAATTCACATCAAAAGAGAGGGAATAAAAAGAAAAGACCACCCCGTCCAGCTTCGCTGTCCACCCCTTGAGTAGAGGGGAATCCCCCACACTTTGCGGCACCCACTCAGGATAG
>DYJV01000080.1 GCA_020722945.1 Candidatus Methylomirabilis sp. | reverse complement strand
CTAATCTCAAAAATAAGACCTGTTTCCTCTCCTTGCCAATATGTAGAAGGCACATCTCTTGAACCAAGGTTGTAAAATGTTATAATAAGATATAGCAGTAGCAACCCTGATAGATATATAAAATCTTTACTCCACTTCCGCCGAATCATTTGTTAAAAAATCAAAAGCCTCCCCACTTGTTTTATGATCTCTGACTATCATACCAAGAGCTAACAACATCTTGCGAGGATTTCTTGCTTGAAATATATTTCGTCCTATCGAAATACCTGCTCCACCTGCTGAAATTGAATCCTCAACCATCTTTAAAAGTTTCTCTTCACTATCTATCTTTTCACCACCAGCAATTACCACAGGTATAGGGGTTGAATCAACAACATTTCTAAAAGACTCTCGATCCCCTGTATAAGATACTTTTACAACATCTGCACCGAGCTCTGCAGCAACTCTTGCACAATGTGCAATAGTATCAGGTTCATAACTACTCTTTATCTTTTCACCCCTTGCATAGACCATTGCAAGAAGAGGTAGACCCCAGATAGACGCAGATTCTGCTGCTTTACCAAATTGAGCAAGCATCTCCCGTTCATTTAGATCTCCAAGGTTTACATGAACTGAGACCGCATCAGCACCAAGTCTTATAGCTTCCTCAACACTACAAACAGTTATCTTTGAGTTGGGATACGGTGAAAAAGAAGTTGATGCAGATAGATGAACTATCAACCCTGTATTAATTGAAGTATCAGAGAAACTGTGCTGAACAAGTCCTTTATGAAGTATAACACCGGTAGCACCACCATTTGATGCACATTTTACAACACTCTTTATATTAGCAATTCCATCTATCGGACCAACAGAGACTCCATGATCGAGAGGAAGGAGAATAAATCTACCACTCTTTCTATCTTTTATCCTTTGAAATCTAATACTTTTGCCAAACATCTTGACCCCCAAAAAAAAATTTTACTATTCAAAATTTTACTTTATAATATTAAAAATAAATTGTTCAAAGAGATCAGGTTCTTTCTGTCGTTTGACAGCTTCAGTGCCAACTACATATCCATCAGCTATCTTCAAGGCTTCAAGAGCATCATCTCTATTTTTTAGACCAAATCCTAAAATAATTTTCTTCTTTGTAAACTTTCTCAATTCAGCAATTTTTGAGGCAACTTCATCTTTTTTACTATTCATATTACCACCTGTAACCCCCCTGATCCCTATAAAATATATAAAATCACCCTTTTTCTCTTTTAGCAGTTTCATATCCTCAACCCTTGTTTCAGGGGTAACAAATGGAATTATAGGGATAGTAAAACCTTTTTCATAGAAGAAACTGTGCATTCTATTAGGGAGATCTGCAATAATCACTGAATTTATAAATTTACCAAAATCTTTTGAAAACTTCTCAAGTCCATAACTAAATATAATATTACTGTATGTCATAATATAGACCTTTATAACTTTCCTATCAACTGTTTTCACAAAATCAAGTATCTTATTAGTAGTCATACCACCCTCTATAGAATCATGGATAGCAGAACTTATAACAGGACCATCTGCAACAGGTTCAGAAAAAGGTATTCCAATCTCTATAAAATCTAAGCCAAGTTTACTGATAATATCAACCTCTTTCACAAATGTCCTCATATCAGGATACCCACCAACGATATATATTCCTTTCAAAACCGCCCCCTTTATAGATTTAATATGTTTTGAACAATAATAAAATCTTTATCTCCTCTACCTGAAAGATTTATCAGAACTTTACTGTTTCTAAATAAATCTCTGTTTACAAGTAGATAAGCAAGTGCATGACTCGATTCAAGAGCAGGGATTATCCCCTCTGATACAGACAACTCCCTAAAAGCATAAAGTGCATCCTTATCCTTTACACTTACATATTCAACTCTTCCACTATCTTTTAAAAATGAATGCTCAGGCCCAACTCCCGGATAATCAAGGCCTGCGGATATTGAATGAACAGGAAGAACCTGACAATTCTTATCCTGAAGAAGATAACTAAGTGCACCATGCAGTATACCTGGTCTACCTAAATTTAACGTCTTTGCATTCCCCCCATCTTTATCAGAAACACCACCTGCTTCAACTCCTATAAGTTTTACATTTTCATTTAAAAAAGCCCTGAATATCCCTATTGCATTACTCCCACCACCAACACATGCAATTACATAATCGGGCATAATATTACCATTTTTGAAAAAATCTAACGCTTCAGTGCCAATAACACTCTGAAAATGTGCAACTATTTCAGGAAAAGGGTATGGACCTACAACAGAACCTATAATATAATGAGTGTTCTCAACATTTGTAACCCAATCTTTTAGTGCATGGTTGGTTGCATCTTTTAAAGTCTGACTCCCCTCTGTCACCTCAATAACTTCAGCACCAAGAAGTTTCATCTTCTTTACATTTGGCTGCTGTCTCTTGATATCAATACTACCCATATAAATTGTGCATTTTAATCCAAGTAGTGCTGCTACTGTTGCAGTAGCAAGTCCATGCTGTCCTGCTCCTGTCTCTGCAATGACTCGCTTTTTCCCTGAATATTTTGCAATAAGCCCCTGCCCTATTGTATTATTTATCTTGTGGGCTCCTGTATGGAGTAGATCCTCCCTTTTTAAGTATATCTCTATACCATATTTTTTTGACAAATTTTCTGCAAAATATACAGGTGTGGGTCGCCCAGCATAATTTTGAAGGTAGTAATTGACTTTTTTATTAAATTCATCATCCTCTTTCAACTTGAAAAATACATTTTCAAGGTTATCAAGAGCTGGAATAAGGGTTTCTGCAACAAATTGTCCACCATAACTTCCATAAAATCCTTTCAATGCTCTTCTCCTTTCCTTACTTTCTCAATAAATTTTTTCATAAGATAGAAATCTTTGCCATTTTTACCCTCTACTCCACTTGATATATCAATACCAAAAGGGGTTATTTCTGAGAGTGTTTGGACTACATTATTGATATTCAAACCACCTGCAATAATCAATTTATCTTTATATTTGTTAAGCCACTTTGGAAAACCTGTATAAACACCAGAACCTTTACTTGAATCGTAAATAATATATTTACAGAAACTGAAATCTCTCTCACTATCTGTTGCAAATATAAATTTCTCATTATCAATATTGACAGAATCATAAATTTGGTAATAATCACATTTATCAATATATGGAGCAACATCTTCAAAAGTCATACTGACAACAACACTTTTTATCTTACCAGATGAGTAATTTAAGATATCAGATGCGGCTGATTCTCCAACATACCTTTTACTGCCTTTGTAAACAACAACTCCAATAGCATCATAGCCCAACTCAATAGCCCAATCAATCTGCTCTATATTTTTCAATCCACAGACTTTTACAAACATCTGTAAAACTCCTCAAACTTACCTCTGAGGTCATCTGTTCTCATAAGTGATGTCCCTATCAGGAAAGCATCAGCACCTGCATTTCTAAAAAGTTTTATATCATCACCAGATTCTATTCCACTTTCAGCAATTATAAAGAACTCTTTACTCTGTGACAATTTTGAGATTGTTTCTGCACATTTTAACTTATCAATCTTCATACTTTTTAAATCTCTGCTGTTTACTCCTAAAAATTGAGGCTTAAAATTTTTTACTTTATCAAACTCATCCATCTCATGTATCTCAAATATAATTGACAAACCAAGCCTCTCTGCCTCACAAACAAGAACTCCCATCCTCTCTTGGTCAAGAATTGAGGCTATAATCAGAATAACATCTGCACCAGCATTATAAGCATTTAAAACTTGTTTTATATTTAGAAAAAAATCTTTGCACAAAATAGGGATATCAACCACTTTAGCCACTCTCATCAAATCATCTATGCTTCCTGAGAAGAAATTCTTTTCAGTGAGAACACTTATAGCTCCTGCACCATATCTTTGGTAACTTTTAGCCTGCTCTTCAATATTGAGATTAAAAGCAATACTCCCCATAGATGGTGAACTTTTTTTTATCTCTGAGATAAAAGGCTTGTCCTTTATAAAATTTGTTAGAGGATGAACAACCCTTTCTCTCTCTATTTGGAGAGATTCTAACTCTTCTATCTCTTTATATTTGATTGCAACAATATCTTCTAATGTTATCATCTTACTCCCTTTTTGTATTGAAAAATCAAGAACCTACAATCTGAAGCTCTCTAAATTTTGTAAGAACCAACCCTGAATAAATTGCATCCATTGCTATATCAAAACTTTCTTTAAATGAATTTAAACCTTTAATATACTTTATTGGCAAAATTGAGTTGAGTGAAATGAGCTTTGCAAGATTTTTATCAGCACCTGAAATCCCATCTAAAAATTTACTCTTTGCATCATCTTTATCTGATACAAAAGGCATTTGAAACGGTTTAAAAAAATCGTTTGGATTGATACGAAATTTTTTGACATAATCTTCCCTTATCTCATAACATTCAGTGGGTGCATTTGTAGAAAATTCATCGTAACCATCGTAAGATGAATAGATAACTATATCTTTTCTGCCTGCTTTTATAAGAGCATCAACTATTTTTTTCATAGAATCTAAATTACTGATACCTGTAAACTGGATCTCTGGATCAGCAGGGTTTACAAAAGGACCTATAAAATTAAAAATTGTCCTCGTTTTTAATGCTTTTCTTATAGGTGCAACATACTTCATTGCAGGGTGATAAAATGGAGCAAAGAGGAAAACAAAATTATGCTTCTGTAAAAATTTCTCTGCTTCATCTTTATGAAGATCACAAGGGATATTAAACTCTCTTAAAATATCAGCAGAACCAATTTTACCACTCTGTGCAGAATTCCCATGCTTTACAACCTCCTCACCAATTGCTGACATAAGTATTGCAACAGCAGTTGATACATTTATACAATTTTTGTAATCACCACCTGTCCCACAAGTATCTATGGCAGGAGATTTATGCTTCTTGACCTTTATTTTAAATCTGTCCACAGCAAGAATAGCACCCGCAATTTCATCAACAACCTCACCTTTTAATTTTAGTGAAGTAAGTATAGCAGCAATTTCAACATCTTTAAGCTCACCACTGAATATCTTTTCAAACAAAACTTGAGTTTCCTCAATAGAAAGATCTTTTTTGTCAAATAATTTTGATAATACACTACTTACCATCTCTACCCTCCAAATTTTTCATTTTACAGAAATCTATAAAATTTTTTCCAATTTTATCACCATACTCACTCAAAAAAGATTCAGGATGAAATTGAACAGCAAAAAAACCTTTACTGACATCCTCTATTGCCATTATCTCACTATCAGATTTTGCAATAGCAGAGACATACCGATGCTCCTTTGGAATATCAACTGCAAGCGAGTGGTATCTTACAGCTTTTAAACTTTTAATTCCTTTAAAAAGACAATTGTGAGATTTAATATTTATCTGATCAACTTTCCCATGCATAACAGTTTTGGAGTGCCTTATCTTAAAACCTAAAGAGAACCCTATTGCCTGCATCCCAAGACACACACCAAAAATTGGCTTCAAACCGATGTATTTACTGATATATTTAAGGGTAGTCCCTGAATTTACTGGGCTTGAAGGACCAGGTGACAAAATAATTCCTTCAAATTTTTCACAATCAACAAATTGGTCATTTTTTAATATTGTCAACTCACAACCAAGTTTTTTGAAAAGTGCGGCAAGGTTGTATGTGAAAGAGTCGTAGTTATCAACTAATAAAAACATTGTTTTCCTCCAGATTTTTTATCACTTCAAAAGCCTTAAACATTGCACCGAGCTTTCGTTCAACCTCTTTTAGCTCATTATCTGGAATGCTATCAGCAACAATTCCAGCACCTGCTCTTAATACAACTTTATCCTTCTCAACCAGAGCACTCCTGATTGTAATGCAAGTATCAAGATTTCCATCAAATCCAAAATAACCTATACATCCAGCATAAAAGCCCCTCGTAGAACTTTCATACTTATCTATCAGCTCAATAGCTCTAACCTTTGGAGCACCTGAAACTGTTCCAGCAGGGAATGTTTTACAAAAAAGCTGAAAAGGGGTAACATCGTCCATCAAAACACCCTTTACCTCAGATACAATATGAATAACATGTGAATACTGCTCTGTTGTAAAACCTTTTACCACCTCAACACTACTCTCTTGGCACCCTTGATAAAGATCATTTCTTGCAAGGTCGAGCAACATAAGGTGTTCTGCAAGCTCCTTCTCGTCATTAAGGAGTTGGTAGCAGCTCTCATCTATATTTTCTGAAATAGGGTATGTCCCTGCAATAGGCTTGAGTGTGGCTACATTCCTCTCAACTTTAAGATGAGTTTCAGGTGATGAACCCAATAAAACAAAATCATCAAATTTGAGGTAAAACAGATACGGAGATGGGTTAATATTCCTTATCGCCCTATAAAATGAAATGGGATTGATCTTATGATTGAGAGTAAATTTCTCTGAGAAAACAGTCTGTATAACCTCACCATCAACAATATCACCCTTAATGTTATTCACAATAGCAATAAAATCGTCTCTGTTATACTCTTTTTCAAAATTAAGCTCTCCTACAATCTCACTTCTACCTGAATACTCATTCTTCTTGTTAAAGAGCTCATCTATTAAGTGATTTAAAGTGTCTTCTCCATTTTTATACAAATCAGACACAGAGGGGGTAACTTTTAAGTTGCACGCAGCAAAAAGTTTGTTGGTGTAGTTATCAAATACATAAAAGGTGTCAATCTCCATAAAACCTGAAATATTATCGTCTGATGACTCTTTTACTCTACCTCTTAGAATATTTATATAATTTACAGATTCATACCCCAAAAACCCTACATAACCACCTGTAAAATCTCCAAGCTCCATACCTGAATATACTCGTTCTACTTTTAATCTATCTGATAGATACGAGATAGGGTCACCACTATTACCCTTAAAAAGGGTTATATTTTTAGGACTTTTAGAGAAGAATGAAAATCGTGAGAATGTCTTATCAAGCTTGGAGCTTTCAAGCAGAACAAGATACTTTTCATTTGAAAAACTCTTCAGTAGAGAGACAGGGGTAAATATATCTCCAGCAACTTCTTTGTAAAAAGTTATACGGTCATAATCAGCAACTATATTTTGTAACTTTTCAAAAGATGGTGTTATCAAAATTAACCTCCTAAAAATAATCCATAAAAAGACCAAAAAAAAGGACTGTGAAAAATCTTCCACAGCCCCATAAAAACAAAAAAGGCTGTGTGGTCATCTAACCACACAGCCCAAAATATGTAAATTGGTGATAGATGACCTAAATCATTTTGCTATTCCACCACCAATTTGTTGTAAGAGTATTTATATTTGTCATCATTTTTGCCAGATAACAGAGAAAAAATATTATGTCAATAAATTTTTTTAAGGTTTGCTGACATTTTTCTCTATTGAGGTGTTGTCCTCCCAATATGTCAAGAAAGTTGACCCCATAAATTGAAAAAAATATGGGGAGAAAAGATAGTGATTAGTTGGGAGTTTTTAGAGGAAAAAAATAAAGAATGAGCACCCCGTCCAGCTTCACTGTCCACCCCTCCGTAGAGGGGAATTTTTTAAAAAAACTATAACATCCAAAGCAAAAATAAAACCTCTTTGCTTTTATTTTTTTCCTGTTCTAAACACTAAAAACCACCAAATGGTAACTATTTTACCCTTACACCCTTCAGACCGCTTTTAATTCCCCTCTATGGAGGGGTGGCAAGCAGATAGTAAATGTTAAAAAATGTGGTCAACTTGCTTGACATATTAAGGTAGAAGATTTAGAGATTAAAATAGAAGAATTTAAAGAACAAGGTTTTAAACTATTTTAAGTGGGCAATATTTATGGAAGCTATTTGATTAAGTGAATATTTTACAGAAAAAGACTTAAATGTAACAAATATGGAATTTATCAGATTTAAAAATATGAAAATAGAAATAATAATACTGCCGTTAGAAAAAAGAGAAGAGAAAAATTTTATGAGTTTTTCTGGTATATTATCTGAAAAATTTGATATTTTTCATTACTACACCTAATCTGATTTTATTTGGCAGAAATCTTTGGAGGTAAGGAGCAAATGACTGAATGAGTGATAGTATGGCAAAAGAACCTATAGAGATTCAAGACACCATCCGGTGCGTGCTTGAAAGTAACCGGCTTGCTGTTCTGGCTACCCAACGCAATGGTCAGCCTCACGCCAGCCTCATCGCCTTCACTCCGTTAGAGGACATACGGTTCCTCGCGTTCGCTACGTATCGTGACACACTTAAGTATAAGAGTATCCTTGAAGATCGACAGGTGGCGATTCTCATTGAGGACAGAGAGGGCTATAATAGGTGTTCAGGTCAGAGGGGTTAGTCATCACAGCACTTGGTGAAGTGATTAAGATGCCGGATGAGGCTCGACAGGCTCACATAGTTACACACCTGGCACGGCACCCTGGTCTTGAGGGATTCCTAAGCTCGCCGGACTGCGAGTTCGTAAGTGTTGCAGTCCACGCTTATCAGGTGGTGAGTGACATTGACGACGTAAGGTGGTATGCAATTGGAGAGTCGGCTACCACCTAACCTAAGTTTGTCAAAAAAATATAAAAAGAGTTAAAAAATTGCGTTTTTTTGATTTGTAACTATATGAAATTACTATAACCGAGTAGTGAATTTTTGATTATAGTGTTAGAGGTATTTATTTTGATTGTTGGTTTATCAAATCTGCTATGCTATAGTTAATTTCTGTATATCAGAACAGCAAGAAAAAAGATAAAAAACAGGCAGCCACTACTATTATCAGCTTACCAGTATTAACAATGATAAAT
>DYJV01000079.1 GCA_020722945.1 Candidatus Methylomirabilis sp. | reverse complement strand
TAGAGGGGAATGAAAAATAGTTGTTAGTTGATAGTTTTTAGAACAGAAAAAAAGATAAAAGCAAAGAAGTTTTATCTTTGGTCTTGGATGGTATTGTTTTTTAAAAAAAATCATTCCCAATTCTCAATTTTCAATTCATCATTCAAAATTCATCATTTATATACCCCGCCTGCTTGTGCTCTTTTATAGTTGTAATTTGAATGTTGAAATAGTATTTAGAGATAATCTCAATACTCAATTATTTTTTTACCCAATTTATACGGATAAAAGGAGATATAGTATGAAAGTTGTTATAGCACCAGATTCCTACAAAGAGAGTTTGAATGCCAAAGATGTTGCTTACTGCATATATCAGGGTTTTGTGGAAGTATTCCCAAATGCTCAATATATTCTCCTGCCAATGGCAGATGGGGGTGAAGGGACAGTTGATTCATTAGTAGCAGCCACAAATGGTAAGTTTATAAAAAAAGAGGTTACTGCTCCACTTGGAGATAAAGTTAATGCAACCTATGGTCTATCTGGTAGTGGCGAGACAGCTTTTATTGAAATGTCTTCTGCAAGTGGACTTTCACTTGTTCCAAAGGAGAAGAGAAACCCACTCATTACAACAACTTTTGGCACAGGCGAGCTTATAATTGATGCACTAAAAAAGGGTGTTAGAAATTTTATAATTGGGATAGGTGGGAGTGCTACAAATGACGGGGGAGCAGGGATGCTTCAGGCATTAGGTTTTTCTCTACTTGATAAAAGAGGGGAGGAGATCTCTTTTGGTGGAATAGGTTTGGGTGAGCTGGTAAAGATAGATTGCTCCAATGTTGACAGCAGAGTATTTGAGTCAAAATTTACTGTTGCATGTGATGTGGATAATCCTTTAACCGGCAAGAGGGGTGCATCAGCAGTATTTGCTCCTCAAAAGGGAGCAAATCTTGAAATGGTTGAGATATTGGATAGTAACCTAAAGCATTTTGCAAAGATAATAAAAAATCAGCTTGATATAGATGTTGATAAAGTCAGTGGTGCTGGTGCTGCTGGGGGTATGGGAGCTGGCCTTATGGCTTTTTTGAATGCAGAGCTTAAAAGAGGTGTGGAGATTGTCTTGGATTATTTAGATTTTGAAAATATTGTAAAAGATTGTGATTTAGTAATAACAGGGGAGGGTAAAACAGATATCCAAACTTTATCAGGGAAAGTCCCTATGGGTGTTGCTAAAGTGTCCAAAAAATATGGTAAACCTGTAATTGTGATTTCAGGTGCTTTGAGTAATGATGCTAAATTACTTTATGATTATGGAGTTGATGCGGTTTTTAGTATTTTGAATCAAGTATCTGATCTTGAAGAGGCGATAAAAAATAGTCGTGATAATCTTATATTTACCTCGAGAAATATTGCTGCATCTATTAAAATATTAAATTAAGTTTTGTTTATTATCTCAAGATATGTTAACCACAAATAAAAATTTTTAATTATGTCGACAATTAAAGGAGTTAAAATGAGAAAAGTCTTTTACCTTGCTCTAATATCTGCAATTTATTTAATGTTTCTCCTCTTTTCATCTCTGTTATTTGCTGAAGATGTAACTTTTGTTATTGGTGGTGAGAATGGGAAGATTAGAAGTTTGAGAGGAATTAATATAGGGCCTCTCTCTTCAGGAGCATTGACAGCTTCATTTTCGATTCCTATAATTGAAGGAGTTGATATTAGTAATTTGAAGGGGGGTAACTTTATTTGTTGGATATGGGTTGAGTGAGCAAGATATGTTATCCCGAAATTTATACTCACTCCTTTACCAATTTTAACTTTATTAAATTAAGTAGAGATTGATTTAACTCTAAAAATTATAAATTTTTTAATTGCAAAATATTTAAAATTAAATATTTGTTGAATGTCCAACCAAATAAACGGAATATTTAGAGGAGACTTTTTTGATTTTTATAAAGAAACACTCTAATTGTTAAATTTATTGTAAAATAAAAAGATTGAGGGGCAGTAATGGATAATGTGAAATATCTAAAATTAAAAAACGGGCTTGAGTGTATTTATGAAAAGATGGCGGGAGTTAATACTGTTGCTATATTTTTTGTTGTAAAGATAGGGAGTGGAAATGAAGCTAAAGGCGAGGAGGGGATATCTCACTTCCTTGAACACCTTATTTTTAAAGGGACAGATACTTTATCTGCTTTTGATATTACAAACCAGATAGAGAAACTTGGAGGAAGTATCAATGCTTATACATCTATTGATGAAACAGCATACTATGCATATATCCCTAAAAGAAATTGGAAGCAGGGTTTGAATATTTTATCTGAAATTCTTTTTAACAATAGTTTTTCAGAAGATGATTTTATAAATGAGAAGAGGGTAATACTTGAAGAGCTCAAAAGTGGCAAGGATAATCCGTATAAAATTCTTTCTGAGGAAACTTTTAATCTTACATACCACTATTCACCATACAAACACCCTATAATTGGTTTTGAAGAAACAGTGAGCAAATTCACTCCTGATGATGTGAAGAGTTACTATAAAAAATTTTACAATCCTCAAAATATATCTCTGATAGTAGTTGGCGATATCAAATTTAATGATTTTAAAAGTGAGATTCCTCGTCTTGAGCAATTCCAAAAAATCTCTCTCAAAAGTAGAAAGGATAAGCCAAAAGAGGAGATTCAGGTCAATACAAATTTCATTTGTAAAGTAGGGAATTTCAACCAAAACTACATCAATGTGGCATTTAGATTGCCGGGTGGATTTTTTAAAGATTTTGTTGAGCTTGAAATATTGAGTCTGCTGCTTGGAGGGTTTGAAGATTCACTCTTAAAAGAGAGATTAAAGGATGAATTAAAATTAGTCACAGAAATTTATACATACATTATTTCAGGGGTAGATTTTTCAACATTTATTATACATATCAGTGCGCCTTTGGAGATTTCACCTAATAAAATTCTAAATACTTTATTCGTTGAACTGAATAATTTCCAAAACTCTACAATATCTCAAGATAAAATTTTAAAAGCAGTTATAAATTACAAATCAGATAAGATTTTTTCTAAAGAGAGTGCGGCTGGCAGGGCTAAAAGCATACTCTACTACCAGATATTTAGTGGCAGTTATGAAAATGAGGATAAATTTATTAAAGCTCTTGACCATATAGAGTCCTCCAAATTGCAACACTGTTCAAAAAAGTATTTTAGTATCGATAAAGCAAATATTGTTTTGCTATCTGATAGAGAGAGCGAGGTAAAACTTGATACAAAAAGAGATAAAAGTGGAGTTCACAAGTTAAATGATGATAACAGATTACTATTTACCTTAAACAATGGTATCAGGGTTGTTTTTAAAAAAATTGATAGGATTCCAGCCGTTGCATTTAATCTTGTCGCTCTTGGTGGTTTAAAATTTGAAACTGAGGTTAATAATGGGATTTCTCATCTAATGGCTAAAACCATTATGTCAAATAGTGAGAATCTCTCTGAAAAGGAGATAGAGAACAAATTTGATTTCTATTCAGGGACAATAAATGCTTTTTCAGGGAAAAACAGTGTAGGAGTCCAATCTATTGTCCTTTCAGAATTTTTCCCTGATGCTTTTAATATTTTTCTAAATCTTGTGAGGTATCCATCTTTTAATCAGAGCCATTTTGAAAAGAAAAGGAGAGATATAATTGAGGATATCAAAACCATTGATGATGATATCTACCAGAAAACAATCAACTTTTTCTATAAAAAAATTTTTGAAGGTAATTATTATGCAATGCCTTTAAATGGAACTCTCAAGAGTATCAAGAAAATATCAAAGAGAGACTTGTTTAATCTGTATAGTAGAGTGATGAAGTCTGAGAATATGGTCTTTGGGTTTACTGGTGATTTAAAAAATAGAGATATAGATTTTGTATGCAGTAGGCTTGAAACAATTACCAGAGAACAATTTGAGTATCAACCTCTTATTTTAAATTCAAAAAATTCATACAGATACTTTGAAGAGAAAACGAATAAAAATCAGTTACATCTTGTAGGTGGGTTTTTGGCTCCCACTCTAAGAAACAGAGAGAACATATATTTTAAAGTATTAAACAGTATAATGGGGAATCAAAGTGGAAGGCTTTTCCAAAAAGTAAGAGAGGAGCTTGGGATATGCTACTCTATCTTCTCTTTCTATTTTGACGCATTTGAGGGTGGAGCGTTTGGAATGTATATTGCCACTTCACCAGAAAATAAAAAACTTGCAATGGATAAGCTCAAGAGTCTCTCCACAGAGCTTGTAAATAGTGGTGTATCTCGTGATGAGCTTGAAAAAAGCATAAATTATATAAAAGGTTCGATAGACAACTTCTCTCAAAAATATATAAATGTCAATTCAAAAATCAGCTACAATGTCCTTTATGGGCTTGGGATTGACTACGATATTGAATTTCTCAAACTCCTTGATAGTATAGAAATTGATAAATTAAATGCTTTAATATCAGAATATTTTAATCCTGATAATTTTACATATGTAGTTTTAGAACCTTAAATCGTAATTTATAATTACCTAAATTACACTATTTCATTCTAATCTAAAAGGATAGTCATTAGCGGTTGTAAAAATATTTTTATCTTGTAAGATAGATAGTTATATGCTATTTTTTTCTTATGAAATCAGGAGAAGTTACTTTTTCATCTTTGGTAGAGAGTGTCCGTATTGACAAATATCTATCAGATATATTTGATTACTCAAGGTCGCACATCTCAAAGATCATTGATAACGAAAATGTTTTTATCAATTCCAAACCTACCAAATCGAAATATATCATCAAGAGGGGTGATACTGTTTTTGTAAGATTAGAGTCTCCAAAATCTCTAAATATATCACCTCAAAATATCAATATCGATATTATTTATCAGGATGAAGATATTGCTGTAATCAATAAACCAGCCGGTATGGTTGTTCACCCATCAGCAGGTCATTTTGAAGGGACACTTGTAAATGCCCTTCTTTTTCATTGTGACCAATTGTCTGGGATAAATGATGTCATAAGACCAGGGATTGTTCATAGATTAGACAAAGATACATCAGGGTTGATGGTAATTGCCAAAAATGACAAGGCACACCTTAATCTTGCAAACGATTTTAAGGATAGGAGTATCAGTAAATTTTATAAAGCTCTTGTCTTTAATAAGGTTGCCCCGAAAAAAGAGATTATAAAAAATGTTATTGGCAGGCATAAAAAGAACAGATTAAAATTTTCATCATTTACTGATAATGGGAAGATTGCTATTACCGAATATATTGTAGAAAAGTATTACAACAACTTTACATTAGTTGATATCAATCTAAAAACAGGGAGAACTCACCAGATAAGAGTCCATTTCTCTGAAAAGGGGAACCCTCTTGTCGGAGATACACTTTATGGAAGCAATAACCTTCAAGGTAAAGTATCAAAAGGTTTGAGAGATATTGTTAAAAATTTTGAAAGAGTCTTTCTTCATTCATATTCACTCCAATTTAAACATCCGACTACTAAGGAAATTCTCAAATTTAATGCTCCACTACCTGATGAACTTGCATCGTTTTTAAAAAATATAGAGGATTTTGATGGATAGAATATCTTTTGCAGAGGCGCTCAGCCTTGATAACAAAATATTTTTGGATGTAAGATCCCCTGATGAATTTAAAATAGACCATGTGCCGCAAGCAGAAAATATCCCTATACTTGATAATAGGGAGCGTGAGCTTATTGGGAAGATTTACAAAAATCAGGGTAGCATTGAAGCTCGCAAAAAAGGGGTAGAGCTAATCTCACCCAAATTAAATAGTATGATAAATAGTATCTTTGATAAAACAGAACCTTACGAAAATATAATTTTTTACTGTTCAAGGGGGGGCTTGCGGTCCCAATCTATGGCATCCTTTTTCACCCTTGTAACAGATAAGAAAATTTTTATAATTGAGAGGGGTTATAAGGAGTTTCGAGAGTATCTTATCAATTACTTCAAAAATTTTGAATCTATCTTTTCAGGTGAAATTGTGGTTATTGATGGACTTACTGGAAGTGGCAAAACTCTTATTCTTAAAGAGCTGAGCAAGAGATTACCTGTAATAGATTTAGAAAATTTGGCAAAACATCGAGGCTCTGTCTTTGGTGGTGTCGGGATAAATATTCCTGTGTCTCAAAAATTTTTTGAATCTCAGCTTTGGGATAGTTTGCAATTTTTGGGTAATGACACTATTCTCGTTGAGGGTGAAAGCAAACATATTGGGAGCTGTGTCCTCCCCACTGAATTTTATCAGAAAATGAATCGGAGTAAACATATTTGGCTTAATACTACTGATGATTTGAGGTTGGATGTAATAAAGAGTGATTATCTTGAATCTCCCAAGAATGAAGCTGAAATTATTGACTCTATACTTCACCTCAAAAGGTTTATAGGGAGCGATAAAGTTGATATGCTTATAGAAAAAATAAGAGAGAAAGATTTTGACTTTGTAATACTTTTTCTTCTAAAAAATTATTACGATATACTTTATAAAAAGGGACGTCTCAAAGAGGATAAATTTTACAAAACAATCTATTATGAGACAATTTTTGAAGGAGTAGAACAGATTGAGGAGATATACCACCAAATTAAAAGATGTTCTTGATATTCAAGAGAGCAGTAGTAAAATTTTTATAAAAGATAATAGGTTGGCTCAATTAAGAATAACTATTACAAAGAGAGAGCATACTGAAGAGTTGCAGCTATTCTCACTAAAACAGACTCATTCTGATGATATTTTTCATCTCACTTCAAAGAATGATATAGGTGGCTACTTTGAAGGTGATGCAATTGTTACAGAGTTGAAATACCCAATTGCTGTTAGGACTGCTGATTGCCTTCCGATATTTATATATTCAGACAGGGGGGATTTTGTATCTGTTGTGCATTCAGGGTGGAGAGGCACTGCCAAGAAAATATTAGAAAAGAGTGTTAATTTTATATCTCACAAATTCAAAACCTCTATTGAGGAACTAAATTTTATCTTTGGAGTCTCAATCTGCCATAAATGTTATCAGGTTGGTGAAGATATGAAAGCTCAATTTATAAAAGATTTTGGAGAAGAGGGTTCTGATCTATTTGTTCGAGATAGATTTTATCTCAAAAGAGCAAATATTCGTATTTTAAAAAAATTAGGTGTTAAGAGTTCCAAAATCTACAATATAAATAGATGTTCGGTCTGTGATAATGACTCTTTTCACTCATTCAGGAAGGAGCAAACAGATAAAAGAACTTTTAACATAATAGAGATAGTGTAAAAATAAAATTATTACCTTTATGGGAGCAGTAAGTTGAATTATAAGTATATGTCTATTATTACTAAATTATATTTAAGAGCATGATTATAGGGAAGAAAATTTATAAAATTAGCCATTGGATCCACAAATACTTAGGTCTAATTTTGTTACTATTCTTAGCATGGATGTCACTATCTGGCGTGATACTAAATCATCCGAGTTTAATCAAAAAAATCAGCATCTCTGAATTTTTAGTGCCCAAACATTACCATCCTGACAATTGGAACCGAAGTGCTATGAAAGGGATTGAACAAGTAGATGCCAATACTTATCTTACTTTTGGGTATGAAGGTGTGTATATTTCAAGAAACAAGGGTAATTCATTTACAAGTTTTATGGCTGGGGATTTTCCTCATTCAGCATGGGAGCGTCGCACTAATCATCTTGTCCATCTAACAAGTAAAAATCAAATCCTTGCAGCAACAAATAGTGGATTATATATTTCAGATTTAATTAAAGGTGAGTGGCGTAAAATTATTTTGCCTGCAAACCATGAACCTGTCCAGAAAATTTTGTTAAATGGAGATACTTGTATAGTAGTTACAAGATCTGCTATCTACACAACTACGATTGATAATCTAAATGCTTTTAACCGTTTTTTACCAGAGAAAGTTGCTCAAAATTCTCAAATACCAATGTTTAGAGTTTTTCTCCAACTTCATGATGGAAGTATATGGGGTTTGCCGGGGAAGCTGCTTTGGGATATTGCAGGGTTGATACTATTTTTCCTTTCCATTTCGGCATTTTATATTTGGTATTATCCTAAAAAGTGGAAAAGAAGATATATAAAGGAAAATATTCAAGCCTCCAAATCAGAAAAAGAGTTGCGTTCACTCTTTCTGAAATATCATAAGAAATTTGGATGGTATTCAGCGATTCTGCTCATTACTATAATTTTAACGGGTATTTTTTTGCGTCCACCTTTCCTTATTGCCATAGCACAAAGTAGTATTTTAGAGAAATATTATCCAGAATGGAAGCATAGTAACCCTTGGCACAAAAAGATAAACAATGCTCTTTTTGATTCAAAAAACAACCTATTGGTATTGGAATGTGATGATGGTTTGTGGGCTGGTGATATTTCTGGTCGGTTTGCTTTTGAAAGACTTCAGTTACCTATACCCATTTCTGCAATGGGAGCAAAGGTATTTGAAGAGGAAAAAGCGGGTGTATGGCTGGTAGGTTCTTTTTCGGGTCTTTTTAGGTGTTCATTATCAGATAACCGGATAGAATCTTTGTTAAATGTGAAAATGCAAAGCAAAAGGGGGCGTCCGTCGTCAATTTTCGTAACAGGTATAATAAAAAATATTGGTGGTGAGATATATATCCTTGACCATTACAAAGGTTTATCAGACTTAAAAGGTAACCGATACCCTTATTTGTTTCCTATGCCTCAAGAAGTAAAAGAAAAATTTAAAATGCCACTATGGAATTGGCTATTTGAACTCCATAATGCACGTATTTTCCGGGGTATTATGGGTCAATTTTACATGTTGGTAATACCACTTCTCGGAATGGCAAGCCTGTTTATACTCATATCAGGGATTTTTGATTATTGGTATGTAAGAATAAAAAAAAGTAGGCAGGTATAAAAAGTTGAGAAAATTTACGATTTAATGAAGGATTTTTAGCTTTAGCTTGGACACCTTCCTGCCTGTGGATC
>DYJV01000078.1 GCA_020722945.1 Candidatus Methylomirabilis sp. | reverse complement strand
TGTGAGTCAAATGGATAGGTGTGTTTTTTTTGAGAAAATTTGGTGAACTTCCGTTCAAAATACAAAAAGAAAATAAGATATGAATTTTAATATTTTTGAGTCTAAAGAACAAAACGAATTAGCTAAAAATCTTTTCAATGCCATACTGGAACACATTGATGAAGCGGCCATAATAACAGAAAATAATACAATCATTTTTGTAAACAACAAATTTCTTGATTACTCAGGATATACCGAAGAAGAAATAATAAAAAGGTCCCCCTTAGATTTCGTTCATCCTGATTTTTTGGCAATGACAAAAAAAAACATGGAATCAAAATCAGAAACCCCTTATGAAATATGGGCAATACGAAAAGATAAATCCCAATTTCCGGCACTGCTAAAACCAAAAATGGTTAACCATTATGGAAAAATATTCAGAGTCGTTACGATTAAAGATTTAACTCAAGACAAACAATATAACCAAAGAGAGCAACTACTTAGCACCACCTTAGACCAAAGCCATGAATCTATTGTCATTACAGATGCTGATGCTAACATTATTTATGTAAATAAACAATTTTGTGTCCTTACCGACTACACTCCAGATGAAGTCATAGGACAAAATCCAAAAATATTACAATCCGGCTATCATTCAAGAAAATTTTATGAAAACATGTGGTCTATTTTAACCAAAGGCAAAACATGGAATGGTGAATTTCAAAATAAAAAGAAAAACGGTGAACTTTATTGGGAAAAGGCAACCATTACACCCATATTTGATGAGCAAAGCAAAATAAAATCGTATTTTGCTATTAAAGAAGATATTACAAATCAGAAAACAATAGAAATAAACTTTAAAGATACTGAAATCAAATACCAAGAATTAATAAAAAATGCACCACTTGGAATTATTATTATAGATACAAATGGTAATATATTAACGATAAATACAGCAATGATTAACTTTTTGGGATCCCCCTCAATTGAAGCCACTAAAAGTATAAATATGTTAACATTTCCGCCATTAAAAGCAGCCGGCGTATCAGAACAATTTCAAAAATGTATTGACTCTAAAGAAAAAATTCGTTTTGAAAATAATTATACCTCAAAATGGGGAAAAACACTTTATTATCGTCTTTATCTTAGTCCTATTTTGAATAGCAACAACGAAGTAACAAATATTTTAGCAATTATAGAAGATATTTCTAAAGAAAAGCAGTATGAAAAAGGCATTTTAGAAGCAAAGGAAAAGGCAGAAGAAAGCGACAGACTAAAAGATATTTTTCTTGCCAATATAAGTCATGAACTCAGAACCCCTTTAAATGCCATTATCGGATTCGGTGAAATGCTAAAAGATAATAACAATTTAATACAAGAACAAAAAGAGTATTTAAGATACATTGACGATAGTGCCAATCATTTATTGTCCATTATCAATGATTTGGTTGATGTCTCACAACTTAGCCTACATCAACTAACCTATACTTTAGAGAGAATAAAAGTTTGCGAAATTGTAGAACCACTTATTCCGATGTTGAAACAACAATTAGTGGCATTCCAAAAAGAACACTTAGAATTAGTTATCCATCCTTATGAAGAAATCAAAAACATTGTTTTAAATACGGATAAAAAACGATTTACACAAATTATAATTAATTTGGTAAACAACGCCATCAAATATACCAACGATGGAAAAATAGAAGTATTTTATAATGTTAGCAATAACCAATTGATTATTACTGTCAAAGATACCGGTATTGGTATTCCAAAAGACAAACAAGCAATCATCTTTGAACGGTTTCGTCAAGTTGAAGAAACCCTCTCCCGCCGGTACGAAGGCATCGGTTTAGGATTATCACTTGTCAAAGATATTGTTTCTCTATTAAACGGGAAAGTATGGTTGGAATCTGAAGTAGGAAAAGGATCAACATTTTATGTGTCTTTTCCTATTGTAAACGAAGAAGAAAAAGAGCAAAAAGAAGAACCGTATCAAAAAAGTTATTCAGAAAACTTTAAAAATGATAAATTTACAGTACTTATCGTAGAAGATAATATCGAAAACAAAATACTTATCAGCAAAATTTTACAACAATATAATTTTAATGTTGTGGAAGCATCAAATGGCAAAGAAGCAATAGATATTTTAAAGAAAACGCCCTACATCAATGTTGTTTTAATGGATTTACAAATGCCTGTAATGGATGGCATTGAAGCAACAAAAATTATCAGGCAAACCAATCCGAATATACCCATTATTGCACAAACAGCACTTTCCCAAACCGAAGACAAAGAAAAAGCACTATCCGCCGGATGCAACGATGTCTTAATAAAACCGTTTAAAAAAGATCAATTACTACTGAAAATAATTGACAATCTGAAAGTTTCATAAAAAAATTATTAATTGTCAATTTTAATGATTAATTATCAATGAGTTTAGTCTATAAAGTTCATAAAGTGGTGCCAAAGGCATTCTCCGATGGTTCATCCGAAGGATTCTCCAAGGGAGTTCGTTGAACCTTTGGAAAAGAACTCCCTTGTAGAGTCCTACGGACAGACCTTTGGAAAAAATAATGGTTTTAATTCAAAATTTACATTTTCTTAAGTTTTTAATTATGAACGACATACGCTTTCAACTTTACAAACTTTCAACTTTATGAACTTTATAGACTAAACTGTATGAACCCATTATACCATTTGTTTTTTTGCAGGAAAAGCAATAGATACTAAAATACTGCCAATTAAAATTCCAAGTACTATGTACAAAGAATGTTGGGTAGTGAAGCCCACATCTTTCAACCATGTATGAAAAATAAGCTTAAAACCAATAAATACGAGAAGTAATGAAATACCAATTTTCAAAAATCTGAAAATATTAATTATATGAACAATCAGGAAAAATAATGACCGTAAACCGAGTATTGCAAAAATATTTGAAAAGAAAACAATGTATGCATCCTTAGTAACTGAGAAAATAGCAGGAACAGAATCAACAGCAAAAATTATATCACTGAACTCAACTATAAGTAAAACAAGAAATAGAGGAGTAATATATAATCGTTTATTCTTTTTTACGAAAAAGTTTTCTCCGACAAATCGGGGGAATAATTTGAAATATTTTGAAGCAAATTTAACAACAGGGTGATGTTGAGCATCTACTTTTTCTTCTTTATTTCGATTCATAAACATTTTTATGCCAGAGTAAAGTAAAATGGCGCCAAAAATGTAAAACATCCAACTAAATTTATGAATAAGAGCTGAACTTAAAAAGATGAAAATGAATCTAAAAACAATAGCTCCTAAAATGCCCCAAAACAACACGCGTTTATAATGAATTTCTTTTACATTAAAGCTAAAAAAAATCATGAAAATGACAAAAATATTATCAATGGAGAGGGTATATTCAATAATATAACCGGTAATGAATTCAAGCGACAAATTGGCATCATATAAACTTAAGGCTTTTTCAAAGTTTAATCCATCAATTTTAATCGGATGTGAGTTGGTAGCAATTTTTTGTTTAAGTAGTTCTATGGAATCAATTCCGTGAAGCAAGTGACCTTCAAACCTTAAGAAAAAGAAAAAGCCAAGCGCAAGGCTTACCCATACCACTGTCCATGTTATCGCTTCTTGAAATTTTACTTTATGACTATGTTTGTCAAAAACGCCAAGGTCTAAAAATAGGATAAGTAATATTAATCCTAAAAATGCTAAAAAAAAGATAAGTTCGCTACTGTGCATATTGATAAAATACCGCTAACATCATATTAGCGGTTGCAAAGATAGTGAAAATAATCTTATACCGACCTGCTATCAAGTTGCAATCTATCCAAGTGTAGCCACCATCACTGCTTTAATCGTATGCAGGCGATTTTCTGCTTCGTCAAATACGACAGATGCTTCCGATTCAAAAACTTCCTCAGTAACTTCCATCCCATCCAAGCCAAATTTTTGATAAATCTCTTCGCCTATTTTGGTTTCCCTATTATGGAATGACGGTAAACAATGTAGGAATTTAGTATTGGGATTTCCGGTAGCTTCCATCAGCGTTTTATTTATCTGATAGGGTTTCAATAGCTTAATTCGTTCTTCCCAAACGCTATCGGGTTCACCCATAGATACCCATACATCCGTATAAAGAAAATCACAATCTTTTACTGCCGCCTTAGCATCTTCGGTTAATGTTATTTTTGCACCTGTTTTTTTGGCAATCTCACGCGCTTGTTTCACCAAATTCTCATTTTGGAATAATGACTTAGGTGCGGCACTGCGAAAATCCATTCCCATTTTGGCGGCACCAATCATTAAGGAATTTCCCATATTATTACGGGCATCTCCAAGATAGGCAAATTTGATTTCATTTAATGGTTTGTTAGCCTGTTCCATCATGGTCATAAAATCTGCCAACACTTGTGTGGGATGAAATTCTGTGGTTAAACCGTTCCATACAGGTACCCCGGCATATTTTCCAAGTTCTTCCACTACGGATTGTCCAAAACCACGATACTCAATACCATCATACATTCTCCCCAAAACGCGTGCTGTATCCTTCATTGATTCTTTATGACCAATTTGTGAGCCACTAGGTCCCAAATAAGTAACATTAGCCCCTTGATCATATGCAGCCGTTTCAAAAGCACAACGGGTTCGTGTGGATGATTTCTCAAAAATCAATGCAATATTTTTTCCTTTGAGTCTTTGTGTTTCCGTTCCTGCATACTTTGCTTTTTTTAAGTCAAATGCTAAATCTAAAAAGAATTGAATCTCACGCGGAGAGAAATCTAATAATTTCAAAAAATTTCGGTTTTTTAAATTATAAGCCATAACTAATTTATTTTATTGATTATTAATAATTTAAAGTTATTTTAGTGCCGTATCTTTTGTCTTCCAATTTAGTTGATTCAGTTATCACTGATTTTTTGCCTCCGTATTCAACAAATTCAATAGCAGCACGAATCTTCGGGCTCATATTGCCTTCACCAAATTTTCCTTCGTTCAAATATTTTTCTGCATCAGCTTTATCTAAAATTTCAAGAATTTTTTGGTTTGGTTCTGCATAATTTAGATAGACATACGGCACATCGGTCAAGATATAAAATTCGTCAGCTCCAATTTGTCTGGCTAAAAGCGATGAGGCAGAATCTTTGTCAATAACCGCTTCAATAGGAACCAATTTAGCGTTTTTCTTAGCCACAGGAATACCTCCACCCCCACTGGCAATAACAATTACCCCACTTTCAGCTAATTCTTTTACAATTCTTTTGTTCAATATATCAAGTGGTTTTGGGGAAGGAACTACACGGCGCCAGCCTTTTTTACCTTCTTTTACCTCTTCTTTAAAAATCCATCCTTTTTCTTTTACCAAGCGATCGGTTTCCGATTTATCATAATAGGTCTTTCCTACTCGTTTTGTCGGATTTTTAAATGCTTCATCTTCTTCGGAAACTTCAACCATCGTAATGAGCGAAATAATTTCCCTGTCAATCCCCTGTTCATTCATTACATTACGCAATCCTTTTTGTAACATATAACCGATACCACCTTGTGAATCGGCAACACATATATCCAAAGGCATTTGTGGGATACCATACTCTGTTTCACCGGCATCATTACGCATCAAGATATTTCCAACTTGCGGTCCATTACCGTGAGAAATGACCAAATTATATCCATCTTTAATCAAGAAAAGTAAGTTTTTCATCGTTTCGTATGTATTTTGTTCCTGCTCTTCTATGGTTCCCTTTTGATTACCCCTCAGCAAAGCGTTTCCACCGAGTGCTACAACAGCCATTTTTGCCATAATTTCAATTTTTTTAAGGATGACAAAGATAACACTTTTAATTTTTGATAATGAATACTGAAAAATTTATTCGTAATGTAGTGCAATAATAGGGTCTAATTTTGATGCCTTTACAGCTGGCGTAATACCCGAAGCCAAACCGACTACAAAACATAGAAACACCCCCAACAAAATCCACAGCCATGGAATAATAAATCCGGTTCCAGTAAAGATTGAAACCACATTGCCAATAATAATGCCGAATACGATACCCAAAATACCCCCTAATTGACCAATAAAGACCGCTTCGAACAAAAATTGTTGTTTAATTGTTTTAGGGGTCGCTCCCAAAGCTTTTCGCACACCTATTTCACGGGTGCGTTCGGTTACAGACACTAAAATAATATTCATCAATCCCACAGCCGCGCCAAGTAGCGTAATTAAACCAATGATGGTTGCCGAAATAGTAACATACTTAATATTTTCAAAAAGCATATTGGCCAGATTATCACTTTTGTCAATTTGAAAATTATTATCCTCATTTATTTTCAGTTTTTTTACCTTTCGCATCTGTGCTTCTGCCTCATTTACAGCTAAATCCATTATTGCCAGATTTTTTGGTGTTACATTAATGGTATAACTAATGTCACTGCTATAAAAATTATTACGAGCCACTAACAAAGGTACCAAACATTGGTCATCCGTACGATCAGTAATACTATTCCCTTTTGATTTGAAAACACCTACGACACGATATTTCTGATTACCTACAGAAATCATTTTATTGATTGGATTTTCCTTATTATCAAAAGTATGATTGGCCACATTAGCACCAATAACAACAACATTGCTTCCACCTGTCAAATCCTTTTGCGTAAAAAAATGTCCCTGTGCAATAGTATTACCTGAACACTTCAAATAATTTTCATCCGCACCAATAACTGTTACATTAGGATTAGATTTGTATGAACCATATTTAATGGTTCCTCTTCCGGTGGCATACATCTGTATAGACACCCAAGCAGGAAAATCAAAAGATGCCTTAAACTTTTCTGCTTGCCGATAAGAAATATTTTCGTAATATCTGGCTCTGCCATGTTTTCCAATTCTAACTTTCATGGTACGATTAGAAATCTGAAAAGTATTAGTTCCCATGATAGCAAACTGCTCATTAAGCGAATTTTTGATTGCATCAATAGCCGTAAGAATACCCACCAATGCCATAATTCCAAAGGCAATAATACTAATCGTAAGAATGGTGCGCAAGCGGTTAGATTTGATTGCCTGCCAAGCGATTTTAAGATTTTCCTGAAAAAGCACCCACGAAAGCATAGTAAAAAAGTTTTGACAAACTTAACTATTTTTTCATTCTAAGAACTGTAAAATACGGGAAATGGTCGGAATATGGTATTTCAAAATTTTCGGCATATACAGACTGAAAATTGTCATTATAGAGTATGTAATCAATCCTATAAGGAATAAAAAATTTTGTAAAAGTAGTTCCAAATCCATTGCCTGATTCTAAAAAACTATCATATAAATCATCCGATAAAGTTTGATAAGAATAAGAATTTGGTATATCATTAAAATCACCGCAAACAATGACCGGATAAGGTGAAGCAGTTAAAGAATCTTTCAGTATGGTTACCTGCTTGGCGCGTTTATGATAGGCCGTATGCAACAATTTCAACAATGGCGTAACCTCATTAAAATTTTGTTTATCAATATTTTCAGAAATACTATCTAAAAAATTATATTCCTTAACGCCGAGATGAATTGACTGTAAATGACAATTAAAAACTCTGACCGTATCTTCATTCATTACTATATCCGTCATCAAAACAAAATTAAATGATTCCTTAAATAATATCTCTTGTCTTTTAATGATAGGATATTTTGAGAAAGTAGCCATCCCAAAATGAAAATAAAGGTTTTTCCTTGGGAATCCTTCATGAATAAAGTTCACTTTCAATAATTCTGATAGCGTATCGGTAGTATTAAATAGATTTCTATCATCCATAACATATTCTTGAAAGCAAGCAATATCAGGCCCCACACTATCAATAAAGCGAATAATATTTCTACGACTATAGGCATTGTTTGTCCAATTATATAAATCAAAAGTTTTTACATTATAGGTTAATACCCGAATATCCTCCGTTTGAATATCTTTTTTGTCTGAAAAATGAAAAGCAAAAAAACGATGATGATACTGATACCCTCCCAAAATAATTACTATTAAAACATAGCGATATATTTTTTTTTTCATAAAAAAAGAAACGACAAGAAATAGCAAGTTAATAACTAATATTATTGGATAAATCAAAGCCAATATAGAAAAAAACGACGAATACAAAGGATTAATATACGGTGAAAAATAGGACATCAGCAGTAATAGCAAAAATAAACTGCCAATAATAACGATGGCTCTATGTATAATTTTTTTAATCAAATTAATTATTAGATGAACGAAACAAAATATCTTTTTCTTCTTTGGTTAAACTATCATAACCGGATTGTGCCACCTTATCAAGTATTTCATCAATTCGTTGTTGGTTTCTATTTTTTTGTACATTATATTCCCAATCGCTTCTGGTCTTGTATGAATTATTATGGACTTTAAATTTTGGCTTTGGTTTAAAAGCATCTCTAAAAAAATCAAAGACTTTATTTAAGAATTCCGTAATATCCCTATTGGTATTCCTCATTTGATAACCAAACCAAAAACCGAAAACAGACCCCCCCAGATGGGCAATATGACCACCGGCATTCCCTGACGAAATAGACAAAATATCAAATACGACTGTAAAAATAGCGACATATTTCAACTTGACAGGACCAATAAACATTAAATAAATAATATAATCGGGCATATATGCCGACACCGCCAAAACAACAGCCAAGACAGCAGCTGAAGCACCTAATGCTTTGGCTATTGGTAACACGGTCTCAAAGACAGGAAACACATTATAGCTTATAATGTAAAACGCTGCCCCTAGTAAGCCACCAAGCAGATACACATTCAATAATTGACGATTAGAAAAAACCGTCAAAAAGATGTTCCCAAACCACCAAAACCATAACATATTGAAAAGAATATGCATAAATCCCTCATGAAGAAACATATACGAAATAGCTGTCCACGGTTTATTCAGCAATTCGTTGAGGTCTGCCGGTAATGCCAGATATTGAATAATAAAATTATCACCGTGCAAAGCAAAAAAGAAAAAAAATAAAAGAACCACTTGGACTGCTAAAAAAACAAGGACATTAATGAATAACAATTTAATCATCATTGATCCATGCTTAAACTGGGCAATAAAATCGTCAATTAATCTATTCATGAGTTTAGTCTATAAAGTTCATAAAGTAAAAAGTTTATAAAGTTAATGCATTGATTATTAGAAAATTATGTTAATTTTAAAA
>DYJV01000077.1 GCA_020722945.1 Candidatus Methylomirabilis sp. | reverse complement strand
TAATAAATTTTTTAAAATTAACATAATTTTCTAATAATCAATGCATTAACTTTATAAACTTTTTACTTTATGAACTTTATAGACTAAACTCATGAATAGATTAATTGACGATTTTATTGCCCAGTTTAAGCATGGATCAATGATGATTAAATTGTTATTCATTAATGTCCTTGTTTTTTTAGCAGTCCAAGTGGTTCTTTTATTTTTTTTCTTTTTTGCTTTGCACGGTGATAATTTTATTATTCAATATCTGGCATTACCGGCAGACCTCAACGAATTGCTGAATAAACCGTGGACAGCTATTTCGTATATGTTTCTTCATGAGGGATTTATGCATATTCTTTTCAATATGTTATGGTTTTGGTGGTTTGGGAACATCTTTTTGACGGTTTTTTCTAATCGTCAATTATTGAATGTGTATCTGCTTGGTGGCTTACTAGGGGCAGCGTTTTACATTATAAGCTATAATGTGTTTCCTGTCTTTGAGACCGTGTTACCAATAGCCAAAGCATTAGGTGCTTCAGCTGCTGTCTTGGCTGTTGTTTTGGCGGTGTCGGCATATATGCCCGATTATATTATTTATTTAATGTTTATTGGTCCTGTCAAGTTGAAATATGTCGCTATTTTTACAGTCGTATTTGATATTTTGTCTATTTCGTCAGGGAATGCCGGTGGTCATATTGCCCATCTGGGGGGGTCTGTTTTCGGTTTTTGGTTTGGTTATCAAATGAGGAATACCAATAGGGATATTACGGAATTCTTAAATAAAGTCTTTGATTTTTTTAGAGATGCTTTTAAACCAAAGCCAAAATTTAAAGTCCATAATAATTCATACAAGACCAGAAGCGATTGGGAATATAATGTACAAAAAAATAGAAACCAACAACGAATTGATGAAATACTTGATAAGGTGGCACAATCCGGTTATGATAGTTTAACCAAAGAAGAAAAAGATATTTTGTTTCGTTCATCTAATAATTAATTTGATTAAAAAAATTATACATAGAGCCATCGTTATTATTGGCAGTTTATTTTTGCTATTACTGCTGATGTCCTATTTTTCACCGTATATTAATCCTTTGTATTCGTCGTTTTTTTCTATATTGGCTTTGATTTATCCAATAATATTAGTTATTAACTTGCTATTTCTTGTCGTTTCTTTTTTTATGAAAAAAAAAATATATCGCTATGTTTTAATAGTAATTATTTTGGGAGGGTATCAGTATCATCATCGTTTTTTTGCTTTTCATTTTTCAGACAAAAAAGATATTCAAACGGAGGATATTCGGGTATTAACCTATAATGTAAAAACTTTTGATTTATATAATTGGACAAACAATGCCTATAGTCGTAGAAATATTATTCGCTTTATTGATAGTGTGGGGCCTGATATTGCTTGCTTTCAAGAATATGTTATGGATGATAGAAATCTATTTAATACTACCGATACGCTATCAGAATTATTGAAAGTGAACTTTATTCATGAAGGATTCCCAAGGAAAAACCTTTATTTTCATTTTGGGATGGCTACTTTCTCAAAATATCCTATCATTAAAAGACAAGAGATATTATTTAAGGAATCATTTAATTTTGTTTTGATGACGGATATAGTAATGAATGAAGATACGGTCAGAGTTTTTAATTGTCATTTACAGTCAATTCATCTCGGCGTTAAGGAATATAATTTTTTAGATAGTATTTCTGAAAATATTGATAAACAAAATTTTAATGAGGTTACGCCATTGTTGAAATTGTTGCATACGGCCTATCATAAACGCGCCAAGCAGGTAACCATACTGAAAGATTCTTTAACTGCTTCACCTTATCCGGTCATTGTTTGCGGTGATTTTAATGATATACCAAATTCTTATTCTTATCAAACTTTATCGGATGATTTATATGATAGTTTTTTAGAATCAGGCAATGGATTTGGAACTACTTTTACAAAATTTTTTATTCCTTATAGGATTGATTACATACTCTATAATGACAATTTTCAGTCTGTATATGCCGAAAATTTTGAAATACCATATTCCGACCATTTCCCGTATTTTACAGTTCTTAGAATGAAAAAATAGTTAAGTTTGTCAAAACTTTTTTACTATGCTTTCGTGGGTGCTTTTTCAGGAAAATCTTAAAATCGCTTGGCAGGCAATCAAATCTAACCGCTTGCGCACCATTCTTACGATTAGTATTATTGCCTTTGGAATTATGGCATTGGTGGGTATTCTTACGGCTATTGATGCAATCAAAAATTCGCTTAATGAGCAGTTTGCTATCATGGGAACTAATACTTTTCAGATTTCTAATCGTACCATGAAAGTTAGAATTGGAAAACATGGCAGAGCCAGATATTACGAAAATATTTCTTATCGGCAAGCAGAAAAGTTTAAGGCATCTTTTGATTTTCCTGCTTGGGTGTCTATACAGATGTATGCCACCGGAAGAGGAACCATTAAATATGGTTCATACAAATCTAATCCTAATGTAACAGTTATTGGTGCGGATGAAAATTATTTGAAGTGTTCAGGTAATACTATTGCACAGGGACATTTTTTTACGCAAAAGGATTTGACAGGTGGAAGCAATGTTGTTGTTATTGGTGCTAATGTGGCCAATCATACTTTTGATAATAAGGAAAATCCAATCAATAAAATGATTTCTGTAGGTAATCAGAAATATCGTGTCGTAGGTGTTTTCAAATCAAAAGGGAATAGTATTACTGATCGTACGGATGACCAATGTTTGGTACCTTTGTTAGTGGCTCGTAATAATTTTTATAGCAGTGACATTAGTTATACCATTAATGTAACACCAAAAAATCTGGCAATAATGGATTTAGCTGTAAATGAGGCAGAAGCACAGATGCGAAAGGTAAAAAAACTGAAAATAAATGAGGATAATAATTTTCAAATTGACAAAAGTGATAATCTGGCCAATATGCTTTTTGAAAATATTAAGTATGTTACTATTTCGGCAACCATCATTGGTTTAATTACGCTACTTGGCGCGGCTGTGGGATTGATGAATATTATTTTAGTGTCTGTAACCGAACGCACCCGTGAAATAGGTGTGCGAAAAGCTTTGGGAGCGACCCCTAAAACAATTAAACAACAATTTTTGTTCGAAGCGGTCTTTATTGGTCAATTAGGGGGTATTTTGGGTATCGTATTCGGCATTATTATTGGCAATGTGGTTTCAATCTTTACTGGAACCGGATTTATTATTCCATGGCTGTGGATTTTGTTGGGGGTGTTTCTATGTTTTGTAGTCGGTTTGGCTTCGGGTATTACGCCAGCTGTAAAGGCATCAAAATTAGACCCTATTATTGCACTACATTACGAATAAATTTTTCAGTATTCATTATCAAAAATTAAAAGTGTTATCTTTGTCATCCTTAAAAAAATTGAAATTATGGCAAAAATGGCTGTTGTAGCACTCGGTGGAAACGCTTTGCTGAGGGGTAATCAAAAGGGAACCATAGAAGAGCAGGAACAAAATACATACGAAACGATGAAAAACTTACTTTTCTTGATTAAAGATGGATATAATTTGGTCATTTCTCACGGTAATGGACCGCAAGTTGGAAATATCTTGATGCGTAATGATGCCGGTGAAACAGAGTATGGTATCCCACAAATGCCTTTGGATATATGTGTTGCCGATTCACAAGGTGGTATCGGTTATATGTTACAAAAAGGATTGCGTAATGTAATGAATGAACAGGGGATTGACAGGGAAATTATTTCGCTCATTACGATGGTTGAAGTTTCCGAAGAAGATGAAGCATTTAAAAATCCGACAAAACGAGTAGGAAAGACCTATTATGATAAATCGGAAACCGATCGCTTGGTAAAAGAAAAAGGATGGATTTTTAAAGAAGAGGTAAAAGAAGGTAAAAAAGGCTGGCGCCGTGTAGTTCCTTCCCCAAAACCACTTGATATATTGAACAAAAGAATTGTAAAAGAATTAGCTGAAAGTGGGGTAATTGTTATTGCCAGTGGGGGTGGAGGTATTCCTGTGGCTAAGAAAAACGCTAAATTGGTTCCTATTGAAGCGGTTATTGACAAAGATTCTGCCTCATCGCTTTTAGCCAGACAAATTGGAGCTGACGAATTTTATATCTTGACCGATGTGCCGTATGTCTATCTAAATTATGCAGAACCAAACCAAAAAATTCTTGAAATTTTAGATAAAGCTGATGCAGAAAAATATTTGAACGAAGGAAAATTTGGTGAAGGCAATATGAGCCCGAAGATTCGTGCTGCTATTGAATTTGTTGAATACGGAGGCAAAAAATCAGTGATAACTGAATCAACTAAATTGGAAGACAAAAGATACGGCACTAAAATAACTTTAAATTATTAATAATCAATAAAATAAATTAGTTATGGCTTATAATTTAAAAAACCGAAATTTTTTGAAATTATTAGATTTCTCTCCGCGTGAGATTCAATTCTTTTTAGATTTAGCATTTGACTTAAAAAAAGCAAAGTATGCAGGAACGGAAACACAAAGACTCAAAGGAAAAAATATTGCATTGATTTTTGAGAAATCATCCACACGAACCCGTTGTGCTTTTGAAACGGCTGCATATGATCAAGGGGCTAATGTTACTTATTTGGGACCTAGTGGCTCACAAATTGGTCATAAAGAATCAATGAAGGATACAGCACGCGTTTTGGGGAGAATGTATGATGGTATTGAGTATCGTGGTTTTGGACAATCCGTAGTGGAAGAACTTGGAAAATATGCCGGGGTACCTGTATGGAACGGTTTAACCACAGAATTTCATCCCACACAAGTGTTGGCAGATTTTATGACCATGATGGAACAGGCTAACAAACCATTAAATGAAATCAAATTTGCCTATCTTGGAGATGCCCGTAATAATATGGGAAATTCCTTAATGATTGGTGCCGCCAAAATGGGAATGGATTTTCGCAGTGCCGCACCTAAGTCATTATTCCAAAATGAGAATTTGGTGAAACAAGCGCGTGAGATTGCCAAAAAAACAGGTGCAAAAATAACATTAACCGAAGATGCTAAGGCGGCAGTAAAAGATTGTGATTTTCTTTATACGGATGTATGGGTATCTATGGGTGAACCCGATAGCGTTTGGGAAGAACGAATTAAGCTATTGAAACCCTATCAGATAAATAAAACGCTGATGGAAGCTACCGGAAATCCCAATACTAAATTCCTACATTGTTTACCGTCATTCCATAATAGGGAAACCAAAATAGGCGAAGAGATTTATCAAAAATTTGGCTTGGATGGGATGGAAGTTACTGAGGAAGTTTTTGAATCGGAAGCATCTGTCGTATTTGACGAAGCAGAAAATCGCCTGCATACGATTAAAGCAGTGATGGTGGCTACACTTGGATAGATTGCAACTTGATAGCAGGTCGGTATAAGATTATTTTCACTATCTTTGCAACCGCTAATATGATGTTAGCGGTATTTTATCAATATGCACAGTAGCGAACTTATCTTTTTTTTAGCATTTTTAGGATTAATATTACTTATCCTATTTTTAGACCTTGGCGTTTTTGACAAACATAGTCATAAAGTAAAATTTCAAGAAGCGATAACATGGACAGTGGTATGGGTAAGCCTTGCGCTTGGCTTTTTCTTTTTCTTAAGGTTTGAAGGTCACTTGCTTCACGGAATTGATTCCATAGAACTACTTAAACAAAAAATTGCTACCAACTCACATCCGATTAAAATTGATGGATTAAACTTTGAAAAAGCCTTAAGTTTATATGATGCCAATTTGTCGCTTGAATTCATTACCGGTTATATTATTGAATATACCCTCTCCATTGATAATATTTTTGTCATTTTCATGATTTTTTTTAGCTTTAATGTAAAAGAAATTCATTATAAACGCGTGTTGTTTTGGGGCATTTTAGGAGCTATTGTTTTTAGATTCATTTTCATCTTTTTAAGTTCAGCTCTTATTCATAAATTTAGTTGGATGTTTTACATTTTTGGCGCCATTTTACTTTACTCTGGCATAAAAATGTTTATGAATCGAAATAAAGAAGAAAAAGTAGATGCTCAACATCACCCTGTTGTTAAATTTGCTTCAAAATATTTCAAATTATTCCCCCGATTTGTCGGAGAAAACTTTTTCGTAAAAAAGAATAAACGATTATATATTACTCCTCTATTTCTTGTTTTACTTATAGTTGAGTTCAGTGATATAATTTTTGCTGTTGATTCTGTTCCTGCTATTTTCTCAGTTACTAAGGATGCATACATTGTTTTCTTTTCAAATATTTTTGCAATACTCGGTTTACGGTCATTATTTTTCCTGATTGTTCATATAATTAATATTTTCAGATTTTTGAAAATTGGTATTTCATTACTTCTCGTATTTATTGGTTTTAAGCTTATTTTTCATACATGGTTGAAAGATGTGGGCTTCACTACCCAACATTCTTTGTACATAGTACTTGGAATTTTAATTGGCAGTATTTTAGTATCTATTGCTTTTCCTGCAAAAAAACAAATGGTATAATGGGTTCATACAGTTTAGTCTATAAAGTTCATAAAGTTGAAAGTTTGTAAAGTTGAAAGCGTATGTCGTTCATAATTAAAAACTTAAGAAAATGTAAATTTTGAATTAAAACCATTATTTTTTCCAAAGGTCTGTCCGTAGGACTCTACAAGGGAGTTCTTTTCCAAAGGTTCAACGAACTCCCTTGGAGAATCCTTCGGATGAACCATCGGAGAATGCCTTTGGCACCACTTTATGAACTTTATAGACTAAACTCATTGATAATTAATCATTAAAATTGACAATTAATAATTTTTTTATGAAACTTTCAGATTGTCAATTATTTTCAGTAGTAATTGATCTTTTTTAAACGGTTTTATTAAGACATCGTTGCATCCGGCGGATAGTGCTTTTTCTTTGTCTTCGGTTTGGGAAAGTGCTGTTTGTGCAATAATGGGTATATTCGGATTGGTTTGCCTGATAATTTTTGTTGCTTCAATGCCATCCATTACAGGCATTTGTAAATCCATTAAAACAACATTGATGTAGGGCGTTTTCTTTAAAATATCTATTGCTTCTTTGCCATTTGATGCTTCCACAACATTAAAATTATATTGTTGTAAAATTTTGCTGATAAGTATTTTGTTTTCGATATTATCTTCTACGATAAGTACTGTAAATTTATCATTTTTAAAGTTTTCTGAATAACTTTTTTGATACGGTTCTTCTTTTTGCTCTTTTTCTTCTTCGTTTACAATAGGAAAAGACACATAAAATGTTGATCCTTTTCCTACTTCAGATTCCAACCATACTTTCCCGTTTAATAGAGAAACAATATCTTTGACAAGTGATAATCCTAAACCGATGCCTTCGTACCGGCGGGAGAGGGTTTCTTCAACTTGACGAAACCGTTCAAAGATGATTGCTTGTTTGTCTTTTGGAATACCAATACCGGTATCTTTGACAGTAATAATCAATTGGTTATTGCTAACATTATAAAATACTTCTATTTTTCCATCGTTGGTATATTTGATGGCGTTGTTTACCAAATTAATTATAATTTGTGTAAATCGTTTTTTATCCGTATTTAAAACAATGTTTTTGATTTCTTCATAAGGATGGATAACTAATTCTAAGTGTTCTTTTTGGAATGCCACTAATTGTTGTTTCAACATCGGAATAAGTGGTTCTACAATTTCGCAAACTTTTATTCTCTCTAAAGTATAGGTTAGTTGATGTAGGCTAAGTTGTGAGACATCAACCAAATCATTGATAATGGACAATAAATGATTGGCACTATCGTCAATGTATCTTAAATACTCTTTTTGTTCTTGTATTAAATTGTTATTATCTTTTAGCATTTCACCGAATCCGATAATGGCATTTAAAGGGGTTCTGAGTTCATGACTTATATTGGCAAGAAAAATATCTTTTAGTCTGTCGCTTTCTTCTGCCTTTTCCTTTGCTTCTAAAATGCCTTTTTCATACTGCTTTTCTTTAGAAATATCTTCTATAATTGCTAAAATATTTGTTACTTCGTTGTTGCTATTCAAAATAGGACTAAGATAAAGACGATAATAAAGTGTTTTTCCCCATTTTGAGGTATAATTATTTTCAAAACGAATTTTTTCTTTAGAGTCAATACATTTTTGAAATTGTTCTGATACGCCGGCTGCTTTTAATGGCGGAAATGTTAACATATTTATACTTTTAGTGGCTTCAATTGAGGGGGATCCCAAAAAGTTAATCATTGCTGTATTTATCGTTAATATATTACCATTTGTATCTATAATAATAATTCCAAGTGGTGCATTTTTTATTAATTCTTGGTATTTGATTTCAGTATCTTTAAAGTTTATTTCTATTGTTTTCTGATTTGTAATATCTTCTTTAATAGCAAAATACGATTTTATTTTGCTTTGCTCATCAAATATGGGTGTAATGGTTGCCTTTTCCCAATAAAGTTCACCGTTTTTCTTTTTATTTTGAAATTCACCATTCCATGTTTTGCCTTTGGTTAAAATAGACCACATGTTTTCATAAAATTTTCTTGAATGATAGCCGGATTGTAATATTTTTGGATTTTGTCCTATGACTTCATCTGGAGTGTAGTCGGTAAGGACACAAAATTGTTTATTTACATAAATAATGTTAGCATCAGCATCTGTAATGACAATAGATTCATGGCTTTGGTCTAAGGTGGTGCTAAGTAGTTGCTCTCTTTGGTTATATTGTTTGTCTTGAGTTAAATCTTTAATCGTAACGACTCTGAATATTTTTCCATAATGGTTAACCATTTTTGGTTTTAGCAGTGCCGGAAATTGGGATTTATCTTTTCGTATTGCCCATATTTCATAAGGGGTTTCTGATTTTGATTCCATGTTTTTTTTTGTCATTGCCAAAAAATCAGGATGAACGAAATCTAAGGGGGACCTTTTTATTATTTCTTCTTCGGTATATCCTGAGTAATCAAGAAATTTGTTGTTTACAAAAATGATTGTATTATTTTCTGTTATTATGGCCGCTTCATCAATGTGTTCCAGTATGGCATTGAAAAGATTTTTAGCTAATTCGTTTTGTTCTTTAGACTCAAAAATATTAAAATTCATATCTTATTTTCTTTTTGTATTTTGAACGGAAGTTCACCAAATTTTCTCAAAAAAAACACACCTATCCATTTGA
>DYJV01000076.1 GCA_020722945.1 Candidatus Methylomirabilis sp. | reverse complement strand
CTTCAACTTTCAGCACTTCAGCCTATCCCTGAGATTACTCCTCACTTTGTTCGTCGAAATGACAAAAGTATAGTTTGTCATTATAATTTTAAATTTTAACCCTTGAATTATATTTTCTTACTTTCAACCCTCAGCCTTAAGCCTATTTTTTCTACTATTCATTTAATAAGATGGCACAACATTTTATATATCATAATAAGTTAATTAATGAAAATTATCAAAATAATCTTGCAAAAATTGCTTGATAGTAGTATTGCCAAGGAGTTAATAAATTATTCTTCAGGAGGATAGAATGGCTGCTATTGAATGTTTTAAATGCAAAGGTAAGTTTGAACTATCCGAAATGATTACTCATGAGGGTCGTAATTTATGTGAAGATTGCTATATGACTATTATGACTATGCCGAAAACTTGCGATCCATGGGCAGTCTATGCTGCAAAAAATTCCAAGAAAACCGAAATTTCAGAAATACAGAACAGTATTCTCAAATTATTAAAAGATAATCCACCTATTGAGATTAATACAATATGTAGTAAGCTTGCTATATCTGAAGAGGAGTTTAAAAGGAACTTTGCTACTTTGAGACATATGGAGCTTGCAAGAGGGACAAAAGTAGATGGAAAGGTGTGTTATACCACATTTTAACTTCTAATATTGAAAATTATTAATTACAGAGTTTAAAGTAACTGCTCTATTCAATAACATACAGAAGTTGGAGACAATTTTATGGAAAGAGATGAAGAATTTTTTGATGAATCTAAAATACTTGAAGATATAGAAGAGTTGCTCAATAATTTTACTAAAGATTACTCTCGTGTTCTCCCCCTTTTACAGACCATACAAAACAAATTTGGTTATATCCCTCTAAAATCTTTCTCAATGATAGGGGAGTATTTCTCTATATCACACAACAAAGTTTACGGTATTGCCACTTTCTACAACCAATTCAAATTTAATCCACCAGGTAAATTCCAGATTAAAGTATGCCTCGGGACAGCTTGCCATGTTAAAGGTGCTAATATTATTCTTGAGAATTTTGAAAGAAAACTTAATATTCATGAAGGGGAGACTACCAAAGATAGAAAATATAGTCTCGAAAGGGTTGCATGTGTAGGTTGCTGTTCTTTAGCTCCTGTTGTTGTTGTAAATGAGAATGTTGAGGGTTATTTTACACCAAGCAAAGTTGAAGGGTTGATAGAATCACATAAAATTCAAGAAGAGATAGAAAGTAGAAAATCAGAGGTTAAAAAATGAATTTTTACGATATGTATGCAAATATAAAGGATAAATCTATATCTGAGTGGAACAATCTCATAAATTCAGATAAAATTATCATCTATGTTGGGAATGCTACTTGTGGAAGAGCTGCAGGATCAACAGACACGATAAAAACATTCAAAGATATGCTTGAAGAGTATAATTTGCAAGGTGAAGTGGTCCCAGTTGGATGCAATGGACACTGTTATGCAGAACCTATTGTTACAATTCAAAATCCCGGTTTTCCTCCACTTATGTATAAAAATATCAGGGAAGGGGAGGCAAGGGTTCTTGTAAAAGCATTCTTGATAGAAGGTGATCCATGTTTTGACTATATGATAGGGTCCATAACTCCTGATGACAATTATCCAAATATCAATGATTATCCAAGATTTTTATTTGAAAAGAAAATAGTAATGAACATTAATGGGATTATAGATCCTTACAATATAAGGCATTATATTGCAAATGAAGGATATTCTGGATTTATAAAAGCTCTTGGAATGAAAAGAGAGGATATAATTGAGGTTATAAAAAACTCTGGATTGAGGGGTAGGGGTGGTGCAGGTTTCCCTACTGGAGTTAAATGGGAGATTACTGCCAATTCAAGTGGTGATTTCAAAACTATAATTTGCAACGGTGATGAGGGTGATCCTGGTGCATATATGGATAGAACAATAATGGAGAGTAATCCTCACCAGTTACTTGAAGGACTCTTGATAGGTGCATATTCAATAGGAGCAGAGAATGCAATTTTATACATCAGAGCAGAGTATCCTATTGCAGTCAATACCATGAAAACTGCTATTCATGATGCAAAAAAAGAGGGATTTATAGGTAAAAATATATTTGGTTCTGATTTTAGTATAGATGTATCTGTTTTTCAAGGTGCAGGAGCTTTTGTATGTGGAGAGGAAACTGCTCTTATCTCTTCATTAGAAGGTAAAAGGGGTGTCCCTACTGTAAAACCGCCTTACCCTTCAGAGAGAGGTTTTAAAGGGCAGCCTACTTTGATTAACAATGTCAAAACGTTATCAGCTATCCCTTATATCTTGAGAAATGGTGCCCAAGCTTTCAAAGAAATTGGTCTTTCAAATTGTCCTGGAACAGCTATTTTTTCAGTAGTTGGTGATGTTGAATATCCTGGTCTTGTTGAACTACCTATGGGAGAAACTTTGAGGCATCTTATATTTGATATTTGTGGTGGGATAAAAGGTGGTAAAGAGTTTAAAGCTGTTCAGATAGGTGGGCCATCTGGTGGTTGTCTTCCTGAAGCTTTTTTGGATATCCCGATAGATTTTGACTCCTTGAGGGGAGCTGGTGCAATGATGGGTTCAGGTGGAATGGTAGTAATGGATAGTAGTAGCTGCATGGTTGAAGTTGCAAAGTTTTTTCTTGATTTTACCCAAAAAGAATCTTGTGGGAAATGCACATTTTGCAGAGTAGGTACACGGCAGCTTCTTGAAATACTTCAGCGTATTACAAAGGGGCAAGGGGAGATGGAGGATATCTCACTACTGAAAAAGCTTAGTGATGTTATAGTCAAAGGTTCACTTTGTGGACTTGGTAAAACTGCACCAAATCCTATTCTCACAACTATCAGGTATTTTGAAGATGAGTATATTGCACACATAATTGACAAAAAATGTCCATCACTTATGTGCAGGGATCTGATAGCTTACTATATTGATCTTGATAAATGTGCAAGAGGGTGTGATGCATGTCTTGGATGTTGTCCAACAGAGGCTATTTTTACCACAAAAAAATCAAGAAAGAAAATTATAGATCAGAAAAAGTGTGTGAAGTGTGGTGAATGTGTAAAAGTTTGTCCACCAGAATATGATGCAGTAAAAGTAGTTTCACCACCAGATCTTCTCCCTTTAATTGAAGAAGATTGATTATGGAGGATATAAATAGATGAATGATGTTATGATGCAGTAAAAGTAGTTTCACCACCAGATCTTCTCCCTTTAATTGAAGAAGATTGATTATGGAGGATATAAATAGATGAATGATGTTAAGCTTGTTGATATATTTGTTGATGGTAAGAGAGTAACTGCAAAAGAGGGTGACAATCTGCTGCAAGTCTGTCTTGAAAATAATATTTATATACCAAACCTCTGCTATCTCAAAAATGCTGAAAACCCTGATGCATCCTGCAGATTATGTTTTGTTGAGATAGAGGGCAGGGGACAGCCTGTTACTTCATGTAGTGAAAAAGTAAAAGAGGGTATGATAGTTCATACCAATACAGAGGAGGTAAGGGAGCTCCAAAAATGGGGAGTAGAGCTACTTTTATCAATTGATAAAAGTTTTTGCAGAGATTGCATTGCAAATCATGTTTGTGAATTACAGAAAATAACAAATTTCCTTGGTATTCCACTAAAACCTCAATTTCTTCCTATTATTGAAAGAGACAGCAATATAGATTATACAACACACCCTCACATTATCTACGATTACAAAAAATGCGTATTATGTGGAAGGTGTGTAAATATATGCAGTAAACTTAACAAAAAAGATTCTATAGATTTTGCAAAAAGAGGATACAACACCATAATAACTTTCTTTGAAAACAAAGAAATATCAGAGACTTACTGCAAAGGGTGCCTCAAATGTGTAGAAGTATGCCCAGTTGGTGCTTTGCAGGGGAAAGATAAAAATAAAATGGAAAAAATATTAAAAAAGAAGATAGAGAAGTTATCTCTATCTCATTAAATGGACGGTGTATCCCTCATTTCTATCCTCTACAAGAACAGCAAGAATATCTTTGTCGTTCTCTTTAAAGAATGAGAAATCAAATATAGTTCCATAAATTTTATCAGACTCCCATGTTTTGATAATATTATTCCCTATCCATTTAATAGCAACAATTCTGTCAGGCTCTTCATTACCTTTGAATATTTTGCTTATTACTTTCCTTGTTGTATCTTTGTTGTATGATGTTTTGACAGTAAAAACTTGATCGTTGTAATCTTTTTTAAAATCAAATCTTCTATAAGCAAAGAAATCTTTTGTATTTTCAGATACAAAACCACCCCTGCTTGATGGATATTTAAGCTTTATAGGGTATGGAATAGTAGTAAATACCCCTAAATTTTCATCCATAATATCTACTTTCTCCTCTTTTGGAGCAAAATACCCTGAAACATTACCAAAAGCATCAAGTATCAGTGTATAATCTTTATTAGAAGGTTTTGGAGCAAATCCATAAATAGAGTAAACATTTTTTGCCTCATCAAATGGTTGTCCAACTTTAAAATTACTACCTGACCATTTGACTTGAAATACTTTACCAGAATATGGTTCAAACTCTTCTTTCTCTTGGCATAAAAGCACTTTGTTCCCATTTCTATCATCCACAACCCTCAAATAGTAGGGGAAATTACTATTTAAAACTTTGAAGTTGTTCCCCCCTTGATGCTCTATTATAATGGAGGAAAGTTTGGTATGGTTAATTTCGAGGTCTTTATATTTCTCTGCCAATGTTACAAAGAGCTCATCTTTGCCATTTTTGTTAAAATCACCATTATAGATACTGATACCTATATAGCTGTTTCCTGGTAAAGAGTATGAGTATTTTAATTTGATAGTATCATTCTCAATAGTGTAGGCAAAAACACCATAGTTGTTTAACCCAACAATCTCAGGGTGTCCATCTCCGTCAACATCAGATGTGGTTATTCTTGTAATTTCTCTGTCAAGTTTATATTTGATTACTTCAAAATCACCTGATAAAGATAGTTTAGATTCATTAATATCTTTACCAGTTTTAAAGCTGTAGTCTCCAAGATCTTTTTTTGATTTTGTATAACTTTCCCTTTTATTCGGAGTATTTTGATTCATACCAAAGAATTTTGATTTGGTATCTTTTGATGTAATTGCAATAGGAGTATCAACAGGGTAAGAGGTAGCTACCTGAAAAGGGAATTGATAAGATTGATTAAAAAGTATCGTGCTGTCGTATAAAGATTGTATTTTCCCTATAAGCAATCCGTTTGAAACTTCAAGCCTCACTAATATATTGTATTCAGATGGGTTGAGTAGATTGACCTCTTCTGGTTTGTTAACCTCAAATATAATGAAGTTGTTAAAAGTAAGACACTGTTGTAAATCTGCATAAGGTTTGAATGAGTATTTATCTTTAACATTAGTGTATAAGACAACTTTTCTGGTGTAAGGCTTGATAAGGATATCACCAGGAGATATATTGTTGATAATTGAGATAGATTTGGCTGACCCTGCCTGATTAAAAAAACCTAAAAATTTTGCAAAACCGAGAGTCTCAGTTGCCAAAGGGTTAGAGCCACCTTTCTTTATAATAAGTTCGTTGTTAGGAAATAGTGTAGGTTGAGTAGATGATATTTGAAAAGATATCACACCATCAGATGTATTTTGGATAAGATAACTTTCAATATTTCCGTATGAAAAAAAGTTATTCAACTGATGTGCAAGGTTGTCCCATGGTGAATTAGCAAAAAGATTAATAGAGAATAAGATAAAAATTAATGTTACGACTCCTACTTTGATATTTTTCAAAATCTAATCTCCTTTTTTATAATTTTTAATTATTTTTTCTATTATCCCTGTTGTTGAAAGTCCATTGATATAATTTACTGTTTTGACTATTCCACCACTATTTTCAACAATATCTTTACCCACTATATTGTCTATATTCCAATCTCCACCCTTTACAAGTATATCTGGTAATATCTTTTTTATAAGATTAAGTGGTGTCCCTTCATTAAATATCGTAACATAATCGACAAAATAAAATGCAGCTAATATCTGGATGCGGTCCTCTTCAAGAATTATAGGTCTTGAGTCACCTTTGATATTTTTTATACTGCTGTCACTATTTACGCCAACTACGAGGATATCAGAAAAATCTTTTATCTTTTTCAGATAAGAAACATGCCCAGCATGTATTATATCAAAACAGCCATTGGTAAAAGCTACTTTTTTACCTTTATCTCTTTCAACTTTCAGAAGTTCTGAAAGAGTTTCCCAATTTCTTACTATTTTGTCTGTTAGAGTATTCATTCATTTAATTTGTAATTAATGAGATTCTCTTTAAAAAATTTCTCTAAATCTTTAAGTTTATCGGTGGAGAGATTGTCTATTTTAAAAGTGAAAACATCCTTAGGAACTTTGATCTCCATTAAAGTGATATTGTGAATACTGTTTTTATTTAGTTCTGAAGTAAGATGTTTTACTTTTGTTTCTGTAACAAAACTACCAACATTAACAAAGCAGCCATTTTTTAAGGTGAGTTTCATGGTATCCATTTTTAATGATTTTAGTTTATTTTCAGCATTGATACACTCTTTATTTGTTTTAAATGGACCAACTAACACTCTTTTAAATAAAATCTCCTTTTTATCCTTTGCTGATTGATATTGTAAATTTATTTTCTTTAAGTAAAGAGATACTTTCTCTGCCACTGTATTGTCAAACAAATCATTGACAGTTACTCTATAATATTTGGTAGCTTCTATGGTATTGATATTACTATTAGTAAGATTAATTTTAGAGTTGTTGTCAGATTTGTTATCTAATATATTGGAATTATTATCTTTAATTGGTAATTCATCTTTATTTGGGAGTTTGATTATGTCAGATTTAAGGATAGGCTGAGATGGAAGAGTAAATTTAGTATAGTAATAGTAACCTATTCCACCAAATATAGATGCCACAATTAAAACTCTGAGAAATATATCTAATCCTTTGTTCATAAAGTTACTCTTCTATTGGCTGAGCATTAGCAATTATTTTATCGGTCAAGAATGATGGAACTTTTTCGTAATGTGAAAATCTTGTTGTAAACATACCTCTACCCCCTGTTATTGAACGAAGATCTGGAGCATACTCAAGAATTTCAGACATAGGAACTTGTGCTTTTATTAGCTGATTACTGTTAACAAGTGGATCAACACCAACTACTTTGCCCCTTCTGCTATTTAGATCTCCTATTATATCACCCATAACATCATCAGGAACTGTAATTTCAATATCCATAATAGGTTCAAGGATAACCATTCCAGCATCTTTTGCTGCTTTTTTGAAAGCCATAGAACCAGCAATTTTAAAAGCCATCTCTGATGAATCTACTGAATGGTGGGAACCATCAAAAAGTGTCACTCTCAAGTCTACAACGGGATATCCTGCTATAACCCCATCAACCATAGCTTCCTGTATCCCCTTTTCAACTGCTGGGATATACTGCTTTGGAACAACCCCACCAACTATTTTATCCACAAACTCAAAACCTTTACCTCTTTCTAAAGGTTCTATCTCTATCCATACATCCCCATATTGACCACGACCTCCAGACTGTTTTTTGTATTTACCTTGAACTTTAACTTTTTTAGAGATTGTTTCTCGGTATGGGACTTTAGGAGTTTTTAGCTCTACATCAACTCCAAATTTTCTTTTCAGTTTTTCAACAATAACTTCAATATGAACTTGCCCCATTCCTGAGAGAAGGAGCTCTTTGGTTTGTGAATCTCGTCCAATCTGTAAAGATGGATCCTCTTCAGATAATTTTTGGAGAGCAAGAGAAACTTTCTCCTCATCACCCTTTGTTTTTGGGATAATTGAAAAAGATATTACAGGTTCTGATGGTTTAACCCACTCTAATATCACAGGATGATTAGGATCACATAAAATATCACCAGTCAATGTATCTTTAAGTTTTGTAACCGCAACAATTTCCCCTGTATTTGCAGAGGTAATAGGGATGAGCTTCTTTCCTATCAGTTTGTATAGCTGTCCAAGCTTCTCTTTGCTGCTTTTGGTAGAGTTAAGGATGGTGGCATCAGAGTTAACATTGCCAGAGAATACTCTGAATATAGTAATTTTACCGGTGTAAGGGTCAGATATTGTTTTAAACACTATTCCTGAAAAAGGTTTCTCTATTTCAGGTTTTAAAAATATTTTTTCACCCTTTTTGGGGTCAAATGCTTCAAGATTTGCTTTCTCAAGTGGATTAGGCATAATGTCAAGTATTAAATCGAGGACTTTATTAATAGCAATGTTTTTTATTGCAGAACCACAAAGAACAGGAACAAATTTTCCTGTGAGTGTCCCCTCTTTGAGAGCTTTGAAAAGTTCGTCGGTGGTAATATCTTCACCTGCCAAATACTTCTCCATTATTGCATCATCTGCCTCAACAATATTTTCTATCATCTTCTCTCTTAGCTGAGGGAATATCTCTTTCAGGTCATCAGGGATATCTGTTTTTTTATATTTTCCACTTGCATCATTTTCGTAAATATACGCTTTCTCCTCTATTAGGTCAACAACCCCTTTAAAAGTTAGTTCACTACCGATTGGAACTTGTAAAGGTAGAGGTTTTACTTTAAAGATCTTCTCTATATCCCCTAAAGCTCTCTCAAAACTTGCTCTCTCTCTATCCATTTTGTTCACAAAAATTACTTTTGGCATTTGGTAATCATCTGCAAATTTCCATACTTGTTCTGTCTGGACTTTTACACCTGATACAGCAGAAACAATTATAAGTGCACCACCAAAAGCTTTCATACATATTTTGGTATCTTCAAGAAAATTTGCATAGCCTGGGGTATCAGCTAAGTTAATCAATGTCTTATTCCAGTCTAAATAAGCTATAGATGATGATATGGTAATTTTCCTCTTCATCTCCTCGACTTCATAGTCTAACACAGAACTATTTGAATCAACACTCCCAAGTTTGTCAGTAACTTTTCCATTAAACAGCATCGCCTCGCAAAGAGAAGTTTTGCCAGCACCACCGTGTGATGCGACAACAATGTTTCTTATTTTGTCAACCGAATAATTAGACATGATATCCCCTTTCTATATGTAATTTTAAAAATAAAAAAATAATTTAAAGGTTAAAATTTATAATTAATATAATTAATTAGAAAAGTTCAGCATTACAAGTAAAAAAATAAGATAGTGAAACAGGTAAATGCAAAATACTCATTTCCATTTATAGCTCTAATATATCTTTTTTAATTCTTCCATAGGTAAACCTGTTAATTCTGAAATCTCTTCCATCGACATCTTACCTGAAAAAATAAGCT
>DYJV01000158.1 GCA_020722945.1 Candidatus Methylomirabilis sp. | reverse complement strand
GTACGGCTAATTATATGGTAAAATCAGATGGTACTAATGGTGTATGTAGCCAAATTATTGATAACGGCTCTGTTGTAGGTATGCCCAATACTACCGATGTTAACTCACTTTTCTATGTAAACAGAACAAGTACAATTTATGGTGCTAATAAAGCATCAATATATGGTTATCGTGCAGGGACTTCTGGTTCAACCAATGGTGGAACCTCTTGGGGAAATAGCGGTATTGATGCAGCAGTAAAAGGATACTCCTATTGGGGAAATCAGTACACAGCCGGAGTAGCAGGATTTAATTATAATGATTATATGCTCAGTACCGGCGTTTTAGGTGCAAATTATTCTGGTTCAATCAGAGCACAACTAGCAACAAAAATTGAAACTTATCCCGGTTCCGGTACTGCTGGAGACTACTCTCTTGCACTTGTTGGCGATTTCTATAATCAGGAAGCAGCTTATGGAGAATCTACTAGTATTTACGGTTCTTCCTGGTTAATGCGTTCTGTTACAATTACTACTCATGGAACCGGAATAGATAGTAGTATAGTGATGATACATGGAGAAATGGATTATTATAAAACAGGAAGTACTTCTTATGTTATTTTTGATTTACGAAGAGACGGAGTAAATATTTCTGAAATTTCACAAGTATCATATGTAAATGAAGATATGACTATTCATCTTCAATGGATGGATGAACCTCCTGCTGGAACACATACTTATGAAATATGGGTATATTATCCATCAGGAGGATTAACTTATTATGGACATGGCTTAAATGTAACTGAAATAAAACGATAAATTAAAAAATAAAATAAAATGAAACAGAAACTTGTATTATTTGCTTTGGTTTGTATTTTTTCTGGGAATACTTTTTCACAACAAAATACACAAGATGATATACATGTCCGAATAGGAATGTATTTAAAATTAAATCCTGAATTCTGGAATGTAAAGGTTACATCTGAAGATGCAAAATCAATAGTAAAAATCATTTCAGAAACCTTTGAACATTATCTGACCATTCCTACTATATCCTTAAATAATCTAAATAGTGGAGAAAAATCAGAGATTATTTCATTGCAAAACCGTTTGCAAGATTTATTACAAAATCCTCCTACATGGGATCAATTGGTTATACTACAAAAACAAATAAATTCTGCACCTCCTACGCCACCTGTTTATGTTGGAGATGAAAAAGCAAATATATATTATAATGTAAAATATTATCAAAAAACTCGAGCATCTTCTGGTAAAACCCCAATTTCTTCAGAAAATAAATCATCAGATAGTAAAACTATTTCTATTCCAAAAAGTTCTCCCACAAATTCTGATGATACTAAAAAATGAAAAAATGAAAAAGATACCTCATCTACCGCAAGCGTTTTCGCTTGCGGTTCTTTAGATACTTCACCACGTTCAGTAC
>DYJV01000157.1 GCA_020722945.1 Candidatus Methylomirabilis sp. | reverse complement strand
TTTTCATTCTTTTTTTACAGGGACATTATATTGCTAAAGGTTTTTTTGAAAGAATCAATTAGTTTATTCATAACGCCTAAACATTTTGTGTTGAAAGACTGATTTTTTGATAACAGCATTTCCCTCTTTCACTTCTATAACATCTCTTTTGGTTGTTGCATACACAGGGATGGCTCCTAATTGTTTAGCAAAACCTACCATTTTGCATGTAGCTCCAAAATCCCCTTGAATTAGCACATAATCCCCGCTTTTTACACTATCTTTCAAATAGGTTTCAATTGGGTTTAAATAGCCGTTTAAACTCTTTAAATCGGCCGGAATATTGATCCAAAGTTGTTGTAAATCGTCCGGCAAGCTTACGAATTCATCTATATGAAAAGATTTTGTAGCATCCTTTCTCTGTTTGTCGGTAAGGTTATGGTTAAAGAGAAGGTGAAGTTTTGGCATTAAACACTCCCATTGAATAATTATTGAACAATTTAATTTTGATACACTCTAAAATTTCTGTTTTATTGTATTTCCTTGATTAAAATATCCATTTTTTTATAGCAACCTATAAAAAACTCTTTTAATTTTGTGCTTGAGCCGTTTTCGTAATACTCCAAAATTCCCTCAATATAGATAGATATTTGCTCCTCTTGCGGGATTAGAAGCATTTTGTTATCGCATTTGAGAGAGAGATTGAGCATCGTTCTTGCCGTTCGTTTATTGACATCTGCAAAATATTGCAAATAAGCTAAGTTATTATGAAGATAAAGAGCTTTGTCATAAGGATTTTGGATAGTTTTGTAGATGTCAAGCATCCTATCAAGTTCACTTTCTAACGTAATGCTGTCACTAAGAGGAATATAATCGCTCCCTTTGATAAGTGCCCCCTTTTTTCGTACCGCCCCTAACTCTTGCTCCTCTACCAAGTCATCTGCCAAAATTTGATGAATAGTTCGTATTTTGTGCTTATTGATGCGACAATCATCGTTTAGAATATATTTAAATGCTTTGTTTAAGTTGATGAGCATTTTGGCATCACTGTAACTTTTGCCCCCACTTGTTTTGCCGTATTCAAGAAGTGTAATGGCATCTGCTTTTGAGTAAGTATTGCCTTCTATTTTTGCGCTGGTATATACAAAATCAAAACCAAATTTTTCTACTAGATTTTTGTTTTTTAAGAAAACTTCTATCGATAGAGTTGCATTGATATTTTCTAAAAGCTCTAATTCATTTTGGGTGAAAATGGGAGCATAGTTTAAAAAGTCCGGATTATAGTTCATTGTTTTGCCTTGAGTTTATTCTATTAATTCACAAAGAAGCCAGCCAAAGGGAAGAAGTGAATTTTCAAAATATGTTTTATCTTGAATATCCCCATAAAGTGCAAATGTTCTAGCACTGTTTAGTCCCCTCAACTTTTGGTGAGGTTATCTTTAAAAAA
>DYJV01000075.1 GCA_020722945.1 Candidatus Methylomirabilis sp. | reverse complement strand
CAAGACTTCCAATTACGATTCAGTAAATAATAGGAATTTTCTTCCTGATACAATTTATAAACTCTCCTCTTTGAAGAATGATTTTGGTTTGTCTGCAAAAGCTTACATCTTTACTCTTGATGAAGATATCAACGAGAATTATATCGAGAGGGCATTAGGAAATAGGATAAAAATTATTAATAGGGAGCAAATTTTAAAAGATGATTTTAGTTTATTGTTTGGTGATTAATAGTTAGTTTATATGACTTACAATTAAGGTGATGTCATCCTCTTGTGTTTCTGTAAAAATTTTTACTTCATTTATGATAGAATCTGATATTGTTTGGATATCTGATTTCCCATGTTTTTTTATTGTGGCTATCAATCTTTCAATTCCAAACATATCACTCCCATTTGCTGCTTCTGTAATGCCATCTGTGTATAAGATAAAAAGATCACCCCTGTTAAAAGTAAATTTCTCCTCCTCAAAATCTTTGTAATCTGGGAAAAGACCAATTGGGATACCTGTCGTTTCTAAGGTTATAACATCGTTACCTCGGAGTATCAGTGGTGGTAAATGTCCGGCATTTACAAAGTTTATCTCACACAATTTTGAATTATAAATTCCTATGAAGCATGTAATATACTTTTCATTTTCTACTGTATCATAAATAAAATCATTAAGATGGCTGATAATTTGTTTAAGTGAATTGTTTTTATAATTTTGCATTCTGATTGCTGCATGGAAATTTGTCATTATAAGAGCTGAGGATATCCCATGTCCGCTAACATCTGCTATAAGAATAAGGGTGTTATCCTGATCGATTTTGAATAGGTCGTAATAATCTCCCCCTACAAAATTGCACTGAATATTTTTGCAAACAATCTCAAGATTATCTATATGTGGAACAGAGTGTGGTAAGAACTTCTCCTGTATATTTTTGGCTATTGAGAGCTCTGTGTCCATCTTCCTCTTTTCAAGAGACTCTTTGAAATATATAGAGTTGTTAAGTGCAATGTTGAGATGTTGGGAGAGGATATCGAGGAGCTCTGTGTCTTTTTGGGAAAATGAACCATCTATCTTGTTAATTAATTCTAAAACTCCAATTACCTCACCTTCAAGGTTTTTCAGAGGGTAGCATAGTAAAGATTTGGTAATAAATTGTGTCTGTTTGTCAACATCTGTGCAAAATCTTTTGTCATTATAAGGGTCATTGACAATGATTATCTCTTTTTCGATGTAACAGCTTCCTACCAAGCCTTCTCCTATCGGAAGGATTATCTGTTTTATTTCGAGATCTTGAGCTACTTTACTCCACAATGTCATATTTTGGGTGTCAACTATAAATAATGAACACCTTTCAACATTAAGAAAATCTCTTATTGAATTAACTATTTTATTGAAAAGAGTATCAAAATCAATTGTTGAATTGATAGTTTTGAGAATATTAAGGATATTTTGGATGAATGAATCATTATATACAATCATGCTTTAAATTCATAACTCAAAATAAAACTTCTTGCAATTAATTTTAAAATATACTATTAATTTTTTCCTATTCTATTTTTTTATCAAGAGGGCACTATGAAAAAAGTAGCTGGATTTTCTTTTTCTCCACGTAAACTTGGTAATTGTGAAATTGCCATAAAAGAGATAGCAAACAATATCAGAGAAGAGTTTGAACTTGATTTTGTCAATGTTTCAAAATATAATATCAAGCCTTGTGTAGCTTGCTATAGCTGTCTTTTTAATCATGGGAATTGTAAAATTCAAGATGACTTTTCTATTTTAATAGATAAAATTAAGCAAGCAGATGCTTTGATATTTGCTGTTCCAAGTTATTTTTTGGGACCCAACAGCAGTTTTAAGCTGATGATAGATAGGTTCCTTACCTTTTATGGTTACTTTGAAGATATTTACAATAAACCTTCAATTCTTATTACTACTGCTGGTGTTAAAAATGGTGGAGAAGGTTATGTTGATCTTGCTTTGAGAGTTACTGCAAGGGCACTCAATTTGGATGTAGTCGGCAGTGCTATTTTGTATGGAGCTTTGCCGGGTGAGATACTTCTTTCTCAAGATAATAGAGATACTATAAAATCACTTGCCCAAAAATTATTTTTGAATAAAGTAGATGAAAATAAACTCTTCACTAACCACTGTAATATCTGTGGAAGTAAATATTTTGAATTTCTTGAATATAATAGTGTCAGATGTCTTGTCTGTAAAAACAAGGGTAAAATAGTTTTTGAAAATGGGGAGTTCAATATTCATATTGAAAATGGTGATATATTTTACGGTTCAAGAGAGGCTACCCTTAAACATAGAGATTGGCTTATGGGTATGAAGGAGCGTTTCATTAATGAGCGTGAACAATTAAAAGAGTTAACAAGAAAATATTTATAATGCCTGATTTATACATTCAATCTTTCAGTGGGGTAAGTGGGGATATGATACTTGCAGCTTTTTTGGATGCAGGACTTCCGCTTGACGCTCTTGTTAATACCCTCAACAATGTATTAGACCATGATGAATTTTCTATCTCATTTGAAAATTTTCTTTCAAAAGGGATAAGTGGTAAAAGATTAAAGATATCAGAGAACCATTCAAAAGATAGAGATTTCAGATATATCAAAAATTCTATTTCAAACTCACAATTAAACGACAAGATAAAAATTCTCTCCCTATCAACATTTAATTTATTAGCAGAAGCTGAAGGGATAGTTCACAATATTGATAAGGATGATGTCCATTTTCATGAAATAGGGGGAGTGGACACTATTATTGATATAGTTGGTGCTGCTTTTGCTGTTGATTATTTTTGTATCAATAATATATATGTTTCTGATATTGTCGTAGGGACGGGAGAGATAATGTCTTGCCATGGAGTTATGCCTAATCCTGCTCCTGCAACCACCATTTTACTAAAAGATTACAATCTGAAATTTTTAAATGAGAATTTTGAGTTTACAACTCCTACCGGTGCTGCGATATTAAAGGGGTTTGCTGCAAAGAGCACGCTTGAAAACTCTTTTAAAATAGATAAGATAGGTTACGGTTTTGGGAGTAAAACATTACATAGTAGAGCAAATTTTTTAAGACTCTTTATATCGGGTGAAAAACCTTCAAATATTTCAGAAAGCATTATAAATTCTGATATTTTAGAGATTGAGTTTAATATTGATGATATGACTGGTGAAGAGATAGGTTTTTTCATTGAAGAGTCGAAGAAGTTTGATGTTGTTGATATCCAATGTATCCCATCCATCACAAAGAAAAATAGACCCGGGTATATATTTAAAATACTTGTAGAGAGTTTAGAGGCTGATATCTTAAAATTTATTTTTAATTTTACAACTACTGCTGGTTTCAGAGTAGTGAGAAAAGATAGAGTTGCTCTTGATAGAAGATTTGAGATTGTTGATATTGATGGGAAAGATATACCTTTAAAAGTTTACTTCAACGATAATTTAAATGTAAAGAGAGGTAAAGTAGAATTTGACTTTATTAAAAGTATATCTATTGAGGATGGGAAGCTTCATAGAGATAGATTTTCCAATAAGATAAAAGATTAAAGAGTTTAATTAATATATTTTTAAAGTAATGGTTGAAGTTTAAAGTAAAAATTGTTATCGAGGTGAAATGAAAAGAGAATATTTTAGAGATAAATGTGGTGTTTTTGGGATATACAACAACAATGAATCTGCCAATCTTACTTACCTTGGGTTGCATGCACTCCAACATAGAGGTCAGGAGAGTGCAGGGATTGTATCTGCTGAAAATGATAAATTTTACTCACATGTTGCGATGGGTCAGGTAATAGATATATTTACCGAGGAGAGAATCTCTAAACTTTTAGGGAATATGGCTATTGGGCATGTAAGATATTCGACTACCGGGGATAGCCATCTCTTAAATGCTCAGCCATTTTTAGTTAACTATTTTAGAGGTAAGCTTGCTATAGCACACAATGGTAATCTTGTTAACTATGAGATGCTCAAGAATAGGCTTGAAGAGGAGGGGAGCATATTTCAGACAACTATGGATTCTGAAGTGATAGTTCATCTTATTGCTAAATCTCAACATTCTGACATAGTTGCAAGAATTAAGGAAGCTCTCTTTTTAGTTGAAGGAGCATTTAGCATCCTAATTATGACAGAGAATAAAATTATAGGTGCGAGGGACCCTTTTGGGTTTAGACCTCTAAACATTGGGATATTAAATGATAGTTATGTCCTTGCATCAGAAACATGTGCGTTTGACCTTATAGGAGCCAAATATGTAAGGGAGGTAAAACCTGCAGAGATTGTAATACTCGACCGCAATGGGATTAGTTATGATACTATCCCCTCTATAAATAGGAAGAACAGTTTTTGTGTTTTTGAGCATATCTACTTTGCAAGACCTGACAGTATCTTGTTCAATAAAACCGTTTACTCTTTTAGGAAACGTCTTGGACATCTACTCGCTCAAGAGGAGCCTGTTGAAGCTGACATTGTTGTCCCTGTTCCAGATTCAGGTGTTGCCGCATCTATAGGTTATTCAGAATTTTCAGGTATCCCTTATGAGACTGCTCTTATACGGAATCATTATGTAGGTAGGACATTTATTGAGCCAAAGCAGAGCATAAGGCATTTTGGGGTCAAACTTAAATTAAATGCGATAAAAGAGGTTTTAGAGGGGAAAAGGGTTGTTCTTGTTGATGATTCAATTGTCAGGGGGACAACTTCGCGTAAAATAGTAAAGATGGTAAAAGAGGCAGGAGCAAAAGAAGTTCATATGAGGATCAGCTCACCCACTACCAACTATCCATGTTTTTACGGTATAGATACTCCCACAAGGAGTGAGCTGATAGCATCTTCCCATACTATTGAGGAGATAAAACGTTATATAACTGCTGATTCACTTGCATATCTATCATTGGAGAGTCTCAAGAAAGCTTTATCTTCTGACCATAGTGACTACTGCTATGCATGTTTTAATGGTGATTACCCTATAAAATTTCCATGGATGGATACAAGACTCAATGATACAATGTTTAAGTAAAATTTTAGATAATTAAGTTTCAAATCTCTTTTAGTTAAATAGATGGAGGATTAAATGATAAATATTACAAAACTTTACTGTGGTGATAATACCCAGAGTGATGATATTAGATATGGTGAGAAGCATAGCAAGATTTTTCATTGTAGAGGGGTTGAAGATAGCAATATCCCCAAATCTGCTTCCGATAGACGTCCCATAGTTGTTTGGAACTCTACCAGAAAATGTAATCTCAAATGTATTCACTGCTACACAGATTCTGATAATATAGATTATAGTGGTGAGCTGACAACTGACGAGGCTAAAAAAATGATAAAGGATCTTGGTGATTTTAAAGTTCCTGCTATCTTATTCTCTGGTGGGGAGCCACTTATCAGAAAGGATCTATTTGAACTTGCTTCATTTGCGATGGATAATGGTGTAAAACCTACACTATCTACAAATGGGACATTGATCACTCCTGAAAAAGCTAAAAAGCTTAAAGATACAGGCTTTACCTATGTAGGTATAAGTCTTGATGGAATTGATGAGACCAACGACAAATTCAGAGGCGTCAAGGGTGCTTTCAAAAAGGCTATGGATGGTTTTAGAAATTGTGTTGAGGTAGGGCAGAGAGTTGGTTTGAGATTGACACTCACCAAAAAAAATTATCAGGACCTTGAAAAGATATTTGATTTTATTGAAGCTGAATCTATAAATAGAGCATGTTTTTACCATCTTGTTTATTCAGGTAGGGGGATAGATATCCAAAAAGATGACCTTACCCATGAAGAATCAAGAAAAGCTATGGATATTATTCTTAAAAGAAGTAAAGATTTTTCTGATAGAGGTCTTGATAAGGAGATACTTACAGTTGACAACCATGTCGATGGCATTTATCTCTATATGAAATTACTTCAAAATAATTCGAGTAGAGCTGATGAGGTAATAAAGCTTCTCAAATGGAATGGTGGAGGTCTTTACTCTACAGGTGTAGGCATTGGTGAGATAGATTTTTTTGGTAATGTTCACCCTGACCAATTTTGGATGGATTATACTCTTGGCAACATAAAAGATAGAAGTTTTGGTGATATATGGATGGATACTTCTGACCCAATTATGGCAGGGCTCAAGAATAGAAAGCCCCTTTTAAAGGGAAAATGCTCCAAATGTAAATGGTTGGATGCTTGTGGAGGTTCTTTTAGGGTAAGGGCTTTAAGGGTTTTTAATGATCCTTGGATGGAAGATCCTCAATGTTATCTATCTAATCAAGAGTGTGGGGTAGGGGATTAATCATGAAAAAGGGACTCATAATAATACATACAGGCAATGGTAAAGGTAAAACTACTGCTGCTCTTGGTGTTGCATTTAGGGCACTGGGGCATAATCTGAAAGTTTGTATGGTTCAGTTTATAAAAGGTTCTTGGAAATATGGTGAGCTTGAAGCTGCCAAAAAATTTGAAAATTTTACTCTACTCCCTATGGGTAAAGGTTTTGTTAATCTTGGGTCAAAAGAGCCTGACCCTGAAGATATAAGACTTGCAGGTGAAACCTTAAAAAAGGGTAAGGAAGCCTTGATGAGTGGAGAGTATGCTATTGTAATTTTTGATGAGATAAATTATGCTTTATCATACAACCTGATTAAGATTGAAGATGTCTTAACAATGCTCAAAGATAAACCTCAAAATGTCCATGTTATACTTACAGGTAGAGATGCTAACAAATTTCCTGAGCTAATTGAATTATCTGATCTTGTTACAGAGATGAAAGAGATAAAGCATCCGTATCAACAAGGTATATCTGCACAGGTAGGTTTAGAATTTTAAGTAGTTTGAGAATGTTTCAAATTTTATGTCAATCTGATAGATGAAAAATGGATATTGACAAGTGAAAGAGATAAGGTTTAGCCTAAAATAATTTGTAAAAGCAGATAAAACAGGGTAAAAGTTTAAATCTTTTGGTAATATTTTTACAGATTTGAAAAAATGATAACCTAAGTAGTTTTAAAAGTAGAGTTGGCCCCTCAAACCAGCTTTCAATATGGCTCAAAGGAAGGATTTGATGGCACTAAAGAATAGAGACACCAACCACCCTATTGAATACTACGAGCATAAGAGTAAGAAGCACGTTAACAACCCACTTGTGGGCACGGTAATGCCCTCACTGCCCTCACCTTGCAAACCATTTACGAGAACCTCCAGCCAATCATCTTTCCGCTACTATATCTTTTCCATTTATCTTGTTAACTATTCTGACATACTGGGGTGCTATGCACCTGCATACTCCTGCTATCATTTTGAGTATTGTTTTGTATGCCTTTTGCAAGGTATAGTTTGGAGCAGTAAGATAGAGAAGTGTTGCCATGAGAATTATCGCTCAAATGTTAGATACAGGGAGTAAGACAATCGGAAATGGAGCATGCTCATTATGGGTTTTCGTAAAAAGAGCCCAGGGGAGGAGAAACCTATTTGTAAAATGACTTATTCTACAGACTTGTTATACGTTTTTACAGGCTCTCTTACCCCTGATATGAACAGTGGGGGTGGACAGCAGCTTCTAATGATTGCGGTTGCAGTGATTATCTTTACGGAAGGAACTTTTGAGTTGTATAGTCTGCTTTTGAATTATTTCTAAAGGATAACTGCAAGGCCTGTGTCAAGCTTATACAGAGGTGTATTTATCTGGAAATGAACGAGCTAATTGTACACAAGTCAGATATAAATTAAAGAAAAAGGGAAGAGGCATGCTAAAAAGCAAGATTTTTATCAAAGCTATGTTAATAATGACGAGTGTCATCCTTATTTATACTTTTGTGATTTTGATTTTTACAATTCCAGAAATAAAAAAAAAGACAATAACCCTTGAGGAGAAAAATGCAAAAGAGGTTCTTAACAAAATAGTTGTCCTTGTAAAAAATATTAATAACGAAATGGATGATTTTATCAAAACCTCCAGACAACGCCACAAAGATGAAATAAAAAATCTGACAGATGCTGTATGGTCTCTGATTATGGGAAAATACGAGCAATCAAAGCAAGAAAATATAGGTATAGTATTGAAGGTTAAAGTGGATGAACTCAGATCTCAGTTACTTGGTTTTTATGAACAAAATAAAAATAGATATACCAAGAAAGAGCTTCAGGAGTTGATAAAGAGCTATGTCAGATCTTATAGGTATAACAACGGTTTAGGATATTTTTTTATCTACGAAGGGACAAAGTGTTTAGTCCACCCGATTGCTCCGCAACTAGAGGGTAAAGATGAAAAAGATCTAAAAAATATCGATAAAAAGTATTTTATGCTTTTACAAGAGTTTGTCAACGCAACAAAAGATAATAGAGATGGAATTGTAAAATATAAATGGGAGAATCCTAAAACTGGAAAAATTGAAGATAAAATTACTTCTCTTTTTATTTTTGAACCTTTTGGTTGGATTATAGGGACTGGAGAATATGTTAACACCTTAAGAGATAGACTAAAAGATGAAACTCTTGAGATGATTTCAACACTGAGATATGAAGGGGATAACTATTTTTATGCTGCTAATTATGATAGTGTCTTAGTTGTACATCCGTATCTAAAGGGCAAAGATATGCGACTGGTCAAAGATATCAATGGAGTTTTGATTGTCCCTCCTATGGTTGATATTGCCAGAAAAAATGGGAGTGGATATCATAGTTATTGGTGGAAAAAAAATAATGATGATCCAACTCCGTATGAAAAACTCACCTTTTCAAGAGATTTTCCAGAGTGGGGCATCATCATAGGCACAGGTGTGTATATAGATGATATTGACAAGGGTGTGAAGAGGAGAAAAAATGAGCTGATGAATCAGATTGAAACAATCCTCAAAGAGGTAAAAATTGGGAAATCTGGATATATCTATATATTTAATAGTAATGGCAAGATACTTTTTCATCCAAATGATAATATCAGAGGGAAAATTTTTACCAACCTAAAAAATCCAAGTACAGGGAATTTTATTTTTGATGATTTAGTGAATGCTTCAAAAGGTGATAAAGAGTTATTTTATAAATGGGATAAACCTGAAGATAAAGGGCATTATATTTACAATAAAGTTTCATGGATTGAGCATATTCCACAATTTGAAAAGCTTGATTGGTATGTTTGCTCTTCGGCTTATGTAGATGAGTTTGAAGATTCTGCAAATCAAATCAAATACTTTATCTTAAAAATTTCAATTATTATTTTGATAATTACGTTGATAGTGATTTATATTGCTATGAGAAATTTACTTTTACCAATCTCAAAACTCTCTGAACTTGCAAAAAGAGTGGCACAAGGTGATTACTCCAATAGAACTCCATTTGAAAATAATAATGATGAAATTGGAGATTTATCAAAATCTTTTAACACAATGATTGATACCATTGAAGACAATATCAAAAATCTTGATGCCAAAG
>DYJV01000156.1 GCA_020722945.1 Candidatus Methylomirabilis sp. | reverse complement strand
AACAGCACTAAGACCCCTAGAGGAAACATTCAATCATAATGATTATGTGATAAATTTATCAATGCTAAAAAGTGGAATTTTAAAAGAAATAGTAAGTTAATTAACTAACTTTTAAGTTTATAAGGGTTAAAATTGTGATTGAAAAACAGTTAAAAGAGATTTTAAAAAAGAGGAATTTAAAGCCTGTTGATATCTATAAGGTTTTAGAGATTGATAAAGTTGTCTTTTATCAGTCAATACGAACAAGCAATCTAAACAATAAAACTCTGCATAAGATTTTAAGATATTTAGGGCTTGAAATAGAGGTAGTTTTGCATGAAAATAGAGAGCTATAAAAAGTTATACATAGCAGAAGATAGCGAGTTAGTTAGTGACTTTGTCATAGACAATTATATGATTTGGTGCAGTAAACACTGGGAATGGATTTATGAGCGAAAAGGTAGAACTTGCGAATTTGAAACATTAGAGGACTATTCTCTTGTTTGGTGTGAATCAGACGAAGAATTTGAAGAGATAGATAAAAAAATAGATCCTAAACATCCTGACTTATTTGACTACTCATTTGAATTTGATTACCCGAGCTTACTTATAAAAACAGCGTATTTAGAATCATGCCTAAAATAAAAAACCTCCAACCCGAATACTTTGAGCAAGAGTGTACTACTGTTTGGAGTTTTGCTCGTCGTGGGAATTGGGCGACACATAATAGCAAATATAGAGGCAATTGGGCTCCGGAAGTGGTAAGAAATCTTATTTTAAGATATTCAAATGAGGGTGATTATTTATTGGATCCTATGATAGGTGGTGGAACAACAGCCATAGAGTGTAAGCTACTAAATAGAAATCTTTTAGCACTCGATATAAATCCAAATGCGATAGAAATTACTAAAAAAGCCCTCGAATTTGAGAGCGGATTTGATCCACGGATAGAATTGAAACTCAATGACGCCAGAGAGCTTGCAATGCTCGCAGACGAAAGTATAGATTTTGTACTCAACCATCCGCCCTACGCCGATATTATAAATTATAGTGAGAAGCAAATATCGCAAGATTTATCAAATATTCATGACTTGGAAAAATTTTGTGATGAAATGGAAAAGGTAGCAAGTGAATTATATAGAGTATTAAAGCCAAATAAATTTTGTGCCATTCTTATAGGTGATACACGAAGAAATAAAATGTATCAGCCGCTCGCATTTATGGTAATGCAAAGATTTTTAAAAGTCGGCTTTACTTTAAAAGAAGATATTATAAAGCAACAGCATAATTGCAAAGCGACAGGTTTTTGGGTAAATAAAAGCAAAGAGGCAAACTTTTTGCTCATAATGCACGAACACCTTTTCGTATTCCAAAAACTTGACAATTCGTAGTGCATTGTATTATATAATGTATCTACAATAATATACAAGGCAATACAATGAGCAAAAAAGCTATAAAT
>DYJV01000074.1 GCA_020722945.1 Candidatus Methylomirabilis sp. | reverse complement strand
CCTATCCCTTATATCTCTCTTACCAAATTTATTATTTTGGACGGAATGAAATTGTTTGCACTGAAAAATGGAATAAGCTCAGGATCATTCCATCTAACAAGTGTATTGACCTTTTGAACTCCAAGCATTCTTAGATGTTCTATAAATTCATCAATAAGCTTTTTACCTATCCCCATATTTTGGAAATCTGGATCAACACCTATTGTATCAATGACTGCTCTATCATCAGATATTCCATACTCTCCCATAAAAAGCTCACCCATAATGAAACCAACAATATTTTTATCTTCGTCAACAGCAACCATGGATGTAGGAACATAATCTTTAGATTCAACAAGCTTCTCAAACTTCAATTTATAATATTCAGACCTTAGAGATTTATTAACCTTCTCATCTATTTTTAAAACAGCATTGTAGTCATTCTTTGACATAAGTCTTATCTTTATATCTTTACTCATAGTTACCCCCTAATCTTTAGTATCTTTACTTTTTCTATTTATCACTCTCTTTTCTTCACTAATAACAGCAGGCACAGTGGTTCCGAGAAGTTTGGTAACAGCTCCAAATTTGGGTGGACAAGCTTCAAAACATGTCCCACATTTTATACATTTTTGCTGGTCAATTATATGAACAAGGTTCTTACCACCAATAATTGCATCTTCTGGACACCTTCTCAAGCATGTTCCACAAGCCTGACACTTCTCTGGGTCTATCCAGTAAGATGGGACTTCTCTAAAAAGCGTCTCAACATCTTGAATCGTAAAAATCTTATCCCACTCTTCACGATTTCTACTGATAGGTGCATGAAGTTTCTCTCTCATCGCAATTTTTATGTATGGAATAAGTTTATAAATTTCCTTAACCTTATCTTTTAGTAAAGCTTCGTCAACCCCTTCACCTTTTCCGAATGGACCTATATCTTTAATCTCCTTTATAAAAGAGTCAACTGTCTCTGCAAATTTATTCCCCTCAGAAGCTGACATAAAATTTATCTTCAATCTATTAGGGTTTAAACCTATATGCTCCATAATTCTTTTACACAAAATAACCATTTTCAAAGCATGGTAATTACCACTGGTGATATAATTACACTCATCCAACTTGCACGCAGCTATATACACAGCATCATTACCATTCAGGAATGCTTTGATCACAAAGGATAGATCAACCCTTCCACTGCACATTACCCGTATAAGTCTTATATCTGTTGAATATTGAATTCTGGAAACTCCAGCAAGGTCAGCAGCCCCATAACCTCACCAATGACAAACAAAAGCAACTATTTTGGGACTAAATTTAGTCATACCACCCATTACTTTGAGACTCCTTTCTTTTTATAATACTTCAATAAGTGCATCAATCTCTCCAATTATCTGCTCATTTGTAAAATGTTTTAATCTAATTGCACTTGTAGGACATTGAGATGTGCATAAACCATCACCTTTACAAAGCACAGGATTAACCTTTGCCTTTTTTACTCTTTTATCTTCAAAAAATTCTATTGCTCCATATTTGCAAACATCTATACAAGCTCCACAGCCCATACATTTTTTGGAATCAACTTCACATACCGAACCTGATACTTTGACTTTGTCGTGTGAGAGAAGTGTTAAAACTCTACCTGCTGCACCATAAGCTTGATTTATAGACTCTTGAATATGTTTAGGGTAGTGAGCTGTCCCGCAGAGAAATACACCATCTGCACTAAAATCAACTGGTTTGAGCTTTACATGTGCTTCCTGAAAAAATCCATCAGGTGATAGTGCAACTTTGAATGTTTTTGCAAGTTCAACATTCTGTGAATCAGGAATAACTGCTGTTGACAAAACCAAAAGGTCAGCATCAATTGAAAGCTTCTGCCCCAAAACATATTCAGCAACAGTAACTCTCACAACATCTTTACCAGACTCCTTAGCAAACTGAACCTCAGGTGGCATATCTGCTTCATATCTTATAAATTTGACATCCTTTGAAGCAGCTTCTCTATAATAATCCTCTCTAAAACCATACATCCTCATATCTCTAAAAAGGATATAAACATCTCTATTTTGGTTCTCCTCTTTCAACTTCAGTGCATTTTTCACAGCTCTTGAACAACATATTCTTGAACAGTAATTCCTCTCCTCATTTCTGCAGCCAACACACTGGATCATTACAATACTTTCTGAACTTTGAACAATCTCATCTTTATGAATAATTTTATATTCAAGTTCATTTTGGGTAATAACTTTGTTATTTTCACCATAAAAATACTCTTTCGGCTGATACTCTTTAGAACCTGTAGCAATTACAGCAGCTCCATGTTTTATTTCAAAGATTCTGCCGTCTGATTCAACATTTGTAATAAAATTACCAACATAACCTGTAGCACTTAAAATATTTGTATTGGTAAGTATGTGAACTAATTGATTTTTATAAAGTTTATCTGTGAGCTCCTTTAGATAATTTTGAACATCAAGACCTTCAAGAGTATAGTAAATACTCCTTGCCATACCACCAAGCTCTCTCTCCCTCTCTACAAGGTAAACCTCGTGTCCCTGATTTGCGATGCTAAGTGCAGCAGTCATCCCTGCAATACCACCACCAAGAACAAGTGCTCTTTTATCAACGGGCAGCTCAATATCTTCTATAGGCTCAAGATTTCTAACTCTGGCAAGTGCCATCCTCACGAGGTCTTTAGCTTTATTTGTAGCTGCTTCCTTCTCTTTTGAATGAACCCAAGAACAGTGCTCTCTTATATTTGCCATAACAACAAAATATTGATTTATTCCAGCTTCTCTCAAAGAATCACGAAATGTTGGTTCAAGGTTTCGTGGACTACACGCTGCAACTATAAGCCGATTCAATCCTTTATCTTTGATAACATTTGTAATATCTTTGGCTGAATTTGTAGAACATGAAAAGAGCTGCTCATCTGCATATACAACGTTAGGTAGTGTCAAAGCGTATCTAACAACTTCAGGGACATTAACTACACGACCAATGTTAGCACCACAGTGACACACAAAAACACCTACTCTTGCTTCTTCTGATCTTACATCCTTTTCAGCAGGATAGATCCTGTCAACTGTCAACTTATCTCTACGATAATTTAGCAACTCCCCACATTGTGAAACAGCACCACTTGCAGTAAAAACAGATTCAGGAATATCAAGTGGTCCCTGAAAAGCACCACTTGCAAATAAACCACTTCTCCCAGTTTTTATATTGTTAAACCCGTCAATTTTACAGAAACCGTGTTTATTCAGGTCAAGAGAAAATTTTGAAATAATATCTTTGTTAGCTATCGATGGAGATAAACCAACAGATAAAACAACAAGATCAAACTCCTCCTCTTTTACCCCCTCATCGAATGTAGTGTATCTAACAAAAACATTCTGACTCTCTTTATCTTCCTTTGTAATTGTAGTATAACTTCTTATAAATCTTACATTTTCAAGGGATCTTGCTCTTTGATAATACCTTTCAAAATCTTTCCCATACGCCCTGATATCGTTGTGGAAAACTGTGCATTCAGAATCGGGATAGTGGTCTTTCATAAGTATAAGCTGCTTCTGAGTGTATGTGCAGCATACAGATGAACAGTAACTATTCGCCCCTTCAAGAATCTGACGTGAGCCCACACACTGTATCCATGCTATTTTTTTAGGATGTTGTCGGTCAGATGGTCTAAGTATCTCCCCTTCATAAGGACCTGTAGAGCTGAGCATCCTTTCAAAATCCATACTCGTAACAACATTTTTAAAAACACCATATTTATACTCTTTTCTTACAGTAGGATCAAAAGGTTCAAAGCCTCCCGAAAATATTACTGCTCCCACATTTATATCTATTATCTGATCTTTCTGTGTAAAATCTATTGCAAGAGCATTACATACATTTTGACAGATACCACACTTTCTCTCCTTTAAATAAAGGCAATATTCAGGATCTATATAGGTAATAAGTGGTATCGCCTGAGAAAAGTAAATATGAACTGCCTTATTTTCGTTTAAGTTTTGATTAAAAATATCAGGGACAAGAACAGGGCAGTATTCAACACATGTAGAACAACCTGTGCAGAGATCCTCCCTTATATATCTTGCCTTTCTTTTTAATTTTATAGTAAAATTACCAGGTTCACCTGAAACATCATAAAGCTCTGTATATGTCAATACTTCTATATTTTGATGGCGGCCGACCTCGACCAGCTTAGGTGAGAGAATTCAGATGGAGCACTCATTTGTAGGGAAAGTCTTATCAAGTTGAGCCATGTGTCCACCAATAGACAAACCCTTATCAACAAGATAAACTTTAAACCCTGAATTAGCAAGATCAAGAGCAGCTTGAATACCACTAATCCCGCCTCCGAGCACCATTACATCTCCAAAATTCTTCTCTTTGAGACTCCTAAGGAGTAATTGACCCTCTATTGTTTCTAAATTCACTTTTGTCTCCTTTTATTTATTTCCACAAAATTACAATGTTGCTTTGACTTAACCAACTTTGGACAAAACCCTTTCAGGGTGAGTATAAATATTAAAAGTGTTACCTTTTACATTGGCAATAATTGTTATTCCAAGTCTATCAGCAAGTAAAAATGAATTTGCAGTTATAGATTTTTTGGAGATAACAATAGGAATTTTCATTCTCGATGACTTTAGAAGCATCTCTGAAGATATCCTACCAGTTGTAATAAGTATCATATCTTTTGTATCCAAACCTATCGAAAGAGATTCACCATGTATCTTATCAATACTATTATGCCGCCCTATATCCTCAGATATAATGATAATCTTTTTACCATCTGAAAGAGCAGAAGCATGAACTCCACCACTAATTTTGTAAAGCTCCATATTTGAATATAGCAACTCTACAACTGATATAATCTCATCAGGAGATATAGTAAGTTGTGAAGATACAATCTCTCCATCGTAATTAAATATAAATCCACTTCCAAAACCTGAGGTGATAGTTTTCTTATCTTTTATCTCAATATTAGTTTTGGTAGTTATATGAGCTGTAAAATTTTGATAATCTATATTAATATTTTCAATATCAGCAACAGATGATACAATTTTTTCAGAGTAAAGGAAACCTGTTATAAGATACTCCAACTTACTTGGTGTGCAGAGTATTGAAAATCTGCTTTGACCATTAATATTAAGTGTAAGTGCAATTTCCTGCGGTAAAAAAACTGACTCTACACTCAATCCATTATTAGAAAATTTGTAACATTTGCTCTGTTCAAAAAGTGCAACCAACTTTTATAGCTCCAAAAAGATAAGTTGCCTAAATATTTAAATAACCTCTGCAACAATCTCTGTAATATCTTTAATTTCTAATACATCTTCATAATTTAAAACAACTCTACTATCCTCAAACATTGTAATACAGTAAGGACAAGCTGTAACCAACTGCTCAGCCCCAACATCAATAGCTTGCTTCAATCTTAAATTGGAGAACCTTTCATCTTTGAGGGTTTCCATCCAGACCCTTCCACCCCCTCCACCGCAGCAGAGACTCTCTTCAAATGCATCTGACATCTCAAAAAATTGAAGTGAAGGTATTTTTTTTAGGACTTCACGAGGCTCATCATACACCCCATTATGCCTTCCAAGATAACACGGGTCATGATATGTCACCCTTTTTTTGTATTCACCTTTAATCTTAAGCCTACCTGAATTAATAAGCTCATAAAGGTATTGTGTAATGTGAATTATTTCAAAATTAACCATAAATTCTGGGTATTCATTTTTGAATGTATGATAGCAATGAGGGGAGGAAACAACTATCTTTTTGACGCCATTATCAATAAAATTTTTTATATTATCTTTTGCAAGCTTCTTAAAAAGCTCTTCATCTCCAGTTTTTCTAACACTCTCTCCACAACAATTCTCGCTACTTCCAAGTATCCCAAAATTAACACCTGCTTTTTTAAGTATTGATGCAGTAGAAACTGCTATATTTTTCAATCTTTTATCATAACTTGAATAACAGCATGAAAAATATAAGATTTCCATATCTTCAGAAAAAGTTTTAACACCTTTACCTGAAGCCCAATCCCCCCTTTTAGATCTCTCTTCCCCAAAAGGGTTCCCTTCTGCCATCAACCCACCAATAACAGTTTTTATAGGTTTCACAGATGGAGGAAAAACTTGATAATTTGTCCCCAATCTTCTTAATGCTATTGATACATCTATCTGCTTTACACCTCTGGGACATCGCTGCACACATCTCCCACAAGTCGAACAGAGCCACATCTCTTCACTCTCTACCTCTGACAAACCGTAAATAGCCTGATTCATTATTTTACGGATGCTAAAATTTCTGACTTTGTTCCATGGGCATACAGTGTCACATATCCCACATTGAAAACAAAATTTAGCTAAATCCCCACCAATACTTTTTACTTCTTCAATTATCTCTTTGAAAGGGGTTACTATCTCCACTATTATCTGCTCCTCTCATGATAGTAAAATAAAAATTTAGAATTAACTCTTTTTAGTAATACGAGCAAGTCCATCCAATACTTTATCCAAACCATATTTCTGGACAACATCATCCAAAGCTATCTCCATATCTTCAATAGGTGGAGATTCCTCATACTCCTCTTCTCTCTCTTCATAAGTAAGTGCATCTACAAGACACCACTGAACACATACCGGCTCTTTTAAAGTAGGATCATCTTCACACATATCACATCTTAGTGGAAGTCCTGAATCAGGCTCCTTAAACATATCTCTCGCAGGACATGAAACATTACAGAGATTGCATGCTCCATAATCTTTACCATCAATGACGTAAGTCTGTCTCCCTGTGCATTCAGACTTGGTGTAAGCACCTGCTCTAATAGGGAAAAATATGTTGTTCAATTCATCCTTTACAATTCTGATTCTTGATCTTGCAGGATTTACGCTACTGTATTTTGGCTTGGAATGGAATGCAGCACATGCCACCTCACATGCTCGACAACCGTGACATTTATTAACGTCAATTTTTATATTTTTTATAATACGCTTTTTTTTCTCCCCGTTCAAAGCAAAATCTCCTTTCAGTTTGTCTCTTTAAGTTAAAAAGTGCAAATCTATACTAATTAAATTATTAATCTAAAATACCTCTTTTTTTAAAGTCTTCATAAACATAATCAAGCCCAAGTCTTTTAAGTGTCTCTTCTGTGGGAATCCCATCATTATTCCAGCCTCTGTATTTATAATACTCATCCATCAACTTTGCCTCATATTCAGGGAACCTTTTCTTCCAATGATCTGCAGGTGGAACTTCATCTTTCCTTCTCATCCCTCTTCTAATATTGTTTGCCCTTACAAGTGTCCTAACTCTTGCGGCAGTCTCCCAAAGCTTCTCTTCATTCATCTCAATTCCTGAAGCACAAGAGATAAATATTGGCAAATTGTGTATATGATAAGCCGGTTTTAAGGGGAATGATGACAATCCTGCACAAATCCCAAGTGAATCATCAATATAATGCATTGTTTCCTGCCATTCAACGAGCTCACATATCATTTCGGTTGAAGGCCAAAATGGAAACACCTTACCTTCATCACCCCATTCAAGAATAAAATTGTAAAATTTATCCCTCTTTGCAGTCGGCACATGAACCCAATCTTTTATAAATTCCTCTCTCTGCTCTTTGGTAAGTGGTGCTTGTGGTATCTGACCCTCTATCTGAGTAATATTTATCTTCTCCCCTGTTGACCACATCAGATAATAAACAGGATTAAGCATACCAAGCTTTATAGGTATCTGCTCATGCTTCTTTATAGTATTTCGATCAAACTTCTCTGCACCCTTTCCTATCTTCCGTGCTGCCCAATAAACACCATCAGCAAGTATATCACCTATCCCTTTTCTATTTACAATCTGATCAAGTAACCAGAAGAATCTCTCCTCTTTTTGACTTGGCATCCCTTCTAAATCAGCATCAGTAAGAATCCCCTCCTCGTAAAGCTCCACTGCAAAAGCCATAACCTGAGGCGTAGTATAACCATCTACTCCATAAGATTGAGCTTTCCCTGCTATTTTCAAACCAAACTCAAGACTGTCAGACATTGCTGCCATAACATAGGTAAGTTTGGAGAAACATTTCATTACATAGGTAGGGTAACCGGGAACTTCAATTATCCCATGACATTTTGCCATGCAGTTGTAACAACCTACAAGCCTTTTACGGGCTTTCTCCATAGTCTCTGTCCACTCCTCTTCAACTTTATCGTTCCAAAAATCTTTTCTACGATGTTTTGCATTACCCCAAGCAAAACTTATAGTATGCCATTTTTCATCATTAACAGCCATCTCCTGCGGAGAACCTATCATTGACAATATACCGGGTATCCCTGGAAGAGGATTTTTGAGTCTATGATCAACATATCTGTTTATATTCTCACACTCTTTTATATATTCAAGAGGTTTGGCGATATTAACATCCTTAGTCCCCCTGACTGCTACTGCTTTGAGATTTTTGCCACCCATGACAGCACCAAGTCCCATCCTACTTGCACTACTCATCTCTGTCTCAATAGATGCAAAAAACACTCTGTTCTCACCTGCAAGCCCAATAGAAAGCACTTGGATATTTTTGTCATTAAGCTCCTCTTTTATCAAAGTCGCAGTATCATATGTGCTTTTACCTTTAAGATGAGTTGCATCACGCAACTCAACTTTATCATTATTTATGTAGAGATAAACAAGGTTTGGAGACTTCCCCTTTACAATCACTTTATCATAACCTGCATATTTTAGCTCTGGTGACCAATAACCACCCATCATTGAGAAAGCCATACTGTTTGTCTGAGGAGAAATTGAAGTAATTATTGTTCTATTCGCTCCCGGAGCTGTAGTCCCACACAAAAGTCCAGAACTGAATATAATTAAATTTTCAGGTGAAAAAGCATCAACATCAGGAGAAACCCTATCCCACATTATCTTTGCATTTGTCCCCAATCCACCGAGATACTGCTCTGACAATGGAAGTGGACTCTCCACCCTTTCAATAATCCCTCTACTAAGATCTATCTCTAAATTATAACCAGTTTCCGCATATCTCATCTTCTACACCCCTAAATCTTACTATATTTTAAAATAATATTTATTTGCAAACATTATACCATAAAAAACCTTAAGAGATAAAAAAGTTAACAATGTAAAATCATTTAATATTTTAACAAGAAAAGAAAAAGTTAAAAAAATATCATGGTAGAAATATTTATACTGTATAACTATTTATTCATTGCTTTTGAAATATAAAATTAAACCATTTTACAAATAATAAAAAGTAATACAATTTAAATCTTGAAAATCACAGGAGTATAAATCTGAACCACCTGAAACTACTTTATAAAAATTATGAATTATAAATGTTGAATTATTTTTTTAACTAAAAAATATGGGTAAAATGAAAATACCACAAAATAAAGAACAGCGTCAAGAAATTTAGAAACCTTTCAAACACACACACTACCATCTCGAACAACAACATCTGTCATCTCGAGCCCTGCTCTTATTCCCCTCTACTTAA
>DYJV01000012.1:10962-45830 GCA_020722945.1 Candidatus Methylomirabilis sp. | reverse complement strand
CTGTCCACCCCTCCGTAGAGGGGAATTTTTAAAAAAATAATTCATCATTATCAATTCATCATTCATAATTCGCCCGACTGCCACCCCCAAGAAAGGCAGGCGTAAGGCTGAAGGAAAAGAGAAAAAACTAAAAGCAAAGACAAAAAAAATAAAAGAACGACCACCCCTTGGATGTTATAGTTTTTTAAAAATTCCCCCTCATCAATGGGAAGGGGAATAAGAGCAGGCTTGGAGGAAGAGGAAAGAGAAAAACAACTGCATATCTGATGAAATGTTAAAAATATCTCCATTTAATATTTTACTTTTTAAAAATATCAATATTTCTGCGACAAATTGTATAATTTAAATTTTTTTACATTATTGCATTTTATATTTCTTGATTTTTCCCATTATTTTTTATATTCAATTTATAATCTCAATTAAGGAGAGTTGGTATGGATGAAATAGATTTTTTTATTAGCCAGTTAAAGAGTGAAGATTTTGGTGTTAGACTAAATGCTATACAAGCTTTGGGTGAGTTTCAAGACTTAAGAGCAGTGGGAGATCTTCTATCTCTACTTTCAGAACCTGAATGGCAGATTAGAAATGCTGCAATTGAGTCAATAGTAAATATAAAAGATCACACTATAATAGATACTGTAGCCAATTACTTACGATCAGATGATGCCAATCTTCGAAATGCAGCTATGCAGGTAATGGAGAAGATGGGTGGTGATGTTGTTACCCCGCTATGTAAAAATCTTGAAGATAAAGATGATGATGTTAGAATATTTGCTGCAAATACACTTGGCAATATCGGTGATAAAAGTGCTACTCCCTCTTTGCTAAAAGCACTCAATGATAAAAATGAAAATGTTTTTTATGCTGTTGTTGAAGCATTAGGTAAGATTGGTGACAGTTCTGCTATGGAGGATCTTCTTATAAAGCTCAAAGAGAAAGATATATGGGATAGATTTGTTATTATTTCAACTCTTGGTCTCATGGCTGATGAAAGAGCCGTAAAATCAATACTTACCCAATTTGAGTATGAAGAGTTGAAACTTGCAGTTATAGATGCTCTTTCTAAAATTAAATTTGAGGGGAGTCTTCCTCAAATTGTGAGCGTCATAAATAACGATCCAGATACAGATATAAAGATTGAGGGATTAAAAGCACTTTTTAGCATAGGACTCCAATGTTACAATTTTGCAAGGATAGAGAGAAACTCCATTTTATCAGATTTTCTTCTGAAAAATTTCAAAATGATAGATTTTAGAAGTTTAGAACCATTGATAGTTGAAGTTTTTAAAAGTGAAAACACAGAGTTAAAAGAGAAAATAATTAATATCCTAAATTGGGTAAATATAAAATTTCCTATAAAACCTATTATCGATCTCCTTAGAATTGAAGAGCTTGAAGAGAAAGCTTACGATATATTGTTGAAACAGAATGATATTGATTTTAAAGATTTTAAAGAGATCTTCGAAAAGGAGGATGATGATAAGATAAAAGCTCTCCTCATTAAATCTTTAGGTTTCAGGGTTGATGCTGCTTCAAAAGATTTTTTAGAAAATATGTTATCCGTTGACAATCCAACTTTTATAGTTGCTGCTTCTGAAGCTCTTCTACTTCAGCTCTCTGATTCAGATGTTACGCCCAATATTATAGACAAATTATTTAATCTCATTAGAGACAGTAAGGGTGATGTTAAAAATACAGCAAAGAGTGTTTTGGTAGTTCTTGCACATCTACCTGAAGTTCAAGGTAAGCTTAAATCTATATTTAGCCAAAAAAATGATAAATTAATTAAAGAAGCGATAGAAATTGTATCAATATCTAATAACTCTAATTTTTTTGATAATGTAATTTCATTTGTAGAGCACCCTTCATCAGAGATAAAAAAAGAGGTTTTCCAAACTATCAACTATCTCTCCAAGATTGAAAGTAACCGTAATTTTTTCATAAAACATCAATATATCGATAAGGTTTACAACGGAGTATACGATAAAGATGATTATGTTAAAATAGAAGCTATTTATGCTTTAGGCTCTCTTAACACTGAAAAATCGTTTGAGATATTAAAGAGCATACTTTATGATTCATCTTTCAGCTATTTCAAACCTTATATTGTCAGGGCAATCAAAGAGTGTGGACGAAAGAGTGAGATAATAGATATATTTATTGAGCTTCTAAAAAGTGGAATAGATATTGAGACCAAACTTATTATTATCAATGCATTTAGAGAGTTTAATGATCCAAGACCGATAGAGTGTATCTCTGATATGCTTTTTGAAGAGAGTGAGGATGATATTAAGGGTGAAATCTTAATAACTATTGGAGAGTTAGGACAGGTAGATGAACTTGATTTTATCTTGCCATTCTTTGATGATGACAATTGGTACATCAAAAACGCTGCTGTAATTTCCCTTTCAAAGATAGTTGATGATAGGGTTAAGTTGCATCTGATAGAGCTTCTTAAAAACAGTAACAAGATTGAGGATGAGATAATAATCAAAAATATAATAGCTGCACTAAAAAGTTATCCTGATCAAGATACATTGGGGGTATTAATCCCATATCTTTCAAACAATATTTACTCTTTTTATGTATATGAAACAATCTTTAAAATAGTATCAGAGAGCACTCAATTATCTGAGCAGTTGTTTGATATGGCGCTCTCCCAAAATAATACTTCGACTATCAGATTAGCTATATCTATATTAAGAGAGCTGAAGATTTTTGATATTAAGGATAAATTAATTTCTTTATACAACTCTTCTGATTTAGAAAGTATAAAATTTTCTATACTTTGTTATATGAGAGCTTTAGGTATTGATGATACAAATTTATATTGTGAAAATATTTCAGAAGAGTCCCAATTGACGCTTCTCAATTTCTTATGTAGTAAAAAGAATCATAGATTCGGAGTATAAGATGGCTTTAACTCAAATGACAGAAGAAGAATTCAAACTACTTTCTGATCTTATCTACAGTTACTGTGGACTCACATTTACAGGGAGTCAGAAAATTTTATTCAACAAACGTGTCAAAACAAGGGTAGAGAAGATAAGATTAAGTTCATTCAAAGAGTATTATCAGTTTCTTAAATTTGATATTAAGAAGGAGCAGGAGATAAAGGAGTTAGTTGATATCCTCACTGTCAACGAAACCTTCTTTTTCAGAGAGACAGCACAGTTTGATATACTTTTTGATCAGATACTTCCAGAAATAGAGCAGGTAAACAAATCAAAAACTGTAAAAATATGGAGTGCTGCTTGTTCAACTGGAGCAGAGCCCTATACTCTTGCTATACTTTTGAATGAGAAAAATTATTACAAAAATGGTTGGAATATTGAAATAGTTGGGACAGATATCTCAATGAGTGCTCTTGATGAGGCTAAAAAAGCTCAATATTCAGAAGCTGCATTTAGAAGCACCACTCCTGATATCAAGAACAAATATTTTACGAAAACTTCTGATGGATTGTTTCAGCTTGATGCTGGCATAATCTCAAAAGTATCCTTTAAGTATCTTAATCTCCTCAATGATTCTCAAATGAAGATGTATAGGAACATCAATATAATTTTTTGTAGAAATGTTTTGATTTACTTTGATAATGATGCAAAGCAGAAAGTAGTTGAAAATTTTTACTCTTCACTTACTAATAACGGCTATTTACTTATAGGTCAGTCGGAATCTCTATTCAAAATTACCAAATTATACAAACTTGTTCCTACTGCAAAGGTATTACTCTACAAAAAAGATTAATAATGGGGGAAATTTATGCCTGATAAAATAAAAGTTTTTATGGTTGATGATTCTGCAGTTATAAGATTAGCTTTAAGAAAATTACTTGAATCGGATGGAAGTATAGAAGTTATTGGTTATGCAAGGGATGGTAAGGATGCTCTATCTCAGCTCAAAAGTATCAGACCTGATGTAATAACTCTTGATGTTGAGATGCCTATAATGAACGGTATAGACACATTAAAAGAGATAATGAATATGCCACAGCCTATCCCTGTAATAATGGTAAGCTCTATTACAAAAGATGGTGCAGATGTTACTCTTGAGGCTCTTAATCTTGGAGCTGTTGACTTTATCACAAAACCATCTACATCTTTCTCTACAGAGATAAATAAAATAAAAGTAGATCTGTTAGAGAAGATTAAAGCAGCAGTATTAGCCAAACCTAAAAAAATACTCTCCTCTACTTTTACTGAACCTCCAATCCAAAAGCAGAAAGAGATACCAAAAGAGGATCTCAAAACTTATAAAGTTTGTCAAGAGGGTGGTAAATATAAGCTTGTTTTAATTGGTATATCTACTGGTGGCCCACCTGCACTGCAAGAGATTTTACCTAAATTCCCATCTGATTTTCCTGTGCCGATAGTGGTTGCACAGCATATGCCACCAGGTTTTACAAAGCCTATGGCTGACAGATTGGATAAGCTTTGTCCACTAAAAGTTGATGAAGCAAAAGAGGGAGATATCTTAAAACCGGGGTATATATATATTGGGAAAGCGGGTTCTCATATAAAGGTAAAGAAAAAAGGTGCTCATATCTTCCTCAATATAACCGAAGAACCAAAAGATACTTTATATCACCCTCAAGTGGATATAATGTTTGAAACAGCCTCTGAATCTCTTGGGGGAGAGGTAATAGCAGTAGTAATGACAGGTATGGGTTCTGATGGGACAGAGGGTCTAAAAAAATTGAAGCCTAAAAATGCTTTTGTCATTGCTCAAGACAAAGAAACTTCTGCTATTTATGGAATGCCGAGAGTTGCTTTTGAATCGGGGCTTGTTGATAAAGTTGTTCCGTTACAAAAAATACCTGAAGAGATAATAAAAAAATTTAATTAGTGGAGAATTAAAATGAGTATCCAGTCTGTTTTGGTTATAGATGATTCACCAACACTTAGAAAAATGGTTATCTTTTCTCTGAAAAAGATTTACAGTTTATCAAAAATTTATGAAGCTGGGGATGGACTTGAAGGACTTGAACAGCTTTCAAGTAATCAGGTTGATTTTATTATATGTGACATTAATATGCCTAATATGAATGGGCTTGAATTTCTTTTTAGGGTAAAGAAGATAGATGATTTTAAAAATATTCCGATAATTATGCTTACAACCGAAGGTCGGAAAGAGGATATTGAAAGGGCTGAAAAGATAGGAGCTGATGGTTATGCTGTCAAACCATTCAACCCTCAAACATTGAAACTTCAAGTTGATAAAGCACTAAAAAAATATGGTAAAATCTAAATTCAATTCTCTAATATCTTTGTAATGTATGGAAGATATTTAGTTTTAGACTTTCTTGAATACACTCTTATAAAAAATATTGATAGAATAAAAGATATAATCCCTGAAAGAGAGTTAATAATATCATTTTTAAATAAAAGTTGAGACAAAGCTGCTACTCCAATCATAGCTATAATTGGGACGATATACACAATGAATGATGCTTTTAAGAATATAGATGTCTCTATTGCCACAGCTACCTTATCACCCGGTTTTGCATCTGCTTGGTTTAAAACTGTTATCTTTGATTCATTATTACTTTCAAAAGGGTTGCATAAACTATGCGACTGACAACCACTTCAAGCTGAAGAGCGTTCAAATACAATATCTGCATAGTTTTGGTAAGTTTTTACTACTGTTGCTATCTCCTCAATCACAAATTCCCCCATTTGATATCAAGATTATTCATTTTCCTATAAAGATTTCTCCTTGTTATACCTATCTTCTCAGCAGTTTTGGTGATATTACCATTATTTAGCTTAATTTTTGCTTCTATAAAGTTCTTCTCAAAAAAATTGACTGCTTCTTCAAGATTGTCGTAAGTGTTTATTATATCATTGCAGTTTTTACTCTCTCCATTGATGTTAATCGTAAGAAATTTCTTTATATGATCAGCTGTTATGACAGTATCATCAGTAAGAATTGCAAGTCTCTCCATAAGATTCTTCAGCTCTCTTATATTCCCGTTCCATTCATGTTTTTGAAGATAGCTAATTGCATCATCCTTTAACTCTTTCGAGAAACCTGAATGCTCAAATGAAAATTTATTTATAAAATATTTTGCAAGTATAGATATATCTTCTCTCCTCTCCCTTAAAGATGGGACATGAATAGGAACAACATTAAGCCTATAATAGAGGTCTTCTCTAAAATTTCCATTTTTGATCTCTTCAAGTAAATTTTTGTTTGTAGCTGCAATTACCCTGACATCGACCTTGATAACATTATTCCCGCCAACTCTTTCAAATTTCTGCTCTTGAAGTATTCTTAATATCTTTGCTTGTGTTTTGAGGCTCATATCGCCTATCTCATCAAGAAAGAGTGTCCCTGTATCCGCAAGGTCAAATTTACCCTTTTTCTGCTCTATTGCACCTGTAAAAGAACCCTTTTCATGACCAAATAGTTCACTCTCTATCAGGTCTTCAGGTATTGCGGCACAGTTTACATCAATGAAAGGTTTGTCGTGTCTCTTACTCTTTTTGTGGATAAGCTTTGCAACAAGCTCTTTACCTACACCATTTTCACCCGTAATCAGTATCCAACTATCAGATGGAGCTACTTTATAAACATCATTAAGGAGATTTTGAATAATAGTGCTATTGCCGAGAATTATCTCATCTTTCATTACGGATGATTTGAGGTATAAATTCTCTTCCTGCATTCTACTGTAATTTAAGGCATTCTTTACTATTATCAAAACTTTATCGAGAGATAGAGGTTTCTCTATAAAATCAAATGCCCCAAGCTTTGTTGTTTGAACTGCTGTTTCAATGTTCCCATGTCCAGAGATCATAATTATAGGGAGTAAAGGATAGTTGTCCTTTACCCTTTTTAGAACCTCCAATCCATCCATATCCTCCATCCATATATCGAGGAGAACAACATCTGGATTATCTTGCTCAATGATTCGTATTCCGTCATAACCGTTTGATGCTGTAAAACATATATAACCTTCATCTTCAAGAACATCTTTCAAAGATTCAAGGATGTAATGTTCATCATCTACTACTAATATCTTTCTGTTCATACAGATTCCTCCTGCTCAACATTTAAAAAACTTATTTCGATTATTGTGCCGTATGGGGTATTAGGGTAGACATCAATAGTGGAGTTGTGGCTCTCTATTATTGATTTTACAATTGCAAGCCCAATTCCTGTCCCATCTTTTTTTGTGGAAAAGTATGGTTCAAATATCTTCTCCCTTATCTCTTCATTTATCCCTATGCCATTATCTTCGGTTATAAGTGAAGCTTTTTTGAACTCATGATTATAGACAGTTTTTATATTGATTCTCTTTTCATCTCTCTCTATATTTTTAAAAGATTCAACAGCATTTTTGAGTATGTTTGTTACTACTTGATATATCTGTTTTCTGTCAAGATTGATTTTTGGTAAATTCTCATCAAGGGAGAGATTGAATTTGATACCCTTGTAAGAATTTTTAAATAGTGGTAACATCTCTGATATAATGTTGTTTAATTGGTATGATTCAACTTTTATGTCTGGCATTTTAGCAAATTTTGAAAATTCATTGACCATATTTCTTATAATATCTACATACTCTATGATATTATTGGTCATTTTTATAAAATCTTCCCGATTACTGCCAAGAGTGTCGGAATATTTCCTTTTTAGCCGTTGTGCAGAGAGTTGGATAGGGGTGAGGGGATTCTTTATCTCGTGTGCTACCCTTTTTGCAACTTCTCTCCAAGCAGCAGCTCTCTGAGCAATAGTCGTCTGTGTAAGATCAGTCATAACCAACAAGTATCCAAGTATTTCATCATTTGCCCCTATAAGGATGGTTCCGAATATTGATAAGATTACTATATTTGAATTTAATATAATATTTTTGTTAATATTAAAGGTGCCATTTAGTTTGAATTCATCCATAAGCTCATTCAACATCTTTTTGAAAACTTCATTTCCACAATTGTTGAAGTGAAATCCTACAATATTTATCTTCTTTATATCTATAATATTTTCAACAAAGTGGTTTATAGTATTTATTATCCCATTTTTATCTATTGATACTACCCCACTGTTTACATTGTTTATTATTGCTTCAATATATTGCTGCCGTTCGAGTATGCTTCTCCTTGAAGTTTTGAGCTCTGTAACCATTTTTTTAAATGATTCAACAAGGAGTTTTATCTCATCTTGAGATTGGATGTCAATTTCGTAATCGAGATTTCCTCTCCCCACCTCTTCGGTTGCTTTGAGGAGCTTGTTTATAGGTGTTGAGATATATTTTGCCATTGAAAATCCAAACCATGTTGCTGAAAATATTATGACTGCTGTAACTATCATCAGAGATAAGATATATATTTTTTGAATAGGGCTTTTCATTAATTTAAGGTATGAATACTCTGTAATATTTTGGGATATTGATTTTGTGGCTTTTGTAAGCTTCATTGAAGTAACAAAGAATGTAATTACAGATACACTGTTTTTCCCTTTATAAAATCCGAAGATAATCTCCTTCTTACCAATTGAAAGTATATCTGTCCCTTCAATATTCTTATTGTCAGCTATGTATGATAGAATTTTGTCAACATTGGGTTCTAAAAATTTTTTCTCTATCTTTGCAGGGAAACATTCAATTTTGGCTATCTTATTTTTGTTGGTAATAATGTAACCATTTACGATAGGATAATCAACTTTAAGACGATTATTCAAGTAATCACTGTAAATTCTTTTTGCATAGTAGATGGTCTCTGTCTTTTTCTCTTCATAATATTCATCAGCTATTTTAAGTGATGCTTCAAGATTATCTTCAACCTTTTTATTAAACCAGCTTGATATGCTACTCTTTATTATAACAGATGATGTTATGAAAAGTAGTATTGTTGGGACTGTTGTAAATAGAAAAAATGATATAACAAGTTTACGCCTTAATTTTTTTACTTTCTTCTGATCTTTATCAAAAAATATCTTTACAAGGTTTCTAAAAATTAGAAAAAGAAGGAGTATTATCAGAATGATATTGATATTTATCAAACTAAATACAACTATGTTGGATGGCAAAGATGTATTATTGAAGGTTACATGGGAGTAATATACTTGTATTGCTGTCCCTATTAAGAGGAGGATAAAAGTTATAATTATTAACTTTTTCTCACGCTCTCTTTTAAACTGTTCCCTTATCTTTTCATCTAATTTTTCCAAATTATATCCTGTAGATAGAGTTTTCTCTCTATTTTATATGTGCTGTTCTTAGGGAGCATATTTATACTGTTCATTTCAATGTTACCCTTTTCGGGGTGGTAATCTACAACCAATTCGATATAGTAATTTTTAGGGCTGATTATACTTTCTTTAGGGATAAATGAATTGATACTGATATTGCCCAATGTTGCTACAAAAGATTTATAATCTTCAAATGAAAGCGATTTTTCATTGTTTTGAAGGGTATATTTTTTGTATATTATGTTGTAAGAGAATTTGAATGATGCTATGTATTCTTTGATTATTTTATCACTAAGTATAAACCAAAATCCCTCTTTATTAAGTTTGAGATTGATAGTTGCTTCAAAAGGTACCCCTGTGTTTATATAATCTTTAAGGTTTGTATCTATCGATTTTGATAATTTTAATATCAAAGTTCCATTGTCGTAGATCTCTATATGTTCTAAACTCTCTTTTGAACTGATATGTCCTGCAAATAAAAGTAATACTGTTAAGATAAATATAATATTTTTAATTAACTGCCTCATATATCTTTCCGCTCCCCTCTTTTATGTAGCCAAGTATCTGTAAATTTGTCAGTATGGGTAAAATCTCTGAAGTTGTCAATCTGCTTTTTAAGATTAAGTTGTCTAATGTGGGTGATTCTTTCTCTATCAGCTCGTATATTTTTTTTACCCCTTCATTTGTAAATATTTTAGGTTCTGAAATTTTTGTATTTTTCGGATAATCCTCTACTTTGTGAGGAAAGGATATCTCTAAGATATCTTTGGAGTTTTGTAGAAGGTAAGCTCCACTTTTTATCAGAAAATTTGTCCCTTGAGATTTGTAGCTGAAGATAGAGCCTGGGATAGCAAATATATCTTTACCCTGATTGTTCCCAAACTCCGCTGTTATCAGAGAACCACTATTCATTGAAGCTTCTGTTACAACAATAGATTTACTTATTCCACTTATTATTCTATTTCTCTTTGGGAAATTTACTGAATCTGGTTTAGTGTCAATATCAAATTCAGTAATTAGAAGATTATCCCGTATCATCTCTTTGTATAAATTTTTGTTACTTGCAGGGTAGATGATGTTTATCCCACAACCTAATACACCAATTGTAGAAATTTTGTTGTTAATACTTGTTTCATGGACAATTGTATCAATCCCCTTTGCAAAACCACTTACTGTAACAATATTAAGCCCTGAAAGATTCTTTACAATCTCTATGGTTGCATTTTTACCATAGATAGTAGGGTTCCTTGAACCTACTATTGCAACCTTATCTTTTTGGGATAATATATCTATCTTTCCAAGAGCGTATAAGATAGGGGGGGGTGAATAGATCTCTTTTAAGGTTTCTGGATAAATATCATCTGTATATCTAATTACGGTTATACCTAATTGTCGGCATATATTAAGCTCTCTCTCAGCAAGAGTAAGTGTTTCATCTTTAAAACTTTTCTCACAAGTGTGCTGGTTAAAAGTATCACAGATGTCATCACCATTTTTTATAAGTTTTATGAAGGTTATATCACCTACTCTGGGAAGTTTCTTAAGTGCAATCCAATATTTGGTTGTATCCATTTGGCTATATTTCATTAAAGGATGTATCCTCTTTTGAAGAAGGTTCGTAATCAGAGAGGAGATCCATATTGTGCCCTGTTGCCAGATTTCTAAAAGTAGTTTTCTCACTGTCAAAAAAGAGATTTACCACCCCTGTTGGACCGTTACGCTGCTTACCTATAATTATCTCTGCAGAACCTTTGTTATCCTGTTTATCTTTGTTGTAAACCTCATCTCTGTATATAAATATTATCACATCAGCATCTTGCTCAATTGCACCAGATTCTCTAAGGTCTGATAGCTGTGGTCTTTTGTCTGAACGTGTTTCCAAGCTACGGTTGAGCTGAGATAATGCTATTACAGGGATCTTCAACTCTCTTGCAAGATTTTTGAGTGATCTTGAAATCTCTGAAATCTCCCGCTCCCTTGAATTATCTTTTGATGTCAATCCACGGATTAACTGAAGATAATCTACCATAAGAATTTGAATATCCTCTTGGGCTTTAAGTCTTCTTGCTTTTGCACGTATTTCAAGTATTGTCATTGCAGGTGTGTCATCGATGAAAAGCTTACCATCTGAAAGTGCCCCTGCTGCATAGCTTATCTTTGGCCACTCATCTTTTGCTATCATCCCTGTTCTAAGCTGCTTTGAGCTTATTCCAGTTGCACTTGAAAGGAGTCTCATGGCAAGCTGCTCCTTTGACATTTCGAGTGAGAAGAAGGCTACTGGTATCTTTCTTTCAACTGCTATATGCTGTGCGATGTTAAGTGAAAATGCAGTTTTACCCATGCTTGGACGACCTGCTATAATTATTAGATCAGATGGTTGAAATCCACTTGTCTTGTCATCAAGGTCGTAAAATCCACTTTCAACCCCTGATGTATGTCTCTTCTTTTTATAAAGATCCTCTACAGACTGAACAGCTTCCCAGATGAGAGTTTTGATATCAAAATATGATGTTTCAAAGCGGTTTTCACTAAGTTCGAAGAACTTCTTCTCTATTAAGTCGAGAAATTCTTCCAAATCTTCAGGTTCTGCCATGCTTAACTCTACTATCTCTGTAGCAGTTCGTATAATTTCTCTGAGTATAGATTTCTCTTTGACTATTTTCGCATACTGTTTGAAATTGGCAGATGTAGGAACTTCATCAAGTATTGAAGATATTTCACTGACCCCGCCTACAAGCTCAAGCTCCTTTGTTTTTTTGAGATACTCTGATAATGTAAGTATATCAATAGGTTCTCTCTTTTTGTAAAGAGCTATTATTGATTTGAAAAGTATTTGATAATTTGTTTGGTAAAAATCTTTTTCTGATAATATCTCAACAAGAGTATCAATAATCCTATTATCGAGGAATATTGCACCTAAAACTGCTTTTTCTGCATCTATATTAAATGGTGTATGCTTATTTATATTCATATTTTCCAATTTTTTTCATTTTATGTTTTCAGAATTTTATTGTAAATAGAGTTTTTTTTCAAGTTATATTTTTTAGAAATAAAGGTTGTTATATCTTTTGATGAGATTCCTATATCTTTGAGGAGTTTGATATCTTCAAGGTATATCTCTTCATCTTTTGATTCATTTTGGTCACTCTTTGAAACAGCAATCACAAATTCCCCCTTTGGTGGATGATTTTTGAAGTGCTCCAATGCTTCTTTTGAATTGAGATAAATAATCTCCTCAAAGAGCTTTGTTAGCTCTCTTCCTACAAGAAGCATCCTTTTGCTGTCAAATTTGGCAAGGATTTCCAAAGTTTCGATAATCCTATTTGGAGATTCGAAGAATATAAAAGTAGTGTTGCTCTCTAACGCTTTTTGAATCTGGTCATTTTTAAGTGTGGCTCTCTTTTCAAGGAATCCTAAAAATGTAAACTCTCTCACTTCAAAAGGTGCAACTGAAATGAGTGTTGTCAATGCTGATGGACCAGGGATAGGGGTAACTTTAAGATTGTTATCAAAAGCAAATTGGACGAGACTTTTACCGGGATCTGAAATCAAGGGTGTTCCTGCATCTGAAAGCAATGCTATATTTTTAAACTGATTCAAATTAGTTTTGAGATAAGTAAGTTTCGATTGTTCGTTGTGTTCGTTAAAACTTATGATTTTTTTAGATATCCCGTATCTATCGAGTAGTTTTTTGGTGACCCTCGTATCCTCTGCAAGTATCAAGTCAACATTTCTCAATGTTTTTAAAGCTCTAAATGAGAAGTCATCGAGATTTCCTATTGGTGTTGCCACTATGAATATATTATTCATTAATTACCCCTCAACTTATAAAATATCCCTCTTTCACTCCTGAAAGTTTCAATATCGCCATCTTTTTCAAGAATATCTAAAAGTTTATTTATCTCATTTGTATGCATAGATGTAACACTTCTGATATCATCAATGGTAAGTGGACGGCGTAAAAGGGAATTCTTGAGCAACTCGATACTCTCATTTGCTGCAATCTTTTTATCCCTGAAATTACCAACTATCTCAGCTCTACTACCTAATATCTCCCTTATCTGTTCAGCTTTTTCGATATCAATAGGGCATATATTTTCTAAAGCTGGTGGTCTGTCAACTGTGTTTATCTGGATTTTGTCAGGGTTTATATCTTTTATTATTTCGTTTATCTCTGATATTTGATCTTTGGAATCATTAATACCTTTGATAAAAAAAACTTCAAGCCATATCTGATTGTGAAAATGTTTCCTCAAATTAGTAAGTCCATTAATATAATCTTTAAAAATAATATCCTTATGTGGTTTATTGATTTTTTTAAAAATATCTTCACTTGCAGCATCAAGTGAAGGGATGATAAGGTCAATATCTTTTATCTCATTTATGATACTCTCTTCTGATAGAAGGATTCCATTTGTAAGTAGAGCTATTTGATAACCACTAAAATTATTTTTGATATATGTTGCTACTTCACCTATTTTTGAATTGAGCAGAGGCTCACCTGCTCCTGAGAATGTTATAAAATCAAGCTCTCTTCTCTCTTTAAAATAAAAATCAAGCTCCTGTTTGATCTTGTCTGCTTTGACATACTCTCTCCTTTTGTTTGTATGATTTGTAGTTAATCCACACTCACAGTAAACGCAGTTAAGATTGCAGGTTTTGTGTGGGACAAGATCAACTCCGAGTGAAACCCCTAATCTCCTTGAAGGGACGGGACCAAAGATATGTTTCAATTTATCCATATATTTTTTTGTTAACTCCTTGTTTTACTATTTTGGATATATTGGAATTAAATAGTTAAACACAATTAGGAGCAATAAGAAAGTTAATTTTATAAAGTTTTCCCATTTGTAACTCCGATAAGTAAGATAAAAGCAATTTATTATTAAAGTAACTAAAATATTTAATTTAAAATAGTTTTTATATTCTGCAGTAATTTTGTAAATCTAATAAAAATTTCTTACTTTATCAAAAAATTTAATGAATTTACTTGTTGTCAAGTATCTGCTCAACAAAAGCCTCAACATTTGTTTTGCTCTGTTCATCTGAAAATAGTCTCATATCATTGAGATCACCATTGATTATAAGGTAAGGTTTGGATGTTTTCTTCTGTATCCTCTGAGGCATACCATATCTACTGTTACTGTTGTAAGGGCAGGTTTTGGCATCGTGATAAATAATTCCGTCAGTTTTAAACTCATCCATCCATTTTGTTACGATCCCCTCCTTCACAGGTTCTGAACGGACGATAAAGAGCTCAAGGTATGCTTTTGCCATACTTTCAAAAGGTTTGTTAAAATCGTAGCCAAAATCTTCAAATATCCAGCTATTACAGTATGTTGAGACAACTATTGCTACACCTAACTCATTAAATAGTTCTGAAAGCATTCTCAATCTACCCCATACCGGCATCCCGTCCCAATACAATCGGACTTTCTGATTTTTTACTGTTGAAAGTGATTGGGACACTCTCTCCCTGATTTCACTATTTAACTCTTTATAAAAATTGATAGCGTCATCTGTCCCTCTTAAAACTACTGCAGGAGCCATAAAAATATTGTAGTCAAAGAAAGTCAAAGGTGAAGGGATATTTTTACCAAAGAAAAGGCACTCTTTCCAGAGAATAGTTGTATCGTAAGATTTTTTCACTACTTCTTTAAATCTATCTAAGTCAAATTTTACTCCTGATACTTTTTCAAGAGTAGGGACAAGAGACCTGATTTGATTTGCAACATCATTAATTACAACATCGTCAACCTCATTTATATTTTTAGGTGAGCTCACACCTATTACAGGAACATTGAAATATTTGCCATAAAAGAGAAACCAGTCCTGAACATCTCTGCATTGGTTTGTGTTGTATACCAAGATATCAGGTTTTGGGACACTTTTAAGCCCATAAGCTTTTGACATAGGTGTCTCACCCTTTAAAAATGCACCTACATCACTTGTAAGGTAGGAGCATATCTCTGGTGAGTATCCTACGGCATTTGCGTATGGTATGTAATCTGATGCTCTTTTACTTGCACCAAGCATTGCACCATGATTTTCAGGATAATAGACTTTAAATCCAAAACTATGTAAAAGCTCTGCAGGTCCAACACTGGTAACCCATGCTACTTTATTAGAACTATCTTTAAAATCTTCAAAATATCTACCGAGTATCTCTTTCATTTTTTCTGCTGCTTTAAATGATGACATAAATCCCCCTATTAAATTATTATTTTTAAGAGTGTTCTATCACAATAGATAAAACTTTATTAGCACTAATGTTAATATGTTTCTGCTGAACCATAACTTTATTATTAGAAAAATTTTTGAGTCTGCAATCATAGTAATAACAATGGGTTATTGAAAGTCAAGTTTGGTCAGGTTTAATAACCGTGATATAACCATCTAAAATTATTCAATTTAGCAACTTTTCATAAAAATATAAAATTATTTCTAACTTATAATCACTCCCTATTTTAAAAATAATTATAGAAGCTTGTTTATCTCTTTTAGAAGCTCATCTTCAAGAGTTTGCATAGGAACTTTCTTTATTATCTCACCTTTTCTGAAAAGCAAACCAACTTCTCTCCCCCCTGCAATACCTATATCAGCCTCTTTAGCCTCACCAGGACCATTTACTACACAGCCCATAACAGCAACTTTAATACTCTTCTTTACAAAGTTTAATTTCTTTTCCACAGAGTTTGCAAGAGATATAATATCTATTTCAGTCCTGCCACATGTTGGACATGAGATAATTTCTACCCCTCTCTTTCTTAACCCAAGGAAGTTAAGTATTTTCCAGCCTACATTTACCTCTTCGACAGGGTCACCAGTGAGTGAAACCCTCATTGTATCACCGATACCTTTGTAGAGGAGTATCCCCAAACCGATTGATGATTTTATTGAGCCTGAATAGATGGTGCCTGCCTCTGTAACCCCTATATGGAGAGGATAATCAATTATTTCTGATAGTTTCTGGTAGCTCTCTACAGTAAGATTTATATCTGATGCTTTGATCGATACTTTTATCTGATCAAAATTCATATCTTCAATTATCTTTATATTTTTTATAGCACTTTCAACAAGTGCATCGCTCGATATCTTGCCATATTTGGCATGTATCTCTTTTTCAAGAGACCCTCCATTTACTCCAATTCTGATAGATACATTGTGAGCTTTTGCTGCATCAACTATATTTTTTATCCTTGAAAGAGAACCGATATTACCTGGATTTATCCTTACGGCATCAGCTCCATTTTCTATCGATTTTACCGCAAGTTTATGAAGAAAATGGATATCGGCAATCAGAGGGATATTTATCTTATCCTTTATTTTCGATATATTTGCCGCTGCTTCTTCTGTAGGGACAGCTACACGGACTATTTCACATCCTGCATTTTCAAGGTCAATTATCTGGCAGACAGTTGCTTCTATATCTTCAGTTTTGGTGTTTGTCATGGACTGAATAGTAATAGGATTGTCTCCACCTATCTTGACTTTTCCAACATTGATCGCTTTGGTTTTCTTACGTATCAAAATTTTCCTCTCTTTACTCTATTTTCCATAGTGAGAGTTTTGTCTCCTGATCTAACTCTCGGATAAATGGTTCACCTTCAAAACTGAATATCATAAATTCAAGAGCATAAATTTGACAACCCTCCATAAGATGCCCACCCATTACCATTCCTTTTGAATCAGCAACTGTTATATGGCAATGCGTGAAAGGACTCCCATCTTTTATCGATATATTTCCTGATAGTGAAGTGATCTCAACAGCTTGATTTATGTTGACAGTTGAATACTCCAATTTAATTTGGTCATAGTATCCTACGGCTGCTTTGGACAGTGCTCCTATTGCTTCAACTCTTCCAGATACTATATTTTGCTCCATAATAAAATTGTTAATTGACAAAAGTAGGTCACTACCCTTCTTAAAACGCCCCATATGGATACTCTTTATTTTGAAATCTTTAAAGTAGCTCATCTTAACCTCCTATCAAAATATAGTGTTGATTGATTTAGCATGTTGATTAATTAAAATTGAAATATTCTTTATCTGTAACTGTTGTTCAGATAGATAAATGATTCAAAACTGATGTCCCATAGATATAAGAATAATCTCCATCTAATTTGCACTACTTTTTACTCAATAATTAAAATCTGTATATAAATTAGTCTTAGTGATTAATCTAAACTTACATATCTAAATATAATTCAACACCCGGTTTTACTTGAGCTTTGATTCTAAAAGTTTTCCCAGCTCTATAAAAGCCTGAGATGATGTTAAAAACCATCTCTTCACTTATTTCAAAATCTGTATTGCCAAACATCTCTCTTAATACTTTGTAACAGCTCTCTAATGTAAAATTTTGGTCAATCTCCCTTGTATGCTCCTTTTCAGGGACGGATAGCCTTTTAACTGAAGTATCTGCAAATAGAGTTAATTCTGTTGTATTTTTGCTAACTGCTGCTCCTATTGCATTGACAACATCGTAGTGTGGCAAGAGTGAAATATCAGTGCTGATGAAATTTTTTAAAAAAGATTGAAATTCTTCAGCAGGACCACCCATGAGATAGATTTTTGATATCTCAAACTTTTTCTTGCTGATCAGCTCTTTGATTGTGTAAACAGGTCGATTGTTTATATCGTCGGTTATTGAGATTATAAAGTTGGATATCTTATCTGAAAAAGATTTTAAGATGATTTGTGATGCTTCCTCTTTATTTGTGTGAAGTTTATCTGCAATCAAATCTATTTTATGTTCTATATTATTTTTTACCGCTTCTTTTTGAAGTTTTTTATTGTAGAAGTAAACAACATCTGTAAATGTAAGGTCTTGACCCCCAAATATAATTGCATTCCCCAATCTTTCTGGTCCTATCTTTAACTTGCCATCTTCGAAACGGACAAAGCTATCCCCACCAAGCCCAATTGAGTATGAAGATATTGCCCTAACAAGTGTGTGATAATTACCAATCTTTATTCCGTAAGGTTCAAATAGTGGTTCTCCTCGATAAAATATTGTAAAATCTGAAGAAGTGCCACCTATATCTATCAATAAAGATGCTTCTTCGGTAAATCGTTTCATACTCATGACTCCGATCACTCCAGCAGCAGAGCCTGATAATACTGTCTGAATAGGTTTGTCGTAGGCTTCATTTATTGAAATTGTCCCGCCATCAGCTTTTAGTAATGTAATAGGTGCTTTAAAATTTTTACTTTTGATAAAAGTTAGTAGGTTGTCTATGAATTTTTTGTTTATACTAAAAGTGCCTGCATTGAGGTATGTGGTATTGACCCTTCTTGGAAAATTAAGGCTTCCTGATAAGGAGTGCCCCATTGAAACATTTGAGAATTTTGACCCTATACGATCTTTTATTGTTTTCTCATGGATTGGGTTACGAACAGAAAATTTCCCACAGAGTGCTATAGTATCTATATTTTGCCCAAGCATATTGTCACTTATAAAATCTATTTCGCTAAGGTTTAGGTTTTTGGTGATTCTCCCTCTATGATCAATGGCTCCATTAACTATGTATGAAAAATTGTCTTTGATGAAGTGCTCAGGTGAAATCCCGGGACCACCCAAAAGTATCAAACCAACATTAGGAAGTTTCCTCTCTAATATAACATTTGTAGCAAGAGTGGTGCTTATGGTCATCTTAGATATTTCAGAAGGATCAGTATCAGATAGCAGAGACTCTATTGTCTGACCTATTGAGCTACTTAACTCTTCATGGATAGTGGGGATCTTGACTTTGCTGAATATACTTTTATCTTTTATGAGCACACCGTCGGTATGTGTCCCGCCGACATCTATCCCTATTCTAAACACTTTTTACTCCTTCTATGTAAAGATATATTTTATATCATCAATATTAAAGTCTATAGATGTTGAACTTTTAACAAATATTTTGTCAAATATCTCCCTTTTTTTATCTTGTAATTTTAGTATCTTCTCTTCAACTGTCTCTCTCATTATAAATTTGTATGCAAAAACTTTCTTATCCTGTCCTATTCGGTGTATCCTGTCTATAGCCTGTTTCTCTACCGCAGGATTCCACCAAGGGTCATATATTATTACATTATCAGCAGCAGTGAGATTTATTCCAAGTCCACCAGCTCTTGTGCTGATAAGAAAGATTCTGATATTGTCACTACTTTGAAAATTTTCTATCCTCTGTATCCTATTTTTGGTTTTACCGTCGAGATACTCAAAAGGGATATCTTTGCTACTAAGAAAAACTCTGATTATTTTGAGCATCTCTACAAATTGAGAGTATATCACTATCTTTGAATTTTTACTTATCATATTATGTAGTAAAATTTTTAGATTTTCAAACTTTTCAGATTTTATATCCCTATATTTCAAATCTTGAAATTTTACAAGTTTTGGATGGCAACATATCTGCCTTAGTCTCAATAAACCCTCTATTATTAAAAATCTACTTTTTCTTATCCCCGACTTCTCTATCGATGACATTATTTGTCGGAGATAAACCTCTCTTGTAAAATTGTATAACTCACTCTGTTCATCATTCATCTCATAGTAGTATGTTGTTTCTGTTTTTTCGGGGAGTTCGGATAAGACATCCGATTTCTCTCTCCTTAAAATGAGTGGTGAGAGTTTAGATTTTAAGTCATCAAAGTTTTTGATATAATTTTTTTTAAAATTTCTCAAGTTTCCTAATAGAGTAGGGTGTAAAAATTCAAATTGTGACCATATATCTATTATATTATTTTCAAAAGGTGTCCCTGTAATTGAGAGTCTATGTTCACTTGAAAGGTTTTTTATATATTTTGAAATAATGGATGAAGGGTTTTTTATGTATTGTGCTTCATCTAAAACTATATAATTAAATTTGATGCTCTTTATCTTATCAAAATCTATACGGATAATGTTGTAAGTAGTCAGTATAAGCTCTTTGTCATTAATAAGTTTGTATAAATCCTCTCTATCTTTTCCGTAAAGTATCATATAATCAAATATATATGAAAATTTCTTTATCTCATTTTCCCAATTAAAGAGGAGTGAGGTCGGAACTATCACAAGATTTGGATGGTTTGCTTTCTCAATATTTAGAAGTGTAAGAACTTGAAGAGTTTTCCCAAGTCCCATCTGGTCTGCAAGTATCCCGTTGAGATAAAAATCTCTCAAAAACAGCATCCATTTTACACCATATCTCTGATAATCTCTCAAACGATTATCGAGATTATCTGGTAAATTTGATATTTCTGGTGAATGTATATTTTTGAGGGTTTTCTCCAAATTTAAAAGCTCAGAGCTGTGATTTTTAAATTCAGGGATTGTGTTTAGATAATTTTTGTCAATCAAATTAAGTTTGAATATCTTTGTTTTTTTACCCTCTATGATAAACGATGTATCATTAATTATTGATTTTACTTTATCTATGAAGTTTTGAGGGATTATTCCATAGTGGTCTTTTTTTAGTTTAACATAATTTTTATTATCCTTTATGCTCCTTATTAGATCATTCAAATTTACAGAGGCTACCCCAAAATCTACTTCACTCTCAATCTCAAACCACTCTTTATACGAGAAGATATTTAGTGATGGTTGAGATAGATTAGGTCTGATAATCTTAAATCGTGTTAACTTCTCTTCACCAAATATATTAAATTTATTCAGTTTATTTGGTAATATATCTGTTATAAAATCAAGGCTACTCTGCTTATCAAGAATAAAAGAATTCTCTTTACGAACAGCATTTAGAGGCTTAAATATCTCCCTTATAAAATATTCATGGTTATCTATGAAAAAAATCTTATCTTCAAAAATTCTATTGTTATCAAAAAGTTTCACTTTTATATCATCGTAAACAAATTCAGCTGAAACATGGATAGAGTGCTCAACTGCATCAAGAAATATATTAACAGATGGCTCTTTGGAAGGGATGGTAAATCCGTATATGGAGCTTTTATCAAAGATAAAATTCTTATTCAGTAAAGCTTCCTCCTCTGAAATCATAATGTTCAATTTACCTATATCTATAACTTGCGGATTTTTAATGATATTGTCAAATTTATCAAAATCAAAGTATGGTGGAAGTATTTTGAGGATACCATTGTTATAAATTACTACTTTTTTTGAATTTGTCTCAAATACTGATAAAATCTCACTGCTATTTTCAAATGATGAGGTAAGTTTTATAAAATTGCTATTTAACCTCTCTATGCTCATTACTATCTTCACAAAATCATCAGATATTTTGATAGGGATAACGCTCCTTTTCCCTTTCATTACAAAATATTTTGGAATACTGCAACTCTGCTGATAAATAATCATATCTTCAATTAATTCAGGAGTTAACTCAGATCTCTGCAAATATTTTTTGAGGTAGAAGTTGTTACTCTTTTTGTCAATAATATCAGCATATTGTATATGGTCTTTGAAAATTATTACTCTATCTCTATTTGGTGGGTCCTCTAAAATAAGTTCAAATGGTGAAAGTGAAGCTATCGCAAGATTATGATAATCGAATGTATAAGTTTGAAGGAAAAAGATCACAGAGATTATTGTATGTTCACAGATAGTGCTGCTTTTACAGAAACAGTCAGAATGAATATCAAAAGTTTCAGGATTAATCAGTAGTTTTGAAATTAAATTGTTGTTTAAAGTGGTTGTTAGTGTGAAGGAATTGTCGTTGGGAGAGAGAGTTTGTTGTAAGATGTTGTTGGGAGTGTAAAGTTTTAATGCTCTTTTATATGTTTGAAAATCTGAATGCTCTTTAATAAATCTAAATAAATTCTCTTTTAAAAGTGTTTCGTTTAATATCATAGAGTTAGTGTAAGGTGTCTCTTTTGGAAAGGGCTATCTTTTCCAAATATTCCCCATAACTACTTTTTTTGTATTCTTTTGCAATTTCGATGAGAGCAGATTTGGATATCCAGTTGTTAAGGTAAGATATCTCCTCTATGCAAGCTATTTTGAGACCTTGCCTCTTCTCAATTGTTTGAATGAAATTCCCTGCATCAAGTAGGGTATCATAAGTCCCTGTATCAAGCCATGCAAATCCTCTGTTAAGAAGGTTTACTTTTAGATTGCCATTTTCAAGATATTTGGCATTGATGTCTGTAATTTCAAGCTCTCCTCTCCATGATGGGTTTATACTTTTTGCGATTGAACAAACTTGATTGTCGTAAAAATATAAGCCTGTAACTGCATAGTTTGATTTGGGGGTTTTAGGTTTTTCAACTACTGATAAGACATTGCCTGATTCATCAAAATCAACTATTCCGTATCTTTCAGGATCATTGACATAGTATCCAAAAACATATGCTCCACCATTTTGATTAACTGAAGTTTGGGCATCTAATAATATTTTTGAGAAACCTTGACCATAAAATATATTATCTCCAAGCACCAATGAAACAGTATCACTACCTATAAACTCCTCTCCGATAATAAATGCCTCAGCAATCCCTCTTGGGGCACTCTGCTCTTTATAAGTAATATTTAATCCGAGTCTACTCCCTGTCCCGAACAGCTTCTCAAACTTGGGTAGATCTTCAGGTGTTGAGATAATAAGTATATCCCGTATCTTTGCCAACATAAGCACAGACAGCGGGTAGTAAATCATCGGTTTGTCATAAATAGGAAGTAGTTGTTTACATGTTGTTTTGGTGATAGGGTAGAGCCTTGTCCCTGAGCCACCAGCAAGTATTATCCCTTTCATAATCACCCCTTTTTATATGAAATAATCTAATTTTAAAGGTAAATAACTAACATGAATCAAGAAAAAAATCAAAGATTTAATATAAGTGTGGATAGATTTATCCCGAATGTTTTATCTATATCAGAGATATTAAAGTGATTTATCTACTCCAACCAGAAAAGATGGTATTTGAAGGTGAGGCTATGATTAAGCCTCACCATTTAATTGTATATTTTTGTTTATCTTTTTTGATTAGTGTAAATTAAAATTAATTGGTTAATCGAAAGTAATTTGTTTACTTTAATTTTTCAAAATCTTCTTTTAGTTGTGAAAAAGAGTAAGATCCAAGATGACTCCCTGCATATTTACCATTTTTGAAGATAAAAGTTACAGGTATTGCATTTATCATAAGGTGTTTTGCAAGCTCCTTATCAGACATATAAATAGGGAAGTTAACTTTTGATATTTTGATAAAATTTCTAACTTCATCTTCAGATTCGTCAAGAGAAAGTCCTATAAGTTTGACTTTGCCTTTAAACTCATCGTAAAACTGTATAAGATCAGGCATCTCTTTTCTACACTCTCCGCAGTATGTTGCCCAGAAGTTGATAAAAAGTATTGAACTATTGTCACTCTGTAGTTGGTTTTTAAGGTCTTGCATGCTATATTTTTTGATCGGTGTCTTACTATCTTTATTAGCATCATCACTCTTACTACTGCATCCAAAAAGGATAGCAATGGTTAGTCCAAACAATACAGCAAATAATAGAATCTTTCTTTTAGTCACTTTTTTCCTCCATCTCTTTGGTTAATTTCTCTTTTAGTTCAGGTGTATTTGCGAGCTTTTCTGCTTCTTCAAGATATTTCTTGGTTTCTTTCTTTTTGTTAAGCTTTTTATAAACTTTTATTAAATGGATTGTTATTTCAATATCTTTAGGTTCACTCATATCGTAGGCTTTAATAAGATAAATAAGGGCATCTTTGTATTTACCTTTCTGGTAATATACCCATCCAAGGCTGTCAATTATTGAAGGTGAATCAGGTTTGAGTGAGATGGCTTTTTTGATTAAGGATTCTGCTTCATCTAAATTTTTATTTTGAATTGCATATGTATAACCGAGGTAATTCAGAGCATCAATATTGTCAGGATCTATTTTAAGGCACTCTTTCATTGATTCTACAACTTTTTCGGTATTTCCCAATTTATCGTAAAATAACCCTTTATAAAAGTAGAATTCACTTGTTTCAGGAAAATCTTTTATTGCAGAGTGTATAAAGTCTATACCTTTCTGATAATCTTTTGTCTTACTGAAAAGAAATAAACCAAATTTATAAATTTTGAGGTTTTTGGTGGTTATATGCCCTATAAAATCGAGATAGTTGTTAAGTGCTTCATCAAATTTGTTTTTATCAATCAGATAATTTATGAATATTATTGCACTGTCAAAATAGTATTCAGACTCTTCACGGATACTAAGGAGTATCTCTTTTGCTTTGTCAGGTTTGTCAAGTTTAAGGTATGAAACAATAAGATAATATTGGGCTTTAGGAAATTCTTTGTAACGTAATAGTATTGCTATGCTGTTGTTGTAGTCTTTTAGTTCAAGATATATAAGTGCAAGTTTGATGTTGATTTCGATGCTGTCACCTTCGAGATCCCTTAACTTCTTGAGATGCTCAAGAGCTTCATCAAGTAAACCTTTCTTTACTAACAATCTTACTATCTTCTCCCTTGCAAGAATGTTGTTGTCATCAATATCAACAACTTTTAAAAAATTCTCATAAGATTTGTTATCGTTGCCCTGTAGTTCATAAAGTAAAGCAATATCGTAATATGCTTGTGAAAAATTGGGATTGAAACTGATAGCCTTATTGTAATAAGTTAGAGCTTCATTGTAAAGCTTAATTTTTGCATAAATTTTACCGAGATAGTATGATGCCATTACTTTATAGCTGCTCTTGTCGCTATCTAATAGGTCTTTAAATACTTCTTTTGCTTTTTCAATATCATCAGCTTTTAGTAAGAATATACCATAATTGAGCTTGAATACTGGATTGTCAGGGTTTCTTTTGACAAGCTTACCATACTCCTCAACAGCACTCTTTATGTCGTTTGTCGCTGCATATATTGATGCAAGAAGTTCATGGGCTTTTGTAAAATATGGATTTATTATGAGGGTGCTTATGCAGTAATTGATAGCTTCTTTAATGTTGTTGGTGTGAACGTAGAAATTTGCTATTTTGAAGTTAAGCTCTGGAGAGTTCGAGTCTGTTTTTAGGGTTTTGAGAAAAAATTTCTCTGCTTCATCTACTTCGTTGTTGTAGAGGTTGTAAAGTCCATATATGTAATTTGCCATACCTGATGAAGATAGATTGTCGTAGGATGATGAATAATTGTCTGGTGTGCTTGGGGGTGAAGGGTTTTGAGTGTGTAAATTGGATGTCCAAATAAGAGAAAAAAATATTAATACAGTGATAAAGAGATGCATCTGTGCCTCTAATTTTTAATCTTTTTAAAGGATAGAATTTCAACCTGAAAAGAGAATGAATTGTCTGGGATATCAAAGAAAAATATCATGAATCTATTTTGGGTTTTTGGTTTTAGGATGATGTTGTTAAATAGAAACTTTTGGATATATTCAGGGGTCAAATTTAGTATTTCGTCATTATTGAAAATATTACCCAAAAATGTTTTGGCTTCTCTTATTTTGGTGCCATTGCTATCAAAGATAGAGGCTTTGAGCTCTATATTTGTGTAGGTAGTCTCGTAGTTGTTTTGTAGTTTACCTTGGATAACAAGGATTTTCTGATATTTGTTGTTTTCATAATATTGACCCTTTAACTCTGCGAATTTAAAGGGTGGGGTGCTGTTTTGGGTTTTCAGGAAGATAAATATACTACCAACTAAGATAGCCATTATAAGCATTGCAATTGTTATTATGAAGGTAAATTTGGGTGGAGATTTTTTACCCTTTTTGGGTATTTGTTTACTATTTTTGTATTTTTTAGAAATTATTTCAAGCTCTTCTTGGATGTTATCTTTATCTGATAATGAAAATTTATTTTTGATATCATTAATATTTGGGGCTGAATTGTCATCTTGAGTGAGGTGAAAAACCTCTTCATCATTAGGCAAAGGAGCGGTAGATGGGGGCATAACATTAAAAATATTTTTACATTTTGAACACTTTACCCTTTTGCCTAAAGGCGGAATTAGTGTTTCATCAAGGTTAAATTTGGTGCCGCAATTGCTACATGATACGATCATTATCTTTTCCTATTATGAGATAGAAATCTTTAATACAACAACTGTTATAAAAAAATCAAGTTTTTATATCAATAATATTTATATTACGGTCATTTTTTATTGTAGATTTTAAAACATCTTCATTATTAATCTTATCAGAGATATTAAATGATATTGAAATAACTTTGAAACCTAATTGGGTAATGTTCTCATTAAGCTCCTCAATTCCATTTTTTATAATATCTAAAAACCTTTGGTTATTAGATGTGATATTTAATGAAATATCTTTATTAATAGCGATTATACTTATTTGGATTACTCTATCGTCAGTCATATTTAGAAGTATCAAAACAGTAAAAGCTTTACCCTCTTTACTATTTTGTGATACATCTTTGTATAAAATACTACCTTTGTCTATATCAGAATCTTTAAAGAATAGGGGGAGAAAGAGTTGAAATTGGTCGTTAAATTTCTGAAAATTCTCTACTGTTTGAAGGTCGCTCCCTTTGCTACTATTACTATCATTTTCAATTAACTTATATTTAAGATTCTCTTTATCTACTACCTCTTTTGATAGATTATTTTCAAATGTAAAACCCAATTTGTCAGGCAAATTTTTTATCTTATCTTTCAATAGTTCTATATTTTCAAAATCTTTTTTATCTATGAAGATAGAATCTTTAAGTTGGGGAAACCTATCAATGATTGTGTTTAGTTTGTTTCTATCTTCGCTAATATTATCAGCTATTTTCTCTTGGTTTAGCCCCTCCTTTGGGTTGACAAGTTGAAGGATAACATTTGGTTGGGTATTTACTACTTTGAGAAGAATATTTTTAAGATTTTGATTTGCGATAGGTATTTTAAAGTCAGTAAGAGCAGTTACTACTCCCCTTTCACCTATATCAACAAGAAGGTGAGTATCTGTAAATTTAATTACCTCACCTTTAATTATCTCACCATTTTTAAAGTCAATGTTACTTTTGGATGAATCAATTTTTAAATTTAGTAGTTTGTCTAAATTTGTAAGTATCTTATTTAAGTTCATTCTTTATAAAGTCTGCTGTTTTTAAGGTAGAATACTCAACCGGCTCACTCCCTTTCATAAAAGCTTCCATTTTTACATAATCTGGTGGTGTAAAGTTTGTTGCAAGTAAACCATTTCTTGAGTCTATCTTCCTAAAAACAATTTTGGGAGGGATTTGGAACATTTTGGGTGTAATATTTTCAAGTGCCTGTTTCATAAAATTAAGCCATATTGGTGCGGCTGCTTTGGAGCCTGTTTCGAGATACCCGAGAGGTTTGGTTTTGTCATATCCCACATAAACACCTGTAAGAAGATCAGGAGTATAGCCTATAAACCAAGCATCAACGTAATCGTTTGTAGTCCCTGTTTTGCCTGCACATGGACGATTGAGCTCCTTGACTCTTCTACCTGTACCATCTTTTATGACATCTTCAAGGACAGAAGTTGTAAGATAGGCTACCTGAGGTGAAATAATATGTGCCTTGTTCTCCTGCATCGATAGGGTAAGGTCTATTTTGTCAAGATTAAAGTTGTTTTCGATAACTTTACCACTCTTATCAACTAATTTTTTTACAAATATAAAATCTAAATCTCTACCGCCATTTGCAAAGAAAGAGTAAGCTCTTGTAATTTCAAAAAGTGTCATTGCGGATGAGCCAAGAGCCATAGATAAATCTCTATTAAGTGGTGATGATATTTTTAACTTTTTGGCAAACTTATCTACATAATCTATCCCAACCTCTTTAAGAAGTTTAACTGTGAGAACATTTCTTGAATGAACAAGCCCTGTCCTTAAAGAAGTGGGACCATAAAACTTTTTTTCGTAATTTTCAGGTTTCCAATATTCATTTTTAACAGTATCGTAAAATACTTCAGGTGTATCAAGGAGAATAGAAGCAGGGCTATAACCTTTCTCAAATGCTGCTGCATATATAATAGGCTTAAATGCTGAACCGGGAAGCCTTTTGGCCTGAAAAGCTCTATTAAATTGATTTTCTTGATAGCTGTAGCCTCCAATCATTGCTCTTACCAAACCTGTATTTGGTTCTACTGAGATTATTGCACCATTTACCTCAACTTTCTGATGCACTTTGAAAAAGTAAGTTTTGCTAACTTGTTGTAGTAATGTAACTTGCACAACATCACCAATATTTAATATATCACCGATCTTTTCTGATACAAAAGTTTTGTGCTCTCCATCACGGCTTCTTTTGTATGATATCCACTTATTATCAGCAAATCTTATGTAGCCTGTGATATTTCCAAGGTTTATAACTGCGTAGTTATTAGGTTTGTCTATGTAAGTAACTAAAGCTTTTAATATTTTCCCACCCTGAATGGTGCCATTTTCCTCTTTTAATTTTTCAGCATAATATTTGAATGATTGTTTTGAAACATTCTCTATTGCTCCTGAAAAACCTTTCCTCTGTTCAAGTTCTTCTAAACCATCTCTGAGAGATTCTTGTGCAAACGCCTGATATTTTAAGTTTAATCCTGTATATATTTTGAACCCTCCTGATAGAAAAGCATCTCTTCCATACTTCTCTATCATATATTGAGAGATATAATCGAGATAATATGCAGAGAGTGTCTTGCTGTAATTGACCCTCTCCTTTATCTTTATATCCTCTTTAAAAGCATTGATAGCTTCCTCATTGGTGATAATGCCATTGTTAACCATCTGGGTAAGAACATAATGTTGTCTCTCTTTTGCTTTTGTAAAATGTTTTGCTGGATTAAGAGAACTTGGAGCTTTTGGAAGACCTGCTATCATTGCTGCTTCTGCTAATGTAACCTGATCAATGTTTTTACCGAAGTAATTCTCTATAGCAGCTGCTACACCGTAAGATTCGTAGCCAAGATATATCTGATTTAAGTATAAATTAAGAATTTCATCTTTGGTTAAAAAGTTTTCTATTTTATATGCTAAAATTACCTCTTTTATCTTTCTCTGAAAAGTTTTTTCAGGATTTAGAAGAAATGATTTCACAACCTGCTGGGTAATGGTGCTTCCACCTTGTATAATTTTACCAGCTTTAATATCAACTACCAAGGCTCTCAATATACTCATAATATCAAGACCTTTATGGTTGTAAAAATTTTGATCTTCAGCAGATATAAAAGCATCTTTTACTATTTTTGGGATTTTGTTTATATTGACATAAATCCTTTTCTCTTTGTAAAATTCACCTATAAGAACACCATTGTCTGCATAAACTTTGGTTACAGTGGGTGGATTGTAATTTTTTAATGAGTCAAGATTGGGAAGATTTTTGTTAAAAGTATAGATAATGAAAGCTACTGAGGTGACTGCTGTTATTAATAAGAGAGTAAAAATAGTAACCAATATCTTGAAAAATTTCATAAATGATTCACTCCTGCTTTGCTAAAAATGTTGTAAAAATATTGTAATAGGGGATTTAACATACGAATTGTCAATTTGAGATGATAACAAATTTTAATTTATAATTCAATTGTAAATATTGTAAATTTAGAAAAAAGAGTAGTTAGATGCTTTTTTATGAGTTAACAGATTTTAGAAAAGGTCACCATCCCCCTTCGTATATCTCCAATCTTTGAATATACCCAAATCTATATCTCTTCTGAATAAAATCCCATAATTCATTCTATTTGGTTCCTCTATTATCTTAAATCCAATATCTTTAAGATTTGGCGAGTGATTACTGTCTGGATGCCAGAGTAAAATATTTTGCTGTTGAAGATACTTACTGTCAATAAGGTAATTTATGAAAGATTCCCATAATTTGTTATCTGAAATAGTAAGAAAATCACCTATAAAAATAGTAGTTTCATCCCTTTGGCAGATAAACCAACCTGACAAATCCCCTCTTTTGTAAACAGAAAAGATGTTGTATCTCTTTGAAGGGTGGTCAATGTATCGCCATTTGAGATAATTTTTATTTTTTCTTATAATTAATCTGTGATATTGGAGCATTTTATTATAAAATTTATCAAAATCATCTGTAATACCAGTTATTTCATTGATGGTATAACTTTTATATGAGAATTTCTTTATCAAACCAACTCTTCTATCTTTGAAATTTCCTAAATAACACGATACTTCACCTAATGTTTCATAACCGAGCAGCAAAACACCAAATCGTAAACTATGATGTGTGGCAAATCCGTATCCAAAATCAGCATCTTTTGCTTTATCTTTTAGGTTAAAAAAAATTTTACTCAGAAGGGAAGATTTACCAAAGCCTATTTTCCTAAATTTGGGAAGAGTAAATTTGTCCCCTATCTGGTAAGAGAGAAATGATTTGACGGTATCATTTGAAAAATAATCGAAATAAATAGGGTATCCAGATATATGTGCGGCAAGTTCACCATCTACAAAAGCTATACTTATTTGACCTTTTCCAAAAGGTGAATTTTTAAATTTCCATAGCCACTCATCTATGCTTCTATTTTGGTTAAAAATAGTATTAAATGAATTATTTATCTGATGCTCATCACCATTATTATAGCTTCTTACTTCAATTAACATTTTAGCTCTCTACTTTTTGGATAGTAAAATAGAAATGGTTTTATTCTTGAGTTTTTCTTACTCTTTCTAATGCTTCTACTTTTTGGATAGTAAAATAGAAACCCATCTTTCAGATTCTCTTCGCTCTGATATTTTAAAGTTACTGTTGATTTTTGAAGTTATACTATGTTCCATCTTCTCTATAAATCCTGACAAAAAGTAGTAATCAGACATCCAAAATTCTTCTCTTTCAAATAAGTTGAGTAGTAGGTTGGAGTATAAATTTGCAAATACAACATTTGATTTGTAAGGGAGGCAATTAAATATATCACTATGTATAATTGAAGCGTTGATTGAATTTATCTGAAAATTCTTCCTGGCTACTATGGTTGAAAGATTGTTGTTGTCTATGGAGGTGATATTCTTTACACCCTTTTTACCTGCAAAGATTCCTAAAATACCTGAACCGCAACCGAGATCAATACAGCTTTTTATAATATTTTTATCAGATAGGGAGTCAAAACCGTCGAGTATCATTCTTGTGGTGGGGTGAAATCCTGATCCAAAAACAACAGAGGGATCGATAAAAATAGTATTTTCAAGATGGTCCTTAAAATTTCCCATCTCCCATACAGGGACAATACTATATTTCCCAACTTTAAAACTTTTGATAAATTTTCCTGATTCCCAATCTGAATATGGAAGCTCTGTATAAAAATGGAGATTAAGATTCAAATCAGCTATTAATTTATCTTTTCTCTTATGGAAAAATATAAGAAGAGTATCCTCCTCTTCCCAAATACCTATAAGATCAGGGTCATCTATCTTGATATCTTTTTTGTCAACATTGTAAATGTGAAGGATAGAATAGTTTAAATATGGTGGAGTGAGCATTACTTGTGTGCCTCAAACCAGTTTTTCCCTATGCCAGAATCGACTTTTAGGGGAACTTCGATGTTACTGCATACATTTTCCATGATAGATTTTGCTCTTGCTATAAATTGATCAGCGGCAATTTCAGGAACTTCAAAAATTAACTCATCGTGTATCTGCATTATCATGTGTGAATTAAATTCATCAAGGAATTTATCTATACCTATCATTGCAATCTTTATGATATCAGCAGAACTCCCCTGAATAGGAGTATTTATAGCTATCCTCTTTGCAAACTCCCTCTCCTGATGATTTTTGCTATTTAGTCCTTTTACAAATCTTCTCCGCCCAAAAAGGGTCTCTACAAAACCTTTATCCTTTGCAATATCTGGATAAGTTTCGATGAAATTCTTGACTCCGCTATACTCATTAAAATAATTTTCTATGAAAATTTTTGCCTTTGTTCTGTCAACTTTAAGTGATTTTGCCAATCCAAAAGGGCTTATTCCGTAAATAATTGAGAAATTTACGGTTTTACCATCATTTCTCATATGATTGTCAATTTCTTCGAGATCTTTTTTGTAGATTTTTGAAGCAGTTAACCTATGGATATCTATGTTGTTATGAAAAGCGTTTATCAACTCTATATCTTTTGAGAAGTGAGCCATAAGTCTCAACTCTATCTGAGAGTAATCTAACGATACAAGAAGATGACCTTCAGAAGCTGTAAAAGCCTCTCTTATTTTGTCGCCATACTTACCTCTGACAGGTATATTTTGGATGTTAGGGTTGGTGCAAGATAATCTGCCAGTAGCAGTGATTGTTTGGTTGAAAGTAGGGAATATCTTTCCCGATTTAGGGTCAATTGCTTTTTGCAAACCCTCAATGTATGTTGATTTTACTTTCGAAAGCTCCCTGTATGAAAGGAGAAGATAGGGGAGTGGATGAATAAGTGCCAACTGCTCAAGAACCTCAATATCTGTAGAGTGTCCAGTTTTTGTTTTCTTAATTGTAGGTAACTTGAGATCTTCAAATAATATTTGAGCTATTTGGGATGGAGAGTTGATATTAAAATCTTTACCTGTAATATTGTATATCTCTTGAGTGAGTGAATTTATATCAGCAGAGATAACTTTGTCAATCTCCTCTAATATCTCTCTGTTGATGCTGATACCCCTTTTTTCCATCTTGTGAAGGACAGTTATTAGAGGTTTCTCTATCTTTTCATAGATATTTTTAAGAGTAGGATTAATGTTGGATGAAAGTTTCTCCCAGCAGTGATGGAGAAAACAACTTCTTTCAGATAAGAAAACTTTCCGATCATCTATTGAGAGCATAGAAAATTCTATTTTACGATTTTTTTTATCTTTGTATGCTTCAATAGGTTTTATGAATTTGTTGGTGTATAGATACGACAGATGCTCTACGGTATTCTTCTCTTCAGGGTCGTATATATATGCTAAAAGTTGAATGTCTTCAAAATTTTGAGGGAAAGGGATATTAAGTTTTTCAAATATTTTAATGTGGTGTTTGCTGTCAAAGGTTATAAAATTGGAGGTTGATATTTTTGTAAAATTATCTCCTTTTTGAGATATAAAGACACTCCTGCCATCCTCTGTAAAAGCACCCATAAACTCTTCAAACAAACCATCTTTAAAATTTTCGATTATGCCTGAGATATTTTTACTTTGTGGGAAAGAGTTAGTAAATTTGTATTGGAATAGCTCTTGTGGTGGATCGATTTTAAACTTTTTAAGGAGAGATGAGAAATCCATCTGAGTAAATATCTGCTGTAACTTTTCTGTATCAGGTGCTTGAAGCCTAAAATCATCAAGATTAAAGTCAATATCGATATCATCTTTAAGAGTTATCAACTTTTTGCTTAGAAAAGCACTCTCTTTACTTTCTAAAAGTAAATTTTTTGTTTTATCAGGAATCAGGTCTAAAGATTTGTAAATATTCTCTATACTTCCAAATTCATTTATTAATTTTACTGCTCCTTTAGGTCCTATCCCCTTTACTCCGGGGATATTATCTGACGAATCACCTACAAGAGAGAGATAATCTATGATAAATTCTCTCTTTACTCCAAATTTATCATCAATATTTGAGGTGTCAAGATTAATATCTTTCATAGTATCGATGATTATTATTCCGTCTTCAATAAGCTGGGTAAGGTCTTTGTCGCTTGTGATTATAGAGATACTGTATTTACCTTTGTAACGTTTGGTGATTGAAGCTATAATGTCATCAGCTTCATAATTGTCCAATTGAAGTGATTTGAGGTTGAAGGCAGAGACAATACTTTTTATAAAGGGTAGCTGAACAACAAGGTCATCAGGCATTGGTGGCCTGTGTGCTTTGTATTGGTCGAATATTTGGTTCCTAAATGTAGTTTTACCTGCATCAAAGACAACAAATACAAAATCTGGTTGCTCTTGGATAATTTTTATAAGCATTGTTGTAAAACCGTATATTGCATTTGTAGGGAATCCATCACGGTTTTTCAACCCTCGTATTGCGTGAAAAGCCCTATATATGTAAGAATTACCGTCGATAATAAATATCTTTTCCATCCTCAAAATCATAACATTTTCATCATTTGGTTGTAGTGTCCTCATATTTGGAATATTGGGAAAAGGTGCAAAAGTTTTTCATAACCTCTTTCTCTCAAATCTTTGTTATCCGAAAACCATCTTACTTTCGGATCAAGTATTTGGAATTTATCTTTTGGAAAATTTTTGTGGAGTGCCATATTATTTTAGTTTTTTATTCGATGTTTTTTTTGGTAAAAAATTATTTTTTGAAACAATAGGACGACCAATTTCTTTTTCCAACTGTTCTTTAGCGATCCCTGCAATTCGACCACCTCTTTTAGCATCTTGCTTGAGCTTCTCCTTACCTTGTGAATTTTCAGTTTTGTGAATTTCAGTTGTTGACCTTTCCCCAAGCATTGTAAAAATCAACTCAAAATCATCCATATGATCACGCAAATTTTCTCTTTTTAATCCTTTTACTTTTTTATATTCGTTTGGCGTAATGCCAAAAGTTGCTTTGGAGATTTCAGCTGTTAAAATTTCATAATCTTTCTCTTCTTTGGCTCCTCGCTTTTGCCATTCATCGGTCAATTCTTCTCGGATTGCAATGCCACGCATTCGTTTTTCTATCCAGTCATCAGAATAGCCTTTGAGTTTATAAAGCATTCTTGTCCGTTTGGTTGCCAATTCTGGATTTTCAATTTCCTGCACTCTTTCAAATCCCACTTTAGCAAGCCAGCGTTTAAAAGGTTCCGCTTTTGGTGATGGGATTGACTGAATAATGCGAAAAATACCCTCCGTATCAGCACAATCAGTTTCGCGCATTTTCCCATC
>DYJV01000012.1:0-10862 GCA_020722945.1 Candidatus Methylomirabilis sp. | reverse complement strand
ACAACGGAAAACCACCACTCGTTGTTATGAAGTAATTTTCTAATCTTTTTACCTTTAAATAATGCAATTTTTGTTGTTTCCATAATTTCTTTAAGTATGATTAAAATAATTATCTGACGGACTATGAATTTGTTTCATAACCCTTTTAAATTCCAAATTTTTGGATCCAAAATTAATAAGCAATCCGATTTCCATTTTATAATCTTTCATATAATTAATTACTTGTGACAAATCAATCAGAATATGTCAAGAAAGTTTACCCCATTTTTAAAGCAACATTTCCTGTCTGCCAATAGGTAGATACTTTTTTTAATACACTCTCTTTTAATCCAATACTGTCCTTTCTTTTCATCTTTTTCCCCCATATTTTTTCAATTTATGGGGTCAACTATTCTGACATATTATCCATTTTTGTAAGGAGTGAACATAATTTGTTTATCAATTCTGCTTTAAACTCTAATTCTGATTAAAGATTTAATCATTTGCTTATTATTTTGGTTTTAAAATGTCAAATTATTTTAAAATTATTTACAGATATTGGGTAATTTAAAGATTTTGAAAATTATTCCAATCTCTGCTGCAAGCTTTTTATCCAATATGTTAGAATAGTTGACCACATTTTTTAAGCAACATTTTTCATTTGGTAAGATAGCTTTATTAGAAAAGTTCATTAATTAGAATCTCTCTCTTTATTTTTAGTGGAAAATAATCTTGGATGATAAAATTACAACTTTACTTTGTAGATAATATTTTATCTCTTAAAGTAGGTAAATATAAACATTTTTTCTTAAATTTAAATTAGTTTAGAAGGGAATTCTAATTTGGTGATTTTGATTATATTTCTTATTTATCCTGCAAATGAAGGATTGAATCTATAATATTTGAAGAGTTAAGGTCTGATACTTTGAAAATAGAGTAATTTTTGATACTCCATTTTGCTATAACATCTTTAATAAAAATATCTCTAACAGCAATCAGGAGATGATTTTTCTGACTCTTTATGAGGTTATCCAAACTTTTAGCCCAAACTTTATCGTCAATCTCAAATCTCCCAATTTCATCTATAACTACAATTTTATTTTTCAGGTTTTTTGATACATCTAAAATATCTAACCCAAAATTCATACCATCAGGAAAAATTTTAAAAATACCTATATTTTCCATATTTTCATTCCCATTTTTCCTTAAAAATATTTTTCTGGTTTTTGTGGAGAGATCTATGATATCATAACCGATAGTTTCCCCATTATCTACTACTCTTACTGAAATAAAACCACCGACAGATATATTTTGGGCATTTAATCTCTCTACTATTTTCTCTATATGCGTAGTTTTCCCCTCTCCGATATCACCTGAAATAATGAATACATGTTTTCCTTGCTCTCTTTTTATTTCGAAAAGCCTTGATTCTATTTGTGATATCATCTCAGAAAATACAGATATAGGATTTTTTGCTATTACTTTAAATTCAGGGATATTTGCTATCATCATCGGTAAACTTTGAAATGAAAGTTCAAGTGCCAATGGTAATTGTTTAAATGATGTTCTCATAAAAAAATCTTTTATTTTTGGGTTGTAGAGTTCTCTGCCCAAAACTGAGAACCCGAGAATAATTACTGCAGCTCTAAAATTCATCTGTATCCCTGCTATCATACCATTTATAAGGTTGTCTGACTGCACCTTGCTTATCACAAATGCAGTAGCCATAGTAATAAGAACAAAATATATCCAAAATTGAGGTTTTGCCAATTTCTGAAACTCTTTTTTATAGCGTATCTTCCATGTCAGAATTGTAAGGAGAATTACTATGCTCCAGACTGCCCAAGAGGTAAAATTAAGCAGGAGAAGTGATGTGATTATTAGTATAACATCTAAGATAAGCCAGATTATTGAGTAATCAAACTTTTGTGTATTTTGAGGTTTTGATTTGTAGTTGTTGGGGGTGATGAATTTGGTGGTAGATGGTTGTTTTACTATATTTTGACCAACTTTTATTCCGACTATTGAAGCTATAAATCCAAAAATAGAGTAAACTAATATCAAAAATACAATAGGAAGCCAGACAATATCAAAATTTATGTTTAACTCTTTCTGTGCGAGATTGAGTAAATCTTTGTAAATATTGACAATATTAAACCCGTATAAAATAATGAAGTTGATAATTTTTTGAAATAGGTTCCAAGTCATTGCAAATATTGCACCTAATATAAACCCGATAATAGTTTTACCGAAAACTTTGGTTGAAAGCTCAAGTAGCATAGCTTGACAAAATATTGCTATCATTGGTCCAAATATTATAGCACTTGGGGACATTGTCTTCATAAGAGCACAGATGAGTCCAGAACGCCATAACAAACCTTTATCTTGCCATATATGACTTGTCGAGATCAGTATAACTATCCCTATTCCAGCAAGGATATTTGAGCTAAAAGGGATCTTGAGATTGTGTAAAAAACTCCCGAGCACAATCTCGGAAGCAGCCCAAATTGTGCCTATGATGGAGGCTTTGATCCAGATATCATCAATTTGGTAGTTTTTATTCATCTGTTATACATATCTTTTCTGCACAATACTTAAATAGGTGAAAACCAGTCCCTGCTTCACTTGCAATAGTAAAAAGGGTATCAGGATCAAATATTTTTGCCGCACCAATAATATTTACTTTATTTTGAAATAAGATATCAGGGATTAGATTGCTTGATGGTCCTGTAACTACTACTTTTGTGTATGGTGAGATTGCAGATAGTAACCCATCTATTGTATTGTTAACAAGAGTCAGACCTGTAATTATTACGATGTCTGAAAGAGGGATAACCTCATTGTATCTGTCAGCTGGAATATAATACTTTTTCTGTTCATTGGTGAGGGTATTTGAGTTTAGCTCAAGAATGTAAAGTTGGTTGTCAGTTGCTGAAATTTTGTGGATATATGATTGGAATGCCCCAACTATAGTAATAGTTTTCTTTGAAGATAAATCAATAAGATCGATAGGATCTTTGTTGTAAATTATTTTGTAGTTACCCTCTGAGATGATGGCTGACGAAATTGCATTGAGGACTGCTATTTTAATTGTCTGAATTATGTTGGAAGGTTTATTAATAGTGAGTAGATCAGGAATTTTTCTACCCTTGAATTTTGTGGGTGTAAAATCTCCAAAATCACGAGAAAGTTTATCACTTTTTATCTCAGTGTTGTATACGGTGCCTGCTGAACCTACGCTACCATCAGAGAGTCTAACGCATGTGAGATGAACTCCAACTCTAATGTCAGATATGGTAAGCTCTTCAAATCTTGAATGATATTTCTCTCTTAATAAATCAAATGTCTTTTCTACAATCATTTTTAATGTATTTAACCTATAATTTTAATTTAATAAAATTTATCAGAGCTTCACCTTCACTGCACTCAAAATTATTTAGTAAATAGTTATTTGCTATATGCTTAACAAAAGATAACGAAAATTGTCAAGATAATTTAGATAAATATGATATTATTTTTACTCAAAAGAGTTTAGATTAATATTGAAAAAATACTATCGATAAATTTGAAAAAAATATGATTTTAAACTTCAAAATTTGAATTATAATGATAAATTTACTCTTGTCATTTTGACTAACATTGTGAGGGGCTTCGACATTGCTCAGCCACCAGGTTTCGATGCTACTATAACTACCAGACTTAAGGCTGATGGGAAAAACTAAAAAATAAAAAAAAGAAGATAAAAACTAAAGAACTACCACCCCGTCAGGCTTTGCCTGCCACCCCTCCGCAGAGGGGAATGAAAATATGCTGAAGGTGCAGGGCTGAAGCAGAAAGTAAAAATAGTAGATAGTGATTATTAGTTACTGTTTATTGAAATTCTCAATTTTCAATTAATTTTTATTGGGGTATTACTCTTGAGTTGTGAAAAATAATTACATTTACTATTTTATTAACTTTTATCTCTAATTGTATCAGCTATATCTTTTAGCAATTTGTTTGTCTGTTGAATATCTTTACCAATAGAATTATTTACTTCTCTAAGTAATGCTAACTCTTTGGTTATGCTGTTGAGCCTTGGTTTGATCCCGAAGATGGCAAAGGGCAGAATAACCCATAAAATAGTGACTAAAAACCCCAGCAATATAAAAATTACTGATGTTCCACCAAAAATACCTGTAAATATATCCACTACTGCCCCCTATAGACTACAAATTATTGTTGTATCAGTAACAAAAAAGCTGCCTTGAATAAAATTTTCCCTTTTAATATCACACTATAAAAGTAAATTTTGATAGAATGGAGTGAATTTATCAGCTATTGGTTAAATAGCCTATCACCCACCACCTTTTTAAAATTAATAACCTCTTTTGAGTAATCTACATTTGCTTTAAGGTAATTTACTTTTTCTGTTATGTAGTCAACCTGATATGAGAATACTTTGAATGGATCTGACAAACCATTGCGGTATTTTTTATCTTCTATTTTAAGCTTTTCGTATGCTGCATCTACTGATAATTTGTAAGCATTAATCTTTTTGATTAAGAAGACAAGATTCCTATTACTCTTCTTTACTTCGGAAGTTATTTGATTTTTGAGATCTTTCATATTTAATTTCAGTTGGTTGAGTATTACCTCACTCCTTTTAGATGTTGATTTTGCCTCTCTATTTCCAAATGGGTATTTTAGTTCAAGGTAAATACCTGTGTTATGATAATCGTTACTTATAAGATTATCAATACTGTCATCATAATTATCACCCCTTCCTGTAACTCCTGTATACGCATTAAGAGTCAATGATGGAAGCAGGTTGTTCTTGGCGACATTTATATCTATCTCAGCATTTTGAATATCGATATTGAGCTTTTTTATTTCAGCTCTATTTTTCAATGCTTTATCTACTGAATTATCAAGGGGTTCTGGTTCTGTAATGTCAAAAGTTTCAGTGATAGGTTTGAGAAGATAGTTACTATTTATATCGTCAATGAATGTTTTCAATTTGTCAATATTATTTAATAGAGTTTGCTTTGCTTCTATGACAAGCTCTTCCCTCTTTGCAACTTCTGATTTTGACTCTGTAAGAGCTGATTTAGGCATTAAACCTACTGAAAAATTTTTTTCATTTATTTTGTGGGTATTTTTTGCAAGCTGGAGTAGCTCCTCTTGCAACTCAAGATATTTATAAGAGTAAAGCAGGTCAAAATATTGGTAAACTGCATTCAATATCTCAGTATTGATGAAATCTTCAACAGCAGAGTCTGTTTTGGAGAGGGTATTCTGAGCTTTATTTATGTCAGATTTATTTATCTCAATTCCAAAACCTTTTAAGATAGGTTGTTTAAAGTTTAGCAGAACTTCAGTATTGTATGGAGCACTCAAATTTGAGTAATCGTATGTTTCTTTATTTTTTGAATTGAGGAAGGAGAGAGATAGTTCTGCCCCTGTTACAAATTTCTTGGCAATACTGACATCAAGATTAGTTGTATGGGATATTAAATAATCGGTATTCTGACTTGCAAGTATGCTTCCTGTAAAATCTTTTTTGAAATCTTTACCAACAGAAATGGTCAAGCCACTATCAAAATAACTTAAAAACTTCTCAATATCCAAACTTGATATATCTTTATTAAGTGAGTAACTCTTTATGTTGAGATTTTTCTGAATAACTGATGAGATAAATTCGTTAAGAGATATCTCTTTTAAATCTTCAGCATCAACACATTTTACAAATAAGAGAGAAATTACCAATAGATTGATAAATCCTTTTAAAAGTTTAATAGATATCCTCCAAAGAAGCAACTTTAGCTTTGAGTGCCTCGATAGTTTTTACTGAAACTTCAAGTTTTCTTTTGAGCAGCTCTTTATCCTGATTTAAGTTGTTGTTATCAACTTTAAGATCTGCTATCTCTTTATAGAAAGCCTCTGTTTTCTCATTGTATTCGAGAAATTTCTTCTCCATCTTCTCCTGCTCTTGTATTGCCTCTGAGTATAAATTCATGATTCTTTTAAATTCACTGTTAAGGTAGACTATATACATAAGTAGGATTACAATGAAAAAAATAAGAAAAATAGATAATAGTAAAGATATTGAAGGCATATCTCCCCCTGTATGTTTAAATTTTATTTACTATATTTTGCAGCTTCTATCTCCAAATATATTTGTCCCCACTCTTATAAAAGTTGCACCCTCCTCAATAGCAATATCAAAATCGTTGGACATCCCCATTGATAGCTCAGAGAGTTTTATATTTGAACAGTTGTAGGATGAGAAAGAATCTAACAATCTTCTCATCTTTGCAAAGTATGGTCTTACCTTCTCACCATCTTCGAAATAGGGTGGTATAGTCATAAATCCTTTTATAAATAAATTTTTAAAAGATGATAATTTTGAAAGAGAATCTTCAATTTCATCTTCAAAAAATCCCGATTTACTGACCTCCTTTGCAAGATTAATCTGGATTAGGGCATCAAGAAAAAAATTTTTCTCAGTAAGATAACTATTGAGTCTCTCTGCAAGTTTGATTGAGTCAAGAGTATGCAGGAGAGTTATCTTATCGTATATAAATTTAATTTTGTTTGTCTGTAAATGACCTATAAAATGCCACTTTATTTGAAGGTGATTCAATGTGTCATATTTTAAAAGAAAATCTTGGACATAATTTTCACCAAAATTATCTACCCCACAATTCCAAGCCTCTAATACTCTATCCGCAGGGAAAGTTTTTGATACAGCAATCAATTTTATATCTTTTGGGTCTCTACCACATTTTGCTGCAGTATCAGATATTTGGTTAGTTACTCTGGTTATGTTGTCCTTAATGCTCATCTACAATTTTTTTGTAAAGATACAAATCTTCAAGAAATTCTGTAAGTGGTAATCCTACAACATTTGTAAAGGAACCATGTATATTTTTCACCATAAATGCACCTAATCCTTGCACAGCATAAGAACCAGCCTTATCAAAAGGCTCTTCGGTATTAGTATACCACTCTATCTCGTAATCTTTAAGCTCTTTAAATTGAACTGATGTCTCTACAGCCCTTTGGAGAGTAAAATTACGAGATTTATCCATCAATGTATAACCTGTAAAAACCTTATGCTCTTTACCTGATAGCAATTTAAGTGTCCTTTGTGCATCTTCTCTGTTTGCAGGTTTGCCAAGAATGGAGCCATCATTGTAAACTATGGTATCAAAACCTGCTATTAGTGTATTGTGATAATTTGCTGCAATGTCTTTAATTTTAGAGTGCGAAACTTCAATAACAAAATCTTGAGGATGCATCCCGTCAGCAGAGAAAGTCTCTTCGTCAAAAGATGATTTAATAGTTTTAAAATTTAATTCAAGGTTTCTTAAAAATTCTACTCTTCTTGGAGAACTTGAAGCCAAAATAAAGAATATATCTTTAAGGTAGTTCATTAACTATTTTTTCTATTGCTTGTTCTGAAAGCTCAAGAGCTGTAAGCCACTTACCTTTTCTTTTGAAAAAATTAAAAACATTGAGAAGGTTGTTACTCAACTCCTCCTGTTGCTCATAATACTCCTTGCTCCACAAAGATTCCCCGGTAATAGGATTCCTCAAAACAACAACAAAATGAACAGTTGCCGCTTCTTTGACAGAATACTCACTCCCCTGGCGCTCTTTAAACTTGTAGATGTAACCCTCTATGATGTAGTCTATTTTAAATTTTTCAACTATGTCAGATATATTTATTTTTTCGATATTTTGGTTGAAGACACTTTCAACACTGCTTATAGATATAGGTTTATAATCTGTCCTATTTTGTAATGAGAAATAAAATTTATCGGCAAGCTGTAAACCTATCAATTTGAACTTGTCATCTTTGTAGGTGCAGTTAATAAGTTTGTCTTTAACTTTGCAATTGACCTTGTCAATGTTATCATTTGTAATTTTGATGAAAGGAACTACTAATACTGATGCTGGTTTGTGGATTGTAACTACATCGTGTTTTTCGAGACCTTTTTTCCCTGCACAAGAGGTGATGAAAATAAGAATTAAAACAGTCAAAAATATCTTTTTAGAAATATTCATTATAACTCCTTTATAAAGTTTTCCAATATTGTGATACCTTTTTTCTGGCTCTTTTCAGGATGAAACTGAACCCCAAAAATATTATTGATGTTAATAGAAGAAGCAAATTTTATGCCGTAGTCTGTCTCTGTCATGATGCAGCTATCTTCTTTAGGTGAAACATAATATGAGTGTGCAAAATAGAAAAAATCATCATCATAAATGTTGTTGAGCAATTTACTCTTTTTTGATGTTTTGACCTGATTCCAACCCATATGAGGTATAGGCAGCCTGCCAATATTTTCAAATTTGATGACATTACCTTTTATTAGAGATAATCCCGAATACTCTCCAAACTCATAACTTTTTTCAAATAGGACATGCATTCCGAGGCAGATTCCAAGTAGATATTTACCTGTTTTTGTAAAATCTAATATTGCAGTGTCAAATCCATGTCGGGTAAGATTGTATATACAATCCCTAAACGCTCCTACTCCGGGTAGTATAACCTTGTCAGCACTCACTATATCTTCAGGTGAAGATGAGATTATAGGTTTGGCTCCGGCTTTCTCTACCGCTTTACCCACGCTTTTGAGATTGCCCATACCGTAATCTATAATGACAATTTTCTGCATAATTATAATGTCCCTTTTGTTGATAAAATTTGGTCACCCGAAATAGAAACTGCTTCACTTAATGCGTATCCAAAAGCTTTGAATATAGATTCTATAATGTGGTGAGAATTTTTACCGTAATGGTTTTTTATGTGGAGATTGCATCTTAGATTATTTGAAAAAGCATTAAAAAACTCTTCAAAAAGCTCAACATCAAAATCTCCTACTCGCTCTTTTGGGAAATTTACATTATAGACAAGGTAAGGTCTGTTTGATATATCGATAGTAACACTACTTAAAGCGTCGTCCATAGGGATAGTTTTGCTACCGTATCGTTTTATTCCTTTAAAATCGTTGAGTGCTTTAAAAAAAAGTTGTCCAAGCACAATTCCTATATCCTCAACAATGTGATGAAAATCAACATTGGTATCACCCTTGCCACTTATATAAAGATTAAAATTCCCATGTTTTGCAAAAAGCTCAAGCATATGGTTGAGAAAACCTATTGTGGTATCTATCTGGTATTCACTATTTTGAGGATTAATAATTAATTTGGCAGAGATAGAAGTTTCCTTTGTCTGTCTAAAAATTTCGGATGTTCTCATTTAAACCTCATCTTTTCTTATTTTTATTGAATCTGAATGGGCTTGGAGACCTTCTAATATAGCAAAATCTGAAACACTCTCTTTTAGAATATCAAACCCTCTTTTTGAGAAAGCTATTACACTACTCCTTTTACAAAAATCGTATACTCCGAGGGGGGAGAAGAACCTTGCTGTCCCTGATGTAGGGAGGACATGATTTGGTCCTGCCATATAATCACCTATAGGTTCAGGTGAATGTGGTCCTAAAAATATTGCACCTGCATTTTTTATCTGTGGTAAGATATTAAAAGGTGCTTCTGTAATGACTTCAAGGTGCTCGGGAGCAATCATATTTGATATATTTACAGCATTTTCAAGAGTGTCTACTATTAGAATCAATCCATTATTTGAGAGAGATTTTTGGAGGATCTCTCTCCTTTGTGCTGACAATGAATACTCCTCTATCTTTTTGCTAACATCAAAGGCAAGCTTTTCAGATGTTGTAATCAAAATTGAACTTGCAAGCTCGTCATGTTCGGCCTGACTAAACATATCAAAAACTATATGTTCAGCATTGGCTGTATTATCTGCAATTATAAGTATTTCACTTGGTCCAGCAATCATATCTATGTCAATATTTCCAAAGAGAAGCTTTTTAGCGACTGTAACATATATGTTGCCGGGACCAACTATCTTGTCAACTTTTTTTATCCAATCTGTGCCAAATGTAACTGCTGCAACTGCTTGAGCACCCCCAATTTTGTAGAGCTTTTTGGCTCCAACAATGTGAGCTGCTGCAAGAACTGCTTTCCCTTTTTCAAAATCAAATATAGGTGAGGTGATAAAAATATTCTCAACCCCTGCAATTTTTGCAGGTATCCCTGTCATAAGAACTGTCGAAGGGTATAGTGCTTTGCCACCCGGCACATAAAGGGCAACAGATTCAAGAGGAGTGAACTTTTGACCAAGTATAGAACCATTCTCCTCGTATGTAAACCAGCTTCTCTCTTTTTGATTGGAGTGAAAATTTTCTATTCTCCTTGCAGCATTGTCAAGAATTGATCGTATATGGGGTGATAGAGAGTTGTAAGCTTCTTTGAAATCTTCAGGTGTAAAAAAGTAGTTTTTGCTATTGAGGTCAAAATTGTCAAATTGTCTGCTGTAATTGACAAGAGCTGTATCTCTGTGAGTTTTGATATTTTTGATTATTTCGGAAACACTCTCAAAATATCTTTCAAAATTGATACCGCCCCTTGATACTATATCCTGAATAAATTTGGTGCTCTCTGGGTCACTATATTTTACAATTTTAATCATTTCTGTCTGATATAAAATTTAAGAGAAAAAATCAATTAAAAGTTTATATCCTCTTGATTAAATAGATTTCATAAATGGACTCTATTACCCTCTCTTTCTTTAACCTCAATAGATGTGAGCTTTTTTTTAAATTTCAGCTTCAATTTGTGTAAAAGGGGAGCACCCAACTCTAATATTTCCGCTAAAAATCGAAAACTTCCTTTACTCCCAAATCTAAAAATTTTTATTTTATTTAAAATTTGAATAATCAATTAAATTTTTAAAATATATAAACCACATTTTCTGATAATGTCAATAAATGTTTGCAATTTTCCGAAGTAAACTTCTCCCTTCATGC
>DYJV01000155.1 GCA_020722945.1 Candidatus Methylomirabilis sp. | reverse complement strand
ATTCTTTGAATAGTTCTTATCTTTGTGTCTTGATATATTTTTTTTGACATGAAACGAGCATGATTCGTTAAACATAAACACGGATGAAAATTCATCATGCGAGTTCCATCCGACCTTAATTAAAAAATTATTTACGGATGAAAGATATGAACTTTATACTTTATGAACTTTATACTTTTTATACTCGACTCATTCATGATTTAACAAATGGAGTATATTTGCTAAAAATTTATAGTATAAAGAAAACTGATTGTATTAAAATAATTAAGTAATTTAAGTATGGAATGGTATAAAACTACTCCATTGTTACAACAAGGTGAACAATGTGAAGAGAAATGGATAAGAGAAGATAACAATAATAGGGAAAATTTTAATGTAAAAGTTTTTTTAGGGAAAAAAACTGATTTACTAAAATTAAAAAAAAACATAGTAGAAAAACTAAAAAAACAATTGGAATATTATAAAAAAACAAGAACAGACCTTTATTCAAATAAAGATAAAGAACATATAGAAAAATGTCCTGTTTGCGGTAATGATTCTAAACAATCTATTTCAAGAACAACTATTTATGGAGCTAACTATGTTCAATGTTTGAATTGTTCTCATATTTATGTTTTAGAAAGACCAACGAAAAAAAGTATTTATAATTTTTATTTAAGCGATATAACTTATGCTGCAACATATACAGATAAACAATCTGCTGAATCAAGACTTAACGCAATTGCTGTACCATGGTTAGATTGGACAATTAAGGTTTTTAAAGATACATATAATAAGATGCCAGAACGTATCCTAGATATTGGCTCTGGCGCAGGACACTTTGTTGAAGCTTGTCGTAGAAGAAATATAAATGCAGATGGCATAGAACTTAATGAATCAAGTAGAAAGTTTGCAAAAGATATTTGGGGATTTGAATTAGATGGCAGTGATTTTTTAGATGTTTATGATAAATATAAAGGATATGATATTGTAACGTTTTGGGGATTATTAGAACATACTCCAAACCCCAGTGCTTTACTAAAAGCAGCTTATAAAGTAGTTTCTGAAAGTAAAAATGGAATGATTATTTCAAAACTTCCAAGATGGAATTCATTAAGTAGTGCCTCACAGATTTTAAGTCCAAATTCTGTAATTCGACATTTAGATCCAATGGGGCATATTATGGCTTTTACTGATGCATCTGCTGCTGAATTATATTATCTTAATAACTTTAAACCAGTTGCAGCATGGTATTATGGAATGGATATATATGAAACTTTAATGCAAATAGGTAATATAATTGATTCTTATGACCATCTAACTAAAACTGGAGATTTTCAGATGGAACTTCAACAATTTGTTGATGAAAATAGATTTTCTGATGGTTTAACTCTTGTTGGAATACCTAAATAAGTTAGTTTCAATGCAATCCCCATTAATTACCATTTATATCACAAATTATAATTATGGTAAATATATCAAACAGGCTATAG
>DYJV01000154.1 GCA_020722945.1 Candidatus Methylomirabilis sp. | reverse complement strand
AGTTGTATTTTTGCAAAAAACAATGCTTTATGAAAAAATTACCGGTCGGTTTGCAGGATTTCAATAAAATAATTACAAATAATTATTTGTACGTTGACAAAACTCAATATATTTTCAATTTAATTAACACCGGCAGTTATTATTTTCTATCACGTCCACGCAGGTTTGGAAAATCTTTGTTGATTTCAACGATGAAAGAAATTTTTTCGGGAAATAAAGAATTATTCAAAGATTTGTGGATATATGATAAAATAGAATGGGAAAAATTTCCGGTGATAAAAATTTCGTTTAACGAAATTGCATATAAAAATTATGGTTTAAACGAGGCATTAAAAATTTATATGCAAAGAATTGCATCAAAAAAAGAGCTTAAATTAAATTTCGACGACCCTTCTTTAATGTTTCAAGAGCTAATAGATTTACTTTCTGAACAAAACAAAGTAGTAATTCTAATAGACGAATACGACAAACCAATAATAGACTACGTAGATGACATCGAAAAAGCAAAAGAAAACCGTGATATACTCAAAAACTTTTATTCGATACTCAAAGATGCCGATGCTAATATACGTTTTTTATTCATAACCGGAGTTTCAAAGTTCAGCAAAGTCTCAATTTTTTCGGACTTGAATAATCTCGAAGATATTACAATCAATAAACATTCTGCTTGTTTGACCGGAATTACAGAAGAAGAGTTCAATGATTATTTCCAAGAATATATCGAAAAGTTAAAAAAAGAATTCGAACCATATAATATAAATGTATTAGAACGCATAAAACAAGAATATTTAGGCTATTCATGGGACGGTCGAAATTTTCTTTACAATCCATTCACCTTGTTAAATTTATTCAGCAGTTTGCAATTTGGCGACTTCTGGTTTGCCAGCGGAACACCGACTTTTTTGATAAAGCTCATTAAACAAGAAAATTACACAGCATTTGAACTCGAAAACAAATCTGTATTCCTGAACACTTTTGATAAATACGAAATTGACAATATTTCGCTTTTGGCATTGCTGTTCCAAACCGGCTATTTGACCATCAAAAAGTTTGATTATGTGCGAAATGCAATAACTTTGGATTATCCCAATGCCGAAGTTGAACGTGCTTTCAGAATACATCTGTTAGCCGGATTGAATGGCGGCAAAATAGGACAAACAAACTCGATGCTTTACGATATGACTATTGCAATGGAGCAAAACGAAATCGAAAAATTTCTGCAATTACTCAAAGTTCTCTTCAAAGGCATTGCGTATCCGCTTATTGACGATAAAGAAAAATATTACCACTCTGTTTTTTATCTTGTTGCCAAAATGTTGGGCTTCAACATAGAAAGCGAAATTTTGACTATTGACGGCAGAATAGATTGCGTTCTGAAAACCGAAAAAATCATCTATGTTATTGAATTTAAAGCCGGTAACACCAAAAAGGCAATAGAGCAGATAAAAGACAAACAATACCACCTGAAATACATCTCCGATAAACGTCAAAT
>DYJV01000011.1 GCA_020722945.1 Candidatus Methylomirabilis sp. | reverse complement strand
AAGGGAAAAGAAAAAGGAAAAAACAACTACAAGTTCAAAACTTAAATTATAATGATAAACTCCCATTTTTTATTGATTTATCACCTTTTTCTGGAAGTTTTTCTACAATATTTGTATCTTTATCAAGATATTTTAATTAGTTATACTAATTTTTTTGGGTAACTAACTTAGAGACTATTGCTGTCAATAGTTTTCATAAAGTGCGTTTGAATCGTCTGAAGAGTTCGTTTTTGGTTATTTCGATTAGTATTGGTCTTCCATGTGGGCAGGTGGAGTTGTTTGGGGTGTTGTCCAACTCTTTAAGGAGATATTTTACACTATTTTCGTCAAGTTTTGCACCTGCTTTTACTGCAGATTTGCATGCAAGTCTTGCAATTAGTTTGTTGTTCAACTCCTCTACGGTAGTTGACGATGTTTTGATCTTTATCTCCTCGATAATGTTTTCTATTATATCGTTTATTTCAAAATCTGAAAGAGATGCTGGAATACCTTTGACTATTAATGTTGTATTATCGAGATTATCTATTTCAAAGCCGAGCAGATTGATATCTTTCAAATTTTCTTCAACAATTTTCTTTTGATGTTCGGATAAATCAAGTATCTCTGGGATTAAAAGTTTTTTTGTAAAATTATTTTGAGCTGCTACTATTTTAAATTTTTCCATTTGAATTCTCTCGTGTGCGGCGTGCTGATCAAGGAGAAAGAGAGAGTCGTTATTTTTTAAGATTATAAATGTATCTGCAAAAGTCCCTACAAAATCGAGGCTGAGATAAAAAGAGTCATTACTTTTTGGAAGAATTTCTGTTGTGTTGGTATCAAAAAGAGAGAATTCATCATTATCGATTTCTTCAATACCCCTATCTTTTGCAATGATATTATATTTTTCGAATGATGATTTTACAAAGTTTTTTATTTTTGAAATTTTGTCAAAGTTTTCTGTAGATTTTACTTCGTCTGAAATATCAGAGTGGTTGTTTGCTCTGGTTGTTGTGATGGTGTCAAAAGTATTTTTTATTAATGTGTAGATTTTCTTTTCATCTGAAAATCGGACTTCAAGTTTTGATGGGTGAACATTTACATCAACTTTGTCAGGGGATATGTTAATAAAAAGGAAGAGATAAGGGTATCTTTTATCAAATATCTTACCTTTTAGGCTATCTTTTAATGCATAGTAGATGGTTTTATCTTTTATTAATCTCCCATTTAGAAATATATTTATATCGTAGCTACTTGATGATGTTATATCTGGTGGTGATATATAGCCGTTTGCTGAGAAGTAATCATCCTCTATGGCAAAGGGTATAAGGGATTGTGTAATATTCTTGGGGTATATCTGCTCGATCCTTTTTAGGAGATTTGTGGTTTTGGGGTAAACTTTTGTTTTGATATTGTGGTTTACGGTTATTTCGATTGATGGGTAGCAGAGAGCAAATTTTTTTATTATTGTTTCTATTACGAATGTTTCTACAGAGTCACTCTTGAGAAATTTCTTCCTTGCAGGGACATTAAAGAAGATATCTTTTACCTCTATGGTAAATCCTCTATTAGCAGCAGTCTCCAATACATTTTTGATACTACCACCTTCAATAACGATTTCAAAGCCTATATTAGACTCTTCATTTTTTGATTTTGCACGAATTTTTGCTATTGATGCGATACTTGGAAGGGCTTCACCTCTGAAACCGAGTGTTGTAATGTTGTTAAGGTCAGTAATGTCAGATATTTTACTTGTTGCATGTCTTTCAAATGCTAAGAGGAGATCCTCTTTTGATAACCCTTCACCATTGTCGGTAATTTTTATTAGCTTCTTCCCTGAACCTTTTATCTCTATCTTGATTGAGGTAGCTTTGGCATCAATGGAGTTTTCTAATAACTCTTTTAAAACAGATGCTGGCCTTTCAATTACCTCTCCGGCAGCTATTTTGTTTATAAGTTTTTCAGAGAGTAATTTTATCTTTTTGGTCATAGTTATATCTTTATTAAATCTTTTATTTTAAGTTTGATATTGACTTTGGTGTTCTCCTTGTATGAAAAGGGGGAGTAGCTGACGTGGAGAGAATCACCCATAGTAATATCTTTGTTGACCTGATTGAATGCAATAGCTTCAAATTTTTTGTTACACTGCTCCAAGATAAGCTTGATATGATTTGTGCCAAAAATTTTCACAGATGTAACAAGAACATCTTCAGAGAGAAGAATAGGTTCGCTGTTGGCATTGCCAAATGGTTCGAGAAGGGAAAACTCATCCATAAGAGCAGTATCAAGCTCTGAAAAAGCTATCTTCTTATCAATATATAAATTTTTGTAGTTATCTTTATTTATAGATATCTTAGAGGCAATTGATTCAAATGCTTCTATAAATTTTGAGAGTTGATTCTTGTGTATACTGAGTCCAGCAGCATACTTGTGACCACCAAAATCTATAAGATATTCTGAACAGAGGTTCAAACTTTGAAAAAGATCAAAATCTTTTATGCTTCTACCTGAACCTTTCCCGATTTCATTGGTGAAGCTTATCAAAACTGCTGGCTTGTTATACTTCTCAACGAGGCGTGAGGCAACTATCCCTATTACACCCTCATGCCATGTGTCTGAATAAAGAACTATACTCTTTTTGTTGTTAAAATATTTACTGCTCTCTATCATTTTTATTGCGTTATTTAGGGTAGTCTCTTCTATTTTTTGGCGTTCATAGTTGGTCCTCTCTAAAAGAGAGGCTAATTTGAGAGCATTCGAATAATCATTTGTGGTTAGAAGCTCAACCGCAATATCTGCTTTTCCAAGTCTTCCAATTGCATTTATTCTTGGAGCAAGTCTGTAGCCGACTGTCCAATAACTGAGCTGTCCTTCACGAATATTACAGATCTGTTTGAGTGCTTTTAGACCGGGATTATTAGTGTGTTCAAGTTCGGATAAACCGTATTTTACAAAAACTCTATTTTCATTTTGAAGTGGGCAGATATCAGCAACTGTGCCTAATGCCACAAATGATAAAAATTGTTTGAGATCGTAATTTTCGATATTTTTTGAGAAATTGGTATCTTTGAGCTTCATTTTTAAGCCTGCAATAAGGTAAAATGCTATTCCAACACCTGCCATCTCTTTAAATGGGAAGTTACAATCTTTCTGTTTTGGATTTATTAGTGCAAAGGCGTCTTCGGGCAGAGTATCGGATATCTCGTGGTGGTCGGTGACTATGGTGTCAATCCCTATCGATTTTGCATATGTTATTTTTTCTGTATCACTTACACCACAATCAACAGTGATTATCAGTTTTACATTGTCATCTTTAAAATTTTTGATTGCATTTATATTGAGTCCATATCCTTCATTGAGTCTTTCTGGTATATAGTATCTGAAATTATAGTAACCGATTAGTTTTAGAAAATTTATAAGGAGAGCTACAGAGGTTACTCCATCAACATCGTAATCTCCATAAATGAGTATCCTCTCGCTTTTTTTGATTGCAAATACTATTCTGTCACACGCTTTTTCGATATCTTTCATTAGAAGTGGAAAGGAGAGCTTGCTAAGGGTAGTGTTAATGAATTTTTCTATTGTTTCGATATCTTTAAATCCCCTATTAATCAATATTTGGGAAGTGATATTACTTATTTTAAGTCTTTCTGATATTTTTTTTTGTAGTAGTTTGTCTTCATTGTGTAAAACCCATTGTTTTTTCATATAAAGTAAAATATCATAAAAATTTACTTTTATCAATTTGTTTTTAATTTACAATATTATTTATTTTTGTTATATAAACAATTTATCTTTTACATTGTTTACTTTTTTCCTGTTTGTTTAGATAAAAGAACCTCTTTAAAATACTGTTTAATTTTCAAATTTACTATGGAGAGTTTATGATAAAACAGAAAAGTTATGAGCAAGCATATCAAATTGCCACTAATTCACTTATAGCACTACCTTATTCAGATATTTTAGATAAAGTTTACTATTCAGGTGCATCTGATGTGAAGGGAGAGAGTGGCAAAATTACTTTTACTATCAAATTATTTGATGATGATATAAGGATCTCATACCCTGATTTCAATTTTGAAATGATAAATGGAGGGGTTGTTTCACTTGTATCCAAAATTATAATTTTGCATTATCTTGAAAAGATGAATCACAATATAAATCAACTCAACAATCTTATAAGCTACAAATATATCCCCGGTGCATTCAATTATTACCCTGTTTTTCAGAAGAAAGCTATAACTCCACTGATTGAGAAATACAACTCTCTCTCAAAAGTTGAAGAGTTATTCTCCAAAATATTTGCAGTAAAGGAGAATCTTGGAACTTTCTCTTTTAAGCTTAAAGCACTGCCCAAAATTGATATTACTTTTATATTCTGGGCAGGAGATGACGAGTTTGCACCATCTATCGATTTTTTGTTTGATGAGAGCATAAAAGATATGCTTTCTCTTGAAGATGTTGTTGTTGTTTCTTCAATGATGAGTAAAAGACTTCTTTTTGTAAGATAGCAAAGGAAGGGGGAAGATGAGTAATTTCAAAGAGTGCAGATTAATCATAGAACTAATACTTAAGCATATAGAACTTTTTAACCAAAATTTTGTTTTTGATTGTAAGAATATTGTCCTTGATGAGATCAAAACTATCCGCCAACTATTAGAGCAACAGAGTGAAGGAGAAGAGGATCCAGAGAAGATTAAATCAAAAATCTCTGAGCTGTTTGACAAGATAAATATATCTCTCTTTAAATTCAAAGAGAAGGAGCAGGGACAAAACAAAAAATTTGCTGAAAACCTAAAAGATAATTCAGATAAGATAATAGAATCAATATCTACTGTAAATAACGAAATGGAAAATATTTTATCAAAAGTTGATTCTGCAGAAAATTATGATGATATTGTTGTTGCTAAGGAACTTTTATCCTCTCAAGTTAGAAATTTTATACAGTTTACCCTAAAAATAAAAGAAGATATAGCTGGTATACAGAAAGAGATTAATGATCAGATACAGAGTATTTTGTCGTATGAAGCAGCTGTATTTAATCTCAAAAAACAGATATATACTGATGAAATGACATCCCTGCTTAACAAAAGGGGTCTGGAAGAGTCTTACAATTTGATGCTAAGGTCGAGTAGAGATTCATGTATATTGTTTTTAGATATTGATCACTTTAAAATTGTAAATGACACTTATGGGCATCTTGCAGGTGATCTTATCTTGAAAAAATTTGCAAATATTTTACTAACTTCTATTAGAGATGGTGATATAGTATCGAGAGTTTATGGAGATGAATTTGTTATTATATTAAGAAATAGTAATCTTCAATTTGCAAAAGTTATTTCAGAGAGGATAAAAAAGCGTATTTCAAAGGCAGTTTTCTTCTACAACGATAAATCCATCAAAATTACAGTAAGTGGAGGATTATGTAAGGTTAACAAATGGTTGTCCTTCAAAGAAGTTTTAGAGAAAGTTGATGCTCTTTTATACAAAGCTAAACAGATAAAAAATATTATATGTGTAGAGTAATATTATAAGAGGTTAAGAAATGGAAACTATTTCACTTGATGGTAAAAAAATAATACACTATATTTTGAGGAGTGAAGCAAGCTCCAAACCCCCTATTTTTGTAGAAGCGATAAATGCACTTAACCCTTTTGTCAAACCGGGATATAATTTTGTAAGTGTATCGATAAATCAGAAAAATATCGATGAATTTAATAGTAATCTACAAATTGGTCTTGTGGAAGCGTATTTTTATCTTTAAGATATTTCAATAATCTGGAGGAGAGTTAATGTTAAGTGACTGTGAGAAGGCTATAACATACAGAAAAAGTATCAGACATTTTAAAGAGCAAGATGTTGATATTGAAGTTGTTTACTCTGTTATAGAAGCAGCAAGATGGGCACCCTCAGGCTTAAACAATCAGCCATGGAGATTTGCTATTGTAAAGAGTAGGGAAGTTAAAGAGAAGATTGCAAACCTCTCTCATTATAAAAGGATATTTCTTGAAGCTCCAGTCTTGATCCCTTTTTTCATTGATAAAAATTCTATCTACGATAGAGAGAAAGACCTTATGGGGGTAGGTGCAGCAGTAGAGAATATGCTTCTAAAGATACACCATCTTAATCTTGGAGGTGTTTGGCTTGGAGAAATCTTAAAAGCAAAGGAAGAAGTTGAGAAGATACTTGAAGTTAGTGATAATTACGAATTTCTTGGAATTGTTGCTTTTGGCTATCCTAATGAAAAAGATGATAAACCGAGAAAGAGGAAAGATCTTACTGAGCTGATAATCAGAGAGATATTGTAATATTTTAAACTATTTTTATTTATAGCTAAATCTTTAATTTTGCTATTTAAGTATATCAAAATTATTTTTTAAAGCTCATTATGGAGCTACGATGTTTCTTAAATCTTTCTCTTAACAAGTTTATTTTATATTAACTTAAAATTTTATCTTAATATCTTATTTCAAAAGTAGGAGTAAAGTTGAATAGCATAAAATCCATCCTAATTTTTCTTGCAATTATTATCTTTTTTATGATTTCATGTGGTAAAAAGAGTATCCCCCAAATTACAGAGGCAGATCCTCTTTATTCAAATGCTGTAGATCTTTACAGTAAAGGGAAATTTGAGAAAGCTTCTGAAAATTTTCTTGAATTTAAAAATAGATTCCCCTTCGATTCAAGAATCAATGAAGTAGAGATAAAATATTGCGATAGTCTCTACAAGGCTGAGATGTATATAGAGGCAGAGAATGCGTATCTCGATTTTATAAAACTTCACCCTAAAAATGAGTTGGTTCCTTATGCCAAGTATCAGCTTGGGATGGTTCAATTCCAGCAGATATCTACAATCGATAGGGATCAATCGAAGCTGCATCTTGCATACGATTACTTTTCTGCTCTTACAAAAGAGTTTCCTAACAGCAAATATTCTGCTATTGCAACTCACAGAATGCACGAATGCAAAAGGAAAATAGCAAAAAATAATTTTTATATAGGTTATTTTTACTTTAAAAAGAAAAATTATAAAGCAGCTATTTACAGATTTGAGAAAGTTTTACAAAAGTACCCCGGATATATAGATGATAAAGTGTTATACTACCTTGGGAGTTCACTCTTGTTAAAAGGTGAGGAGAATAAAGGGAAAGATTGCTTAAAAAAGGTAGTGGATAATTTTCCGAAAAGTAAATATCACCAAAGGTCAGCCAACACATTGAAAACCCTCAAACCAAAACCTTTCTCTTTTACTCAAAGAGTTAAAGAATACTACTTTCACGATGAACTTGATGTAAAAGATAAATATTACATTTCTGGTTATCAAAGTTTCTCTTATCCTGCATCCCCTGAAGATATTATGGAGAGTGCTGATCTCTTGGACAAAAAGAGAACTTTTGTTACAATGGAGACCTCAGAAAAAGTTAAGGCAGAGGTTGCTGAAGCAGAAGAGTCTTCCAAAAAAGATAATGATAGGGGCATTATCCCTGTTAATGTCTCTGCAAATAAAGTAACTTACCTAAAATCTGATCAAGAAGTTCTATTTGAAGGTGATGTTGTTGTTTCAAGGGGTGATCTCACTATTAACAGTAACAAAATAATTGCTTTTTTAGATAATAGCACCCAAAGCATAAAGAAAATTGAAGCTCTAAACAATGTCTTGGTTACATATTTTACAAAAGAGGGTAGTGCTGAGAAGGTTACATACTTTGTAAAGGAGGATAAAGTTGAGTTTGAAGGGAAGCCTTACTTAAAAGATGGGAAGAATTACATAAATGGTGAGAAGATAATTTTCTTTGTTAAAAAAGAGCAGGTATTTGTGACAGGTGATAAGAAAAATAGAAGTAAAATTATTATTCAGGGTGATTAGATGTTAAAAAATATATCTTATAAAGAGGCATTAGAACTTATTTTTCAAAGTGGTGAGACTCTGGGAGTAGAAAAGGTATTCCTCTGTGATGCTCTTAATCGTATAATTGCAGAGGATATTGTATCAGATTACGATATACCTTTTTTTGATAATTCGGCAATGGATGGATTTGCTCTTAGAGCGGCTGATACATTGAGTGCAACCATAGATAACCCTGTCAAACTTAAAATTATTGATGAAGTTCCTGCTGGTGATATTACTCCAAAAAATCTTGGTAGTTTTGAGGCAATGAGGATAATGACCGGTGGGATAATACCTTTTGGTGCAGATTCTGTAATAAGAAAAGAGTCTATAAAAGAGGAGAGTGGTTATGTATATATCTACAACCCTATTAACTTTTCTCTTGATGTAAGAAAAGCAGGTGAGGATGTAAAAAAGGGTGATACAGTTATAAAAATAGGGAGTAAAATTACTCCAGCATCTATGGGAATGCTCAGTTCATTGGGGAGAGCATTTATAAAAGTTTATAGAAAGCCTACTGTTTCTGTTATTATTACAGGGAATGAAATTCTTGATATAGATGATACTTTTGTAGAGGGTAAAGTAAGGAATTCCAATGGATTTACTCTTTTGGGGTTATTCAAACAACAGCAAATATCTGTCAGGCTTTCAGGGATAACAAAAGATAGTAAAGAGGCTCTGATTGAAGCAATCACTGACAACTCTGATGCTGATATTATTGTGTCAACAGGTGGAGTCTCAATGGGTGAATATGACTTTGTCAAAGATGTTGTATCAGAATTGGGGTATACACCTATCTTCTGGGGAGTCCGTGTTAAACCTGGTAAACCTTTATTTCTTGCTAAAAAAGGGAGGAAATTATATATAGGAGTTCCCGGCAATCCTGTTTCAACAATGACTACTTACTATCTCTTTATTTATCCTTTGATTCAGAAGATACAAAATTCTGTGAGTAAAGATTTTTTTGAACTTGAAGCTCTCCTGACTGAAGATATAGAGAGGAAAGATTTAAGAACAGAGTTTATAAGAGGAGTTTTGAAAAAGGGTAAAGAGGGATTTACTGTTACGACCACAGGTATGCAAGGTTCAGGTATCTTATCATCTATGCTTAAAGGGAATTGCTTTATCATTGTTGAGGAGGGTGTTCAAGATATAAAGAAAGGCTCACTTGTCCCTGTAATGGTTTTTGATTCTCTTTAAAAAATGGTTGACAAAAATATATAATTATATATAATAATAATTATCAAAAAGATTATGGGGGTGTTATCTTGAAAAAACTTGTTAGAAAAACAAAACAGAGAGAGGTAATTTACAACGAACTATGCAAACTTACCTCTCATCCCACTGCTGATGAGCTTTTTATGATTGTTAAAGATAAATTACCTCGTGTAAGTTTGGGGACTATATATAGAAATTTGGAGATTATGTCTGAAGAGGGTATAGTAAAAAAGATAGAAATTTGTGGTAAAATGAAAAGATTTGATGGCAATACAAGTGATCATTTACATGTCAAATGTATAAAATGTGGTAAAATTGAAGATATATTTTTAGACAATTTTGACTACATAAATAATTTTATTACAAATTTTGTAAAAGATAAGACAGCATTTAAAATTATGGGTTGTGATATTCAGATGTCAGGTCTTTGTAGTGATTGTAGAAATGATGCTCTAAGTTTTAATTAATAAATTAAAAAGGGGGATAAAATGGCAAAAAAATTAGAAATTTACAAATGTAATGTTTGTGGAAATATCGTTGAGGTTGTTCACGGTGGTGCAGGAAAGCTTGTTTGCTGTAATCAAGAGATGGTTTTAGTTACTGAAAATACGGTTGATGCATCAAAAGAGAAGCATGTTCCTATGGTAGAAAAAGTTAAAAACGGTTACAAAGTTACAGTTGGAAGTGTTGAGCATCCTATGGAAGAGAAGCATTATATCGAATGGATAGAGTTGATTACAGATGATGGTAAATCTTACAGAAAATTTCTCAATCCCGGAGAGAAGCCATCAGCATTTTTCTCTGTTGAAAATGAAGTGGTGAGTGTAAGAGAGTATTGTAATCTACACGGTTTGTGGAAAAAATAAATTTATAATCAGGAGGGGATATGTTTAATAATAAAATAGAAGTAGCTTTTAATAAGCAGATAAATGAGGAGCTTTTCTCATCTTATCTTTATCTATCAATGTCGGCTTATTTTGCATCGATTGCTCTTGAAGGATTTTCAAGTTGGATGCGGGTTCAGGCTATGGAAGAGATGATACATGCTCAAAAATTTTATAATTTTATAATTGAAAGGGGTGGAAGAGTCACACTTGATTCAATTGCAAAGCCTCAGATAGATTGGAAGAGTCCTCTTGAAGCATTTGAAGATACCTACAAACATGAGCAGCATATAACTTCTTGTATCAACAAACTTGTCGATCTTGCAATAAAAGAGAGAGATCATGCAAGTAACAATTTTTTACAATGGTTTGTTGCTGAGCAGGTTGAGGAAGAAGCATCAGCTGAATCTATTCTTCAGAAATTAAAATTGATTGGTGATAAAGGTAACGGTATTTTTATGCTTGATAAAGAATTAGGCCAGAGAGTTTTTGTAATGCCTCCAGCAACAAAGTAAAAAAAAGAATCAGATTCAAATATCCAAAAAAGCAGCAACCATAAATTGCTGCTTTTTTATTTTGTAGATAATCACTCACTATACTCCTCTTTATCGAGAAAAAGATACCCTATTCTGACATTTGTTTCAGACTTTTCTGAATTTCTCAAAATATCTTTTATTTTTTCTTTCTCATCTTCTGAAAGTTCATCTTTATAAAATTTCATATGCCATACAATATGATTGTAAACTGATTCAAAATCAAAATTACTATACCATTTCATATTTTTATAAAATATAGATGGAGAGTAACCGAGAGAGTAGAGATAGTTAAAAATGGCTGTAATATCGAGAATATCCCATTTGAAATCTTTTTTAAAGATAGCTTTGTAGCAGTTGTTAAAAATTGTATTTTCCCTTTTACCTGCCCAGAATATAAGAAAAATATACCTTCTTGAAATATCAAGAAGTTTGTCAATTGTCTCAAGCTCATTCAAAATTGGACTCATTGAAACAAAGACCAGATCAAATTTATTTTTAAAATCCTCTTTAAAAAAATCTTTGCAACTGACAGTTATATTTTGGATACTATTTTTTGAAATTTTCTCTTTTAGGTTGTTAATCATATCTTCTGATATATCTAATGCAAAAACTTCTCTGCAATGTTGTGCAAGATCAAGTGCGTGAGTCCCTGGACCACAAGCTATATCAGCAACGGACATATTACTATGCAGCACATTCTTCTCTTGTAAAAATTTTATAGGTAATTTTTTGATATCGGAATATGAACTCTCTTTCTCAAAATCTTTGTAAAAGTGAGCAGCTTCATCCCATAGATTTTTATTTGCGACCCTATTGGTCTTAAATTCAGACTTTCTCTCTTTTATGTAATTTCTCCAAAATTCAGGTGTAAAAATTTCCATACTGTAATCTCCTCTTGTATTTTTTTAGAAAAAATTGAAATTGATATCGATATCTTCTAAAACAGTATCAACTTTTAAAAATTTCTTTAATATCTCCTCTATTTTTGATCTTAATTCGATATCTTTGAATCTATCTGGATAAACTGTTTTCCCAATAATATAGGCATCGATAAATCCAAGTTCCACATTTGTATTGTAGGAGTTGTAAGGGAGTATTGTATAAACTCTCCTCTCTTGAAAAGCTTTAAGCAAATTAAATTTATCCCTATTCTTTTCAAAGTTTCTTTTTATCATATTTAATGAATATTTATCTATAAAAATATAATCAGGGTTGAATTGGTAAAGACTTTCCCAATTTAAGACAGCATGACCATTTGATTTTATATTTTTGGCAACATTATCTATGTTGATTAATCTTAGAGGGTAGAAATCTCTTATTGTGCTGTTGATATCTTGAATACCCTTATATGCTACTCCGCCAATATAGATCCTCTTTGGATATTTGATATTTAAAGTTCTTTTTTGAAGGTCATCATTAATAGATTGTATAAATTCTTCAAGCTCTAAATAAACTTTCTCATTATTTAATGCTATTGATAATATTTTTAATGATTTAAAGAATATTTCATTAAAAAGACCTGTTTCACCGTAATCAAGGATTAATACAGGGACTCCTGTTTTTTCTGAAATAAGATCTGCCTGAGATTTTGAAAAGAGTGTCCCTACTATCAAGTCGGGGTTAAGTATAGTAAGTTTCTCGAAATATGGCATTTTACCGGGGCCACCCTCTCCAACTATTTCAAGATTTTTAATTTTATCCTTAATTACAAATGTGTAAGGTCTGAAAAGTTTATCTTCAACTTTATTTTCAATATTTTCTATCCCACACAATTTGTTGCTCTCACCAAGATAAATTACAAATCTGACTGCTCCTGGACCAATAGCTACTATCTTATCTATTTTATCAGGAATATTGATATCCCTTCCCAAAATATCGGTAATATTTTTTGCAAAAATGGTGTTTACCCATAATATTAGTATAACTATGGTTAACAATATACTTTTCATATTAAAAGTTAGCACTTATAGAGAAAATTGTAGAGAATGGAGATCCTGAATAGTAAGAGGTAGTGCCAGATTCGGAATCGTCACTCGCATCGATAACACTTATATATTTTTTATTGAAAAGGTTTTTAAATTCGAGTGAAAGTTTGATATTATTAAATGATAAAATTTTCTTTATATTGTAGCTGAGTCCTAAATTGACCAATGTATAAGATGGAAGAGAATCGTTGTTTGTTGCATCTCCATATCGTGTATCAATCCAATTTATATTTGGATTGATTTCAAAGTTGTTTATTCTGTAGATGAAACCTGTTTTTATAATCCATTCAGGTGTATCGGGAAGTTGATTACCTTCAATTTTGACTGAGTATTTCTTTCCATTTTGGACTCTTGTAAAGTCGTTGTCAAAAGTTATATTTGTATAGCTTGGGTTAAAAAATAAAATTAACCCCTCTAAAGGATAGATAAAAGTTTCTAATTCTGCACCATAAGATGTTGCATCACCAACATTCTGATAATAGTTGATTCCTACTGTAGGATCAAAAATATTAGTTAAAAGATCGTAATGTTTACCGTAAAAAATTGTAGAATTAATTTCTATATATTTTGTGTTAAATCTTAATCCAAAATCAACATTATCTGATGTTTCCATTTTCCAATCTTTAAAAATATCATCAAGCAATATTCCAGATGCTTTGAATTTGGTTTTGTTTGCACTGTATAAATTTGTAATTGGGACATAAGCATAAGGTCTCATATAATTTTTGCCGTAATTGAGATATGTTTCGATATGTTGATTAAGTTTATAACCTATCCCCGCTGTTGGTAGTAATTTGTCAAAATTACTTTTTGATACAGTAAGATCAGGGTCATATTTACCTCCTGAGTAACCTTTTATTTCAGGCTCTTCATAATAAAAGTATTTTAAGCCACCCTGCCATGTGAATTTATCAATATTTTGGGATAACTTTAGATATGGTGAATGTATTACTCCTCTATTGTCATTTTTGCCGTAGTATTGATAACCTTTGTATGTAATGCCTTTGGGAGTTATTCCATAAATCTTTACAGATTTGTCAAGGTCAAACGATTCAAACCAATAACCTGTTGTGATATTTAAAGATTGAAAGTTCATGGAAACTTCTGGAATAACACCATATTTATCAGATTTTCTCATTTTTTTAAGATCAAGATAATTTTTTCCGGTAGGTGTAGTTTTGGTTGTTGTTTCAAAATAATTTGCATCTTCTGTTGAAAAGTATGGTTTGATTGAAGTAGCGATACTATCTGAAAATTGGTATTTGAATATTGCAAAGATATCTCTATTTATAAAATTACCTTTATTAAAATCGTAATAATTGACATCTTTTGAAGGGTTGGCATAAAAGGTAGAGTTGTAATGTTTAGAGTAGTAAGAATCAACATCTTTTGCTTCTTCATATGTAAGTGGCATAAAAAAATTTCTATTTGAGTTATTAAAATTAAAATATAGTTCTGATGAAAATTTATCGGTTATCTCTTGGGATATTCCAAAATTGATATGCTCTCTCTCCCCTAAATCACCTTTACCTCTCCACATATCTGCATCTGCATATGAGTATGAAGCAAACATTTTTGTGTCTGTTGGGAGCTTGCCTGAATCTATTCTCAAAAAAGTTTTGCTGTAACTATCAGAGCCAAAAGCTTCTTTTATAGAAGCACTTAACTTGTCAAGAGGTTTTCTGAAAGTAAGATCAACTGATCCACCTCTGTTTCCAGTCCCTGTATTCATATCTGAAGGTGTAGCACCCTTATAAATGGAGATACTCTCCATATTTTCCATATCGTAAATATCTTCTCTTGGTCCAATTGGCATTATACCATAATTTGGGATACCATTGACTGCCATACCTGAGTAGTAATTCTTTATTCCTCGTATTCTGACATTTTTGTCAGATAATCCGTAAGGGTCTTTACTTTCAATATTAATTCCGGGCAATAAGGAAAATGTTTCGTAAACACTGTTTGAACCACTCTCACCTGCAAGCTCTATACCATTTTTTGTAACTTTTGTCCCTGTGTAGATTGAGTCTCCAGTTTGTTTTGTAGGTAGAATAAATTCACCTGTTACAGTGATTTTACCTAATGAATATTCGGTGGTATTGTCAGCATTTAGAGTAGAAACCATTGAAATAACTATATAAAATAGTAGAGTAAAGAAAACAAAATTTTTCCTTAACATAATAAAACTCCCCCTTTGATTTAATTAAAAAAATTTTTAAAGAATTAGCTTTCTTAGCTAAAGATTGGTAAAAAGATTAAATATGGATTGAATTGAAACTCTTCATGAGTTGAATCTAATTAGTTATCTAATTAACACTCTCTATCTTTTATGTCAAGAAGTTTAGAAATTTTTTATTGAATTTTTTTGATAGTGATGGTAGCAAAAAGTGGGAGTTAAAATGAAAATTATTGATAAAATTGAAAATATCCTTGCTGATAATGATTTTTTTAAAATATATGGCAAAGTTTCAAATGTTGCTGGGATAGTTATTGAAGGTGTGGGACCTGGTGTTTCTATTGGGACAATATGTTCTGTGATAAACGAAAATAACAAAATAGTCCAGTGTGAGGTAGTAGGGTTTAGGGGTAATAAAGTTTTACTTATGCCATTTAAAGATATAAAAGGACTTACTCCAAATTGTAAGATATATGCTGCAAAAGGTTTAAATACAATTAGTGTTGGTCAAGAGTTACTTGGGAGAATTATAGATGCAATGGGTAATCCTATTGACGATAAAGGTAGTGTTTATACCAAAGATTCAGTTAGCCTCTATCAAGAACCGATTAACCCTTTAAAAAGGAGGAGGATAAAAGACCCGCTTGATGTAGGTATAAAATCTATCAATGGACTCCTTACAATTGGTAAAGGTCAGAGGATTGGTATTCTTGCTGGTTCTGGTGTTGGCAAAAGCACTTTGCTTGGAATGATGGCGAGGTATACAAACGCTGATATAAATGTCATTGGGCTTATTGGAGAAAGGGGGAGAGAGGTTCGTGAATTTATAGAGAAAGATTTAGGTGAAGAGGGTCTCAAACGCTCTGTAGTTGTTGCTGTTACCTCTGACAACTCTCCACTTCTCAGGATGAGAGGGGCATTTGTTGCTACCAGTATAGCTGAATATTTTAGAGAGCAGGGTAAAGATGTTCTCCTTATGATGGATTCTATTACAAGATTTGCAATGGCTCAAAGGGAGATAGGTCTTGCAATAGGTGAGCCTCCTACAACCAAAGGTTATACTCCAAGTGTATTTTCTACCTTGCCTAAACTCCTCGAAAGAGCTGGGAATTCCTCATCAGAAGGGAGTCTTACTGCTATTTATACAGTTCTTGTGGAGGGCGATGATATGAATGAGCCGATAGCTGACTCTACGAGAGCTATTTTGGATGGGCATATAATTTTATCACGAAATCTTGCTGCTATGAATCATTATCCTTGCATAGATATACTCAATAGTAAAAGTAGGGTTATGAATGATGTTATATCGGAGGAGCATAAAGAGCTTTACGGCAAGTTTATCTCAACCTACTCTATATACAAAGAATCTGAAGATATAATAAATATTGGTGCATACAATAGAGGTGCCAACAAAAATATAGATTATTCAATTTCAAAGATAGACCAGATAAATAGTTTTCTAAAGCAGAGAGTAGAGGAGAAGTTTACTATGGATGAAACTTTGGATATTATCAAAAAAATCTTTATTACTTAGCAATTAGAGAGTTTCTATCCCCTATCGTATCATATCTTTTAATATTTTTAGATTTACATTGTCCATTTCACCCTCTTTAGGTGTTTCTATAATGAAAATTTTAGATTTTAGGTCGTTATCATTTAAAAATAGTGAAAAAGCATCAACTCCGATCTTCCCAATTCCTATATGGGTATGTCTATCAACCCTTGAGCCTAATTCTCTTTTAGAATCGTTGAGATGAATAACTTTGATATTTTCTAAACCTAAAATATTATCGAGAGCTGATTTAAAAATTTCAAAATTATCTTTGTCGGTAAATTTGTAACCTGCTGCAAAAAGGTGGCATGTATCAAGGCAGTAGCCTATCTGCTGTTTACTATTGACCAATTCCCTGATTTTTTGTAATTCATCTAATCTTGAACCTATGCTGTCCCCCTGACCAGCCATTGTTTCAAGTAGTAGCGTAAATGGGGCATCTTTGAAGTCAGATAAAATATCATTTAAAGAGTCTGCAATTCTCCTGATACCGTTATCTATCCCTCTACCTTTATGCGAACCGGGGTGGAGAACAAGGTATTTTATTTTTAATTTTAGACAATTAAAAATATCCTCTTTTAGAGATTTCTTTGATTTTTCAAGATTACTGTTGTTTTCTGAGGCAAGATTTATAAGATAGGGTGAGTGACCGACTACTTCTATATTTAGTTGATTTTGTAGAGTTATAAATTTGTTGGCATCCTCATCAGAAATTGGTTTGCCTTCCCACCTATTGGAATTTTTGGTGAATATCTGAACACAATTTGTATTTAGCCGTGAAGCTTGAATAAGTGCATTGAAGATACCACCAGATATTGATTGGTGGGAACCGAGATAGATACTATTTGGGAGCATCTAAAAATTTGATGTTTTTGATCTCTGCATTTTTTGCTATTTTAAAGGTAGAGTTAAAAATTGCAATATCTTGATCCTGCTCATCAAATATTTTAGCAGAACCTATAAGTATTCTCTCCTCATAAGATTTACCGACCTTGCCACGACATGTCACATAACCCTTTTTTATAGGTTTGAAAAACTCTGTTTCTAATTTGATGGTTGCAAAATGTGTCATAGGCTCTAAAATGCTTTTGATTGCCATTACGACAGTTGTATCTGCAAGAGATACCAAAACTCCACCATGCATTAATCCAGCGCCCTGTGCAAAATCGTGCAGAAAAGGTAGCCTCAATACTGCTTCGCCATTTTCGGCTTTAACTATCTCTATGTTTAGAAGTTTCTCAAATGGTGCACAGCTAATCCATTTATCCATTGTAAATATGTGTGGTCCTGTAAAGAGCATTAGTTTGTGACCTCCTTGTAAAAGATAAATTCAACTCTTCTATTTTTAGCTCTATTATCTGGTGAGTCATTGGAAGTAAGTGGCCGGGTCTCACCATAACCGATAGCTGTCAATCTTTTGGGATCTATCTGGTATTGATCAACAAGAATTTTTATAACCTGAACAGCTCTTGAAGATGATAATTCCCAGTTTGAGTCGTATTTGGCAGATTTAATAGGAATATTATCAGTATGCCCTAAAACTTTAAGGTTGTAATCTGGATGCTCTTTGAGGATTTCGGCTACTTTTTGAAGGAAAGATTTTAATTTGTCGTCAATTGAAGCACTACCAGCTCCAAATCCGACATTTCCCTTAAGCCTCATCATAACACCATCTTTATTTATCTCAACTTCTGTATCCTCAGAGATATTGGCTTCTTCAGCACTCTGCTTTATTTTGTCTCCTATCTCAACATTGTCAAGCATTTTGTTCTCTTGGTCAGAAAGCTGTATTGTAACAGGAGTGTCGGATTGAGCACTATAACTCCCCGGTCTTTCAGTCTGATAGCCGAATGCTTTCTCTACTGAACCCATCATCTGCTTAAATTTCATGATATCCATAGTGGAAAAAGATAAAAGTAAAATAAAGAATGTCAAAAGCAGGGTGCAAAGGTCTGAAAAAGTTGCCATCCATCCTGGAGCTCCCTCTTCGCATTGGGGGCAATCTTCACACTCTTCACACTGGCAATTTTTTGATTGATCTTCAGCCATTAGACTACTCCTCTACTTTTCTCAATGCAGGGGCTAAAAATGCCTCTAATTTACTTCGCACTATCATAGGGTTGTCCCCCTCCATTATAGATATTACACCTTGTATTATTATCTCTTTAAGTAAAGTTTCTTCTACAGATTTACATTCAAGTTTTGCTTTAATTGGAATACCAAAAATATTTGCAATGATAGCACCGTAGAAAGTGGTTAGCAATGCAACAGCCATAGATGGACCGATAGAAGATGGATCACTTAAATTTTGTAGCATTTGGACAAGACCTATAAGTGTCCCAATCATACCAAAAGCAGGACCCATAGCTGCAAGAATCCCAAATATCTTTGCACCTTCAGAGTGTCTGTTTTTCATATATTTTATTTCAGTGTTTAATATAGCTTTTACAAGCTCTGGAGCTGTCCCATCAACTACAAGCTTTATCCCTTTTGCAAGGAAAGGGTCATCAATTTCAACTTTTTCAAGAGCAAGAATACTGTCTTTTCTTGCTTTTACTGCAAGATCAACTATTTGGTCTATCAGGACATTGGTAGGTGGGACTTTACCTAAAATAGTTTTTAAAAATATCTTGATTGCACCTATGACACTTTTTAATGGGAAAGATATTAGTAGTGCGGCTATTGTCCCTCCAACAACTATCAATACGGATGGTATATCTATAAAAATACCAAGTCCACTTCCTATAAGAATACCCCCTATTAATAAGCCAAATGCAAGGACTATACCGATTACGGTTGCTATATCCATAAAAACCTCTCTAATAAATTACTTGAATTAATATATAAATTTTAAATTTTTTATTTACTAATATTTTGGTATTAATATTGACCTCTTTAAGATAATTGTTTAATATATTTGAGAGTGTCAATTAGTAAGTTTGTTAAAAGTAACTTCACCATTTTCATTAAGCTGAAATATGTGTCCCTCCATATCGTCATATATTCTATGATGGTTTAGTCCAAGTCTAATCTCTGTGCCTGGAAAAATTTTGTTGTAGATGCATATTTTGGTGTCTTTAAGATGGAGATTTTGCTTCTCCTCTTCAATTAGTAGTTTGGTGGTTGATATTATTGATTGTAGTTTGTTTATTTTTTTGTTAAAGTTGTCTCTCTTTATTTTTATATCTTCAAGCTCATTAATCAGCGATTCTCTCTTTTCACCACTTTCTGAAGAGTTCTCTAAAACAGATTCTATATATTCTATGCTTTTGTTTGTGTCTTCAAAGAGTGAAAGCTTATTGTTGAGGTCATTTTCATAGTTTTTGAGTCTTAGATACTTAAATGGGTCTATCCCTACCTTAAGGATGGTTTCTGTGCCCCATTTGGAGCCTGCAATATTTATTAGGAGTGTATCTTGTGCCATTATCTCCCCTCCAACAACCAGTCCCGGAGAACCGTATACAGCAATACGACCTTTTGCATATATACTTGAATGCATAGATGATTTTTTGATATAAACTGGTCCATTGTGGCATTCTACAATTGTATTTTCGATAAAATTTAAAGCAACAAGTTTGCCAGCTTTTATGTAAGAAGAGTTTGTTTTTTGGGAACCGATTACTCCACCTTTAATAATTACACTCTCACCTGCAATAAGTTTTGAATTGTCAACAGAGCCATCGATAGTTATGTTGCGTGCATTGATTACAAAACCGGGCTTAACATCATGTTTGATAAAAATATCTCCGACAAAAGTTATATTCCCTGTTTTGTAACTGATTTCATCAAAATAAAGTTTATCTTCTATATAAATCTTATTGTTTTTTAGAAAAGCTGCACCATTTTTGTCAGCATAGAGTCTTGAAGGTTGGTTTGTATTTATGTAAACCCCTTCACCAATAAAATTTTCGATATCTTTTGGGTTGGAGATTTTGATGATATTTTCCTGATTATCGAGCTCTTGGATTGCATCTTCAGAAAACACCTCTGCAACCACTTGATCTTTAATTATGTTTTCTATATTACTGATGTTGCGGTAGTCAATCTGTTCATTTTTTAGATTTTTATTTTTATTGTTTGATGATATATTGAAATTAAATTTTATGTAATACAAAATAATTTCTCCTCATTTGGATTAGAATGAAAAAATAGCTTCGTCAATGGATTTGTACATATCAAAAAATGGTGTAAGTTTAAGTGTATTAAGGATGGATTTGATATTTTGGTTTACCATTGTAAATTTGAGTGTTCCATCTTTTGCTGAGATAATTTTTTTTAAATTTATCAAAAATCCTATACCTGAGCTATCTATAAAATTAAGAGCTGAAAAGTCAATTATAAATTTTGTAAGGTTTTCTGCTAATAGTTTTTCGAACTCTTTTTTCAGAGGTAATATCTCCCCCTCTATAAGCTCACCTGCTAATCTTATGATGATTATGTTCTCTTCGTCTCTCTCTATCTCAAATTTCATAAAATAGCTCCCTTTTCTATAAGTAGTAACTTTTTTTTAAATGATACACCATCTTTGAATCCACCTAATCCTCCGTCAGATCTTATAACTCTATGGCACGGGATTATAAGTGGAATACGATTTTTGGAACATGCATTCCCAACAGCTCTGAAACTATTAGGTCTTCCTGATATGTCGGCTAATTGTTTGTAGGATAATGTCTCTCCGTAGGGGATGTCAGATATATTTTTGAGGATTAATGATTCAAAATCTGTGAGTCCTTCAAGGTGATATGGAAAATTAAAGTCAACCCTACTTCCATTAAGGTAATTAGAAAATGTTTCAAAAAATTGATATGCTATCTTTTCGCTTTTCATAGGAGTGTTGGAGCTTTTGTTATTGAATTTATCATGGAAGTCTATCTTTATGATCCTTTCATCTTTTACGTATAGACTTAAATACCCAAAATTTTTAAAAATTTCAATATATAGATTTATCATTTATCTTAAAAAATTTTAGGACAGACCTTTTCTAATAAACATGAATCACAGAGAGGGTTTTTGGCTTTACAGACATAACGTCCATGAAGTATGGCTGCTTTGGAAAAGAAAGTCCATTCATTTTGGGGTAGCTTCTTCATAAGGTCAAATTCAATCTTTACAGGATCGTCTAATGTTGTTAGCCCTGATCTTTTTGAAAATCTTTTTACATGGGTATCCACAACTATAGATGGAATATTAAAGCATTCACCCAAAACAACATTTGCAGTCTTTCTACCCACTCCGGGTAATTTTGATAACTCTTCAATATCAAGAGGTAACTCTCCATTGTATTTTTCGGTTAATATTCGAGAAGTATTAATTATGCTCTTAGATTTATTTTTATAAAAACCTGTCGATTTGATAATGTTTTCAAGCTGTTCATTACTCAATTTGGCAAAATCATCTGGATGTTTATATTTTTTAAAAAGCTCTTTTGTCACTTTATTGACTTGCTGGTCTGTGCATTGTGCAGATAAGATTGTTGAAATGAGCAATTCAAAGGGTGAAGAGTATTGAAGCTCAATCTTTGGAGATGGGTATATATCCTTTAATATTTTTAATATTTTATCTGAGTCCATACTCTATCCTGAATTGATTTATGATGTTTTTTAAAAAATTCCTTTTCTCATCTTCTCTTTTTGGTGAGTAAACTTTGAATCTGTAAAAATAGTTGTTACCACTATTAACTATTTGGTAATCTGTGTCAAGTATTAAAAATTTTTTTAAAATAATTTCATCATCTATTAAAGTATAATTTTCAATATAACTACTTTCTATCAGAGTGTTGTCAGAATTAAAGAGTGATTGGACTGTGGATTTTAGATCATTAATCTTTTCAGTCAAAATGTATATGCTGTCAAACTCTTTAAGATAGAAGTCACCATAAGTATAATCAAAATTTAATTTTACTAAATTATAATTTTTTACCACCTCTATCTGTTGTAATATTAGTTGTTTTGCATTTATATAGTTGGGAATTGAGAATATAGATATTATCAGAAGAGAGAGGAGTGTTCTATACATTTAGATAATTTAGAGGATTTACATGTTTGTCACCTGACAAAACCTCAAAGTGAAGGTGAGGACCTGTAGATCTCCCAGTTTGCCCTATAAGTGAAATAACTTGCCCTTTTTTGACAATATCACCTACTTTTACAATGTTTTTACTGTTGTGTGCATATTTTGTAACTATACCATCTTTATGTTGGATTACAACTATATTTCCATAACCATTTTGAACTCCACTAAAAACAACCTTGCCATTTTCAGCAGCCTTTATAGGTGTTCCCTCAGGGGCGGCAATATCTATCCCTGAATGAAATTTTACCTCTTTTGTAAATGGGTCTCTTCTCATTCCAAATTTAGAAGTTATATTTCCATCAACAGGAGTCAAAAGAGTATGGCCAATTTTATTATCTTTCTCTATGTTGTTAAATGATATAACCTGATTTGGAAAAATCAGATTTGGATTTTTTATATTGTTTATCTTTGATAGATTATCTACGAGTGATGAAATCTGATTTTCTGAAACATTTTGAGAATTTTTTTTAAGATGTTCTTTTGCTATTTTGTAAAGGGTATCACCATCTTTTATAACATATTCATTGAATATCTCCTGAAATTTTTTTTCAGGTGATTTATTCAAACTCTCTTTGAAAGTTTGCTCTATTTGAATGTGATAAATTGATGAAACAGCCAAAATTTACTCCTTCCTCATTTCAATTAAGCAGTTAGTGTAATTAAGCGAAAATTATAAAAGGAACTTTTATATCTTTCCCTCACTTATCCAGAGTGAGGAGTAAAGCAGTAAATAATTTTAAAAAATTAAAATGTAAATATATTTATCTATAATTTATAGATGATTAATAATTTGCTGTTGCAGATATCAAATTTTGTGGAAGAATCAATTTTATGTCAGCTTCGACAACTCCATTTTTAAGATGTTTTACTCCAATAATTTCTGCACCTTTAACAAAAGATTTTGCTTGTGCAGCAATCTGGTCTTTACTAATGTTGTAGTTGTCAGTGAGTGAGTAAGTCTCTAAAAGTATCCCTGATATCTTTTCTGTGAGAAGCCTATATCCATCAATAATTGCGGCTCTCTCTGCCATAAGGGAATTTTTGGGATCATCATTGTTTGAGGATGAAGTTATCCCTTTACCTGTAACAATAACTGTTTGGTTTGAGAATTGACCAGAGATAACAGAGTGTTTTGGCTCCTCCTTTTTTGAAAAATTCATTATTGATGAAGTAGCACAACTGTTAGAAATTAAAACTGTTAGAGTGATTAGTAAATATAAATATCTGTTCATTTTTTTATCCTTTCAATATTATTTAAAATGGCCATATCATATCAAGGAGAACTGATGCCCAGCCCCTTGTTTGCTTACTGCTTAAAATGCCCTTCCCATTATACTCTATCTGTGCATCAGCAATAGCTGCTGATAAAACAGTATTGTCTGCTGCTATATCGTCACCCCTGACTATACCTGTAAGCAGAATATACTGCTGTTCTCCATTTATTGTAATATATTTTTTACCTGCTATCCTGAGATTATTATTTGGTAAGACCTCTATGACTTGAGCTGTTATCTTTGCGCTCATCTTATTGCTCCTTGAAACAGTGCCTGCACCTTTGAACTCGTTTTTCCTTGATGTTTCTAAGAAATGTGACCAATCTTTATTGTGATAATTGATTCCACTCTTTCCAAATATATAAGGTATCCCGTAAGAATTTTTGTCTGATGCTGCTGAGTTTGTATCTGATTTTCCTACTGCTGATATATCTTCTGATATAACTACAGTAATAGAATCACCTAAATAACGAGCTTTTCTATCTTGAAAAATCATACCTGTCCTTACAGAGTCTCCCGGCCATAATGAGCCCTCATTGTTTGGAGTGGCCTGGTAATTAAACTTTGTATTGAATATTTCAGGGTCTATTGTCTGCTTTTTGACATTACTGTCAGAGCCTACACACCCTGAAATGATTAAACTAATTAAAATTAAAAGAAATAATTTCCTTTCCATCTTTCCCTCCGATAAATTTTACGATGATGTAGCAATAAAGGTGCCATAGTATTATAGGAGTAAGATTATTTTTTTAGTTTTTAAAAAGATGTTTTAATTATCAAAGAAATTATTGACACTCAATAAGTTAGATGTTAATAAAAGAGTTATAATGAGGAATATATTATTTATATCAAAAGAGAAAGTATATTCAAAAGTTATTTCTATAGCTCTGAAAGATTCTGAGTTTAAACTTTTGTTTACTGATACAGCTGATCATATTGATAAAAAGATAGCAGATTCCGAAATTGTAATAATTGACACTAACATCTCAGAATCAATAACAGAAATTTTAAAAAAGGTAAAAAGTCAAACAAAGCCTCTCATAATTCTTGAAGATTTATTTGAGGATACCCCTGACATAGGACGATTTGATGCTACTGTAATAAAGAAGCCATTCACAGATGAAGTATTAATTGAAGAAATAGAGAAGATAACAGGAGTTAAGATCAAAACTGAGGAGACAAAAATGCCGGAAGATAAGAAGCAGGATATTAATGACGATTCAGATATTCTTGAGCTTACAGATATTGTTGAAGAGTCATCAAACGCTGTATCAGATATTTTATCCACACAAGAAAATAAGAAAAAGGGTCTTGATGAGTTTGATTTTGATATGGAAGAATTAGATAGCATGGCACCGAATAACAGTAAAAATTCTGATGAAAACAGTATTGATAATATTCTTAAAAATGAAGATATTGCTGACCTTGATAAGTTAGACTCTTCACCAGTTGCAAAGAGTGAAGATATAGGCCAAAGTAAGATTGATTTGCCAGCAGATGATGAATTTGAAATATTAGATACCACACCTACACCTACTGCAAAGACCCCCCCAAAAAAAGAGCAATCTATAACAGATATGGATGATATTTTGAATTTTAAAGCGGATAATAAAGATACAGATACTCCACCTGAGATTGAAGAGCATCTTGAGAGTCTCAATACCAGCAAAAGTCAAGATATTTCTCCACCTAAAACATCCAACTATCAAGAATCTCAAAAGAGAGAGGATAAGAGGGAAGCATTGGTTGAAGATGAAATTGCTATCCCCATTGATAAAGAAACTATTAAACTTGCCAAAGAGATCGATCAGGAGGATGATGATACACGATTTATTTATGAGAAGAAGGAGAAGCCTTCATATAAAAGGGTAGAGAAGTATAATTCTAATGAGGAGTTAGTTAAATTTTCAGAAGTAGAGCATAAGCTCCTTGAAGCATCTCAGAAGATAGTTGAAGCGATAGAGCAGGCTACCATAGAGATAGCTCAGGGGATAGCAAAAGTTACTCCCAAAATAATAGAGGAAGTTTCAAAAGAGATAATTCCAAAAATTGCACAAAAAATTATATCTGAAGAGTTTAACAAAAAAAGGGATTAATTGTTATTTATAGACCCAATTTCTCCCTTTTCTAAAACTAAAATATTTTATTTCAATATTTATCAAATCTTAAAATATATCTTTGCCATTATTAATCTGACAAATAAAGTCTAATTTTATTGTATTAATGTTTCTCTATTTACTTTAAAATATACTATTTGATGGATGCTATAATTGATTCAACATCTAAATCGTAAATGTCGTTAGGTGACGAGTTATCTTTTGTATTCTCATTTTCAAATAAAGAGATAAAGTCAATCTGCTCAATTGCTATCTCTATATAAAATGATTTCTGCCCCGCTGTTTTAAATGATATTCTTCTGCAGTATGGTTTGTTGATGTCTGAAGAGATTGATATAAGGATTGTATTTGATATTGTTATTACTTTGGGTTGGTTGTTCTTTACAGATAGATTGAAGTTGTTTTCTATCTCTTTCCTTACTTTACCACCTATTTGGTTAATTATCTCTCCAAGACTGTCTGAAACTTCATTGGAGTTGTAATTGTCGGTAAGCTCTTCTTCAGGAATTCCGAGATTTGTCATATAATTTCTGTATATCTCTATTGCAGCTTCTTTTGAGAAATTTATTATTACTAATCCAGAAAAATCACCGTAAAACTCCACAAATGATCCGACATCAGGCTTAAGAAAAGTAGCTGGTATCTTCTGTATAGTAGGGGAGAAAGATATTGTGGAATTTGTATTTGCTTCTACTATCTCTTTTGTTGATGTGCAAAAATATTTGCAAAGTTCGTTAATACTACTTTTGTTTGCCATGTAAAGGGCTCCTTTTGAAGTTGTCTTGTTTGTAGATTCTCTAATTACCAATACAATTCAATATATTAAAAAAAAATAAAAATCAATATTTTTTATTATAAAAAAATCTTGACAAACAGATTCAATATAGTTATATACGCCAAAGCTTGGGTGACAAAAAAGACTTAAGGAGATTTGCATGACAAAAGCAGATTTTATTTCAAAATTTAGTGAGAAAACATGTTTCACAAAAAAAGATTCAGAAATTGCAGTAAATGCATTTATAGACGTTGTAAAGGATTCTCTTGCTAAGGGTGACAAAGTTAATCTTGTTGGTTTTGGGACTTTTGAAGTTATTCAAAGAAAAGAGAGAATGGGTAGAAATCCTCAAACTGGAGCCGAAATAAAAATTCCTTCTTGCAAAGCTCCAAAGTTTAAACCTGGTAAAAATCTTAAAGATTTAGTTTAGTTTTTTATTGGGCGAATAGCTCAGCTGGGAGAGCACCGGCCTTACAAGCCGGGGGTCACAGGTTCAATCCCTGTTTCGCCTATTTTTTGTCATTTTTTTGGGGGCGTAGTTAAGTTGGTTATAACGCCGGCCTGTCACGCCGGAGGCCGCGAGTTCGAGTCTCGTCGCTCCCGTTTCTTTTTTATCTGATAGCCACAGAATTATACCTAATTTTAATAAAATATTTTTAAATTATTTTATTTTATTGTATCTACTTTTGAAGTGTGATAAAGTATTTTTTATGAAATTTGAACATGGTGGAAATGTTTTACATTATAGTAAAAACTTAAATATCAGTGAAAAAGATATTTTAGATTTTAGTGTTAATCTTACCCCGTTAGGTTATCCCACCTACATAAAAGATGAAATATTAAATAACTTTCATAGGATATACTACTACCCTGAGATTTTTTCTGATTCATTAAAGAGTGTAATAGGAGATAAGTTTAATTGCTCTCCTGATAATATAATTGTTGGCAATGGTTCTACTCAGTTGATTTATCTACTGCCGTTAGCTCTTGCACTAAAGTCTCCTATTATAGTTCACCCCACTTTTTCTGAATATGATAAATCTTTAAAAATATCAAACATTCGCCCAAGTTACTTTATTTTAGATGAAGAGAGTGATTTTAATCTCAATATTGATAGACTTATTATCTTTCTAAAAAGGAGAAAATACGATTCATTATATCTCTGCAATCCTTCAAATCCTGTTGGAACAATTTTAGATGATGATAAAGTTCTATATCTTGCCAACTATCTTAATCGTAATAGCAAATATTTTATTCTTGACGAAGCTTTTATAGATTTTACTCATTACAAAGGATTGATTTTACACAGAGTAAAAAATTTAATATTACTTAGATCTTTGACTAAGATATTTGGCATAGCAGGGTTAAGGCTTGGTTACCTTAAAACATCTTTATATTTAGCAAAGAAGCTTACAAAATTTATTCAGCCATGGTCAGTAAATGCTTTTAGTGATATTATTGGAAGGAATCTTCTATCTGACGACAAATTTATTATCCAAACCAGAGATTATATTGATAAAGAGAGAGATTATTTCTTAAAAAATTTTTTTAATCACTCTAATTTTAAAATTTTTAACTCTTGCACAAACTACTTTCTTATCAAAATTATAGGAGACTTTGAGCTATCTGATTTTAAGACATTTCTTCTTTCTAATAATATTTTTGTCAGAGATTGTTCTAATTTTATTGGCTTAAGCAACAAATTTTTCAGAATAGGTATTAATACAAGAGAAAATAATATCAAATTATTGGAAATAATTAATAATTTCCAAAAGGGAAGGGAAGAGGTTTATAAATGAATGAGATGTTTCCCACTAACATACATCAGATTCCGATAGAAGATGAGCTAAAGAAATCTTATCTTGAGTATGCTATGAGTGTAATTGTAGGTAGGGCACTGCCTGATGTAAGGGATGGCTTAAAACCTGTTCATAGAAGAATACTATTTGCAATGAATGAGCTTGCCAATGTCCACAACAAACCATACAAAAAATCTGCAAGAATTGTAGGGGAGGTAATAGGTAAATTTCACCCTCATGGTGATTCTGCTGTGTATGATGCGATAGTGAGGATGGCACAAGATTTTTCATTGAGATATCCCCTTGTTGATGGACAGGGTAACTTTGGTTCAATTGATGGAGATCCACCCGCTGCAATGAGATATACTGAGATCAGAATGTCTAAAATATCTTCAGATTTTTTGACCGACATCGATAAAGATACTGTAAATCTCATTCCCAACTATGACAATTCACTTTTTGAACCAGAAGTCTTACCTACAAAGATCCCTAATTTATTGGTCAATGGTTCATCTGGTATAGCAGTTGGTATGGCAACCAATATCCCTCCTCATAACCTTGGAGAGGTAATAGATGCTCTTGTTGCTCTTATAGAGAATAGTGATCTTGAAATTGTTGATCTTTTTAAAATAATTAAAGGTCCAGATTTTCCTACTTACGGGATAATTAAAGGTAGCAAAAATATATTTGAAGCGTATAAAACAGGTAGAGGAAGCATAACTATCTTTGGGAAAACAGATATTGAAGAGATAAAAGGTAAAAAGCTTGCGATTATAATTACAGAGTTGCCTTATCAGGTGAATAAAGCAAAGTTGATAGAGAATATAGCTATTCTTGTAAAAAGTAAGAAGATTGAAGGGATTACAGATATAAGGGATGAAAGCAGTAGAGAGGGGATGAGAATTGTAATTGAGGTAAAAAGAGATGTCCAGCCTCAGATTATACTTAATTTTCTTTACAAGCATACCTCATTAAAGACAAGTTTTGGAATTATACTCCTTGGAATAATTGATAATCAACCTAAAATATTCAACCTAAAAGAGCTTTTGCTCAACTTTATTCAGCATAGAAAAGATGTTGTAACCAAAAGAACCCTTTTTGAGCTTAAAAAAGCTGAAGAGAGGGCACATATTTTAGAAGGTCTCAAAAAAGCAATAGAGAATCTTGATGAAGTTATTTCATTAATTAGGAGTTCTAAAGATCCAAAAGAAGCTAAAAATGCTCTTATTGATAAGTTTGATTTTACTCCAATTCAGGCACAGGCAATACTTGATATGAGATTGCAACGATTGACAGGTCTTGAGATAGAGAAGATAATTGATGAATATAATCAGATAATCAAATTAATATCAGAGTTAAAAGAGATATTAAATAATACAAATAAATTAATGGAAGTAATAAAACTTGAATTATATGAAATAAAGAAAATTTACTCTGATAAGAGGAGAACTGTAATTGAAGAGGAGAATGACGAGATAACTGACGAGGATACCATACCTGATGAGGATCAGGTTGTTACGATTACAAAAGATGGTTATATCAAGAGAACTCCTATCAAATTATATAAGATACAAAGAAGAGGTGGTAAAGGTAAACTTGGTGCTAAAACAAAGGAGAATGATGTTGTAAGTGATATTTTTATCGCTTCAACTAAAGATTATCTCCTTATCTTTACAAACAGAGGAAAAGTCTATTGGCTAAAGGTATTCGAAATTCCTCAGCCTTCAGGGTTAAATACTAAGGGTAGGGCGATGATCAACCTTGTAAATCTCTCTTATGGTGAGCGGGTTTTATCTGTTTTACCTATAAAAGATTTTTCTGATGAACTTTATGTTGTTATGGCAACAGAGAAAGGTTTGATAAAGAAAACATCATTAAAAGCTTACTCCAATTTAAGAGCGTCAGGTATAATAGCTATAAAACTTGAAGAGGATGACCAATTAGTCTGTGCAAAATTGACAAATGGTTCTAATGATCTTCTTTTGGCCACATATAAAGGGCAAGCAATAAGATTTAAGGAAAATCAGGTAAGGAGTACCGGTAGAAATTCTATAGGGGTTACAGGTATAGCTCTTTCTAAAAATGATAGATTGGTTACAATGGAGGTTATAATTTCAGATAAACCAATTCTTACAATTACTGAACATGGTTTTGGTAAGAAAACAGAGCTTAATGAATATGCTGATCAGAGAAGAGGCGGTAAAGGTAAATTACTTGCAAAGGTTACTGATAAGACAGGTTTTATAGTTGATGCATTGCAGGTTCGTGATAATAATGACATCATAATTGTTACAGATTCAAGTAAAATAATTCGTATAGCTATATCTGATATTGGTCAGTATTCGAGAGTGACCCAAGGGGTAAAGCTGGTTCAGATAGATTATTCAAAAGAGAAAGTTGTTTCAGTTACACCTGTGAAAGAGGATGATGTTGAAGATGATGATACTATTGATGATACAGAAGATGTTCAAACTAAAGGCATCTTTGAATAGATATAAATATTTTTTGAGGATATTATTTTGAAAGTTGGAGTTATAGGAGCAGGAAGTTGGGGGACAGCTCTTTCAAATATACTTGCAGATAATAATTGTGATGTTACTATTTGTGGCAGGGATGAAAATGTAGTTAAATCAATAAACAGCCTCAACGAAAATTTTAAATACCTAAAAGGGTTTATTTTAAATGATAAGCTTAAAGCTGATACTGATATTGAGAAAGTTATTTCAAAATCAGATATTATCGTCAATTCGATACCAACACAGCATATAAGGTCTGTATATTCACCATTTTCTCTTCTCTTTAAAGATAAAATATTAATAAACAGCTCAAAAGGGATCGAGAAAACAAGTTTATTTTTGATAGATCAGATATTTGCTGATATTTTTCATAATAAAGATTTTAAGTTGGCTTTTTTGTCTGGACCAAGTTTTGCTCTTGAAGTAGTAAAAAGATTACCTACTGCAACTACTGTTGCTTCAACTGATAAACAAATTGCACATCTTGCTCAAAAATTATTCAATAACAAATATTTTAGAGTTTATACAGAGACAGATGTAAAGGGTGTCCTTCTCGGAGGGGCGATAAAAAATGTTATTGCAATAGGTGCTGGGATAGTTGATTCTATGTGTTTAGGGAACAACACTAGAGCCTCCCTAATAACCAGAGGGCTTGCAGAAATAGCAAGACTTGGGAAAAAACTTGGAGCACATTCACAAACTTTTGCAGGTTTGACAGGATTAGGTGACCTTGTATTGACATGCACAGGAGATTTAAGCAGGAACAGAAAGGTAGGGATGGAACTTGGGAGAGGTAAATTATTGCAAGATATACTCTGCCATTTAAAAATGGCGGCTGAAGGTGTTGATACAAGCTACTCTGTGTATAAACTTTCTGAGCTCCACGATGTAGAGATGCCGATCTCCAACGAAATATACAATATAATCTATAAAGGGAAATCAGTTTCTGAAGCAATAAGAGACCTCATGAGCAGGGAACTGAAGGAGGAAAAATGTTAGATTTGAATTTTGATAAAAATAGTGGGTTAATTACTGCGGTAGCACAAGATTGGAAAACTGGTGAAATTCTTATGGTTGCTTATATGAATTATGAAGCATATCAAGAAACTCTGAAAACAGGGCGAGTATGTTATTACAGCAGAAGTAGAAAAAAATTATGGAGAAAAGGTGAAGAATCTGGTAATTTTCAAGAAGTAAAGGAGATACTTATAGACTGTGATAGAGATGCTCTTGTTTTGAAGGTCAACCAAATTGGTGGTGCTGCTTGTCATACAGGTTATAATTCATGCTTTTATACCAAAGTCAATCCAGATGGTAGTGAAGTTATAATCAAAGATAGTAAAGTTTTTGATCCTGAAAAAGTTTACAAGAAGTAACTTTTATCTCTATGAATATACTTTTTATAGGAACTTCTGAATTTGCAGTTTCACCTTTAGATGTATTACTAAAAAAGGGTTTCAATATTGTTTCAGTCATTACTCAGCCTGATAAATTTGGTGGCAGGGGACTCAAAAAGATTTTATCACCTGTCAAAATTTTTGCATTAGAGAGTAACCTTCCAATTTTTCAACCTCACGATATAAACTCCAAAGATGTTGAAAATCTTATTAAAAGTAGAGAGATAGATTTAGGTATAGTTGTGTCGTATGCTCAGATTATAAATGAAAATATATTTTCTCTGCCAAAATTTCATATGATTAACCTTCATCCATCTCTTCTTCCAAAATATAGAGGGCCATCTCCAATACAGAGTGCTCTATTAAATGATGATAAAAAAACAGGTGTTACTGTAATTGAGATAAATAAAAGAATGGATGCTGGTCCTATAATTTCTCAAAAAGAGGTTGATATATCCCCTTTTGATGATTATGTTACTTTGCACAGTAGATTATCTTTTATTGGAGGGGAGTTGCTTGCTGAGAGTGTTGCAAAGTTCCCTGATAATATTAGAAAGATTGACCAAAATGAATCAGATGCCACATATTGTAGATTGTTTGATAAAAGTGATGGTAAAATTGATTGGGAAGATACTGCTCACAATATTGCCAACAAAGTAAAAGCTTTATCTGGATGGCCTATTGCTTATACTTATTTTAGAGGGAAGTTGTTAAAAATATATAAAGCAGAAGTGACCCAAGAGTTTTCAAATATACAATTTGGGAGTATGATAAAATTATCAAAAGAGTCATTTGGTATAGTTGCTGGTGATGGTGTTGTTCTTAAAATTCTTGAATTACAGATAGAGGGGAAGAGTAAAGTAGATTCAAAGGCTTTTATGAATGGGAACAAATTTGATACAGGAGATAAATTATAAAATTGTTGGAGAATGAAACCCCTAAGAAAAGATTAATATTTTTTCTCTTTGGCACAATTGTAATATTTGTTTATCTGGTTTTTGGTATTTTGTATCTTGTTCCATACATAGGTTTTAAAAACCTTCCTGTTTGGGTAGAGTATATCTTTTTCTCTATATTGATTGGGATCCCAGCAATCCTTACACTACTAATAATTCTTCTCGTAATTTCAATTATTTATGGTAAGGAGATCATCTTTTTTAAAAAAGTAAGACCTATTGCAATAAAAATTCTTTATCCACTTGTAATTTTAATGGGGAATCTTTTTAAAATTGAGCCTGATAAAATCAGAAACTCCTTTATCCAGATAAATAATTCATTACTCAGAGACTATAAGGGTAAATTCACAAATGATCAGGTTTTGATACTGCTGCCACACTGTTTGCAAAACTCTGAATGCCCATACAAGATAACCAACAGAATAGAAAATTGTAAAATGTGTGGCAAATGTAAAATAAAAAATATCCTTGAAATATCTTCAAAATACAAAATCAAAGCTCATATTGCAACTGGTGGGACTATGGCAAGAAGGATACTTAAAGAGTCAAGACCGCTGTTTGTTATTGCAGTAGCTTGTGAGAGGGATTTGGCAAGCGGGATACAAGATGCATATCCACTACCTGTGTATGGTATTATCAATAATAGACCTTTTGGACCATGTTTTAATACAGATATTTCTCTTGATAAACTTGAAAATTCGATAAACTATTTTCTAATTTGATGAGACTTCTCAAAGATAACCTGATAGTAGCTGTTGTAAGAGAGAGAGGTTACCTCTTTTAATTCATCAGAGTATGCTACCTTATCTTTAAAATAGAAAAGTATATAATCGTAATTTATACCCCTCTCTTTCAAAAATATGATGAATTTTTCAAAACTCATAAAAGCCCTTGATGTTACAAATTTGGAATACTCTGGCGGGGAGTCTGACACAGTAAGATTTTCTAAAGCAAGATTAAATTTGAGATAGTTTAGAAAAGATAATCTCTTTTTGTTGATCTCTACTGCGAAGACTTTTATATCAGGGTGAAAAATAGATAAAGATATAGAGGGTATCCCTGCACCGCTTCCAATATCTGTAATCGAATCTGAGAAGGATGTAAATTTATTTAATATAAGGAGAGGTTCGATAATTCCATTATAAATAAATTTTTTTTCATCAAATCCTGTAATATTTATATGTTGCTTCCATTTGATAATAAAATCTAAATATTTCTTAAAAAGTTCTTTTTTACTTAATATCTGCTGTTGAAGATCTTTGTTTGTAAAATTTTGGATAACAAGTTGTTTGAAGTTACTAAAATTATCCATTTACCCTAAAAGATTTGATTCTTGCTATCAAACGTTTTTTACCTATTAGCTCCATAGTTTTGTCAAGATCTACACCCTTTGTTTTACCGGTTATTAAGACTCTAACGGGCATAAATAATTTTTTACCTTTGAGTTGAGTCTCTTCCATTACGGCTTTCATGATAATGTTGTAAGAGTCATGATTTAGTGTGTCCACTTTCTCTATGTTACTTAGTAGAGAGTTGATTAAAGTTTGATTTATATCTTGTTTTATAATATCTTTGCAGTCATCATCGTAATTTATTGTCTCGTTATAAAAAATTGGAAACCACTCTTTTATATCGCTTAAAACTTCAAGATTGCCCCTGATTGCCTCTAATACATCTTTTAGCCAAACATCAGATAGGTTGCTTATATCGTAATCTTTATTCAGAAAAGGTTTTATGAGAGTTAGAAGTTTATCTAAATCGTAATTTCTTATATAAATTCCATTTATCCATCTTAATTTTTTAAAATCAAAAACAGCAGCACTCTTGCCGATTCTTGAGATATCGATCTGGGATATAAGCTCATCCTTTGTAAATATTTCCTCACCTGTTTCTGATGACCACCCCAAAAGTGATAGATAATTAAATAGTGCCTCAGAGAGATAACCTTCATCTCTATAATTTGCAACAGAGGTAATCCCATGTCTTTTGCTAAGTTTTGCTCTATCTGGTCCCAAAATAAGTGCATGATGTGCATATTGGGGAATATTCAGTGAAAGTTTTTTTGCTATTAAAATCTGTTTTGGAGTATTTGAAAGGTGATCCTCTCCTCTTAAAACATGAGTTATCTTCATAAGGTCATCATCAATAACAACTATGTAGTTGTAAACAGGGACATTGTCAGATCTTACGATTATAAAATCCCCCCCAATGTTTGAAGAGTTAAATTCAATTTTGCCCCTAAGTAGGTCATTAACTACGATATTTACACCCTCCTCTACCTTGAATCTTATAGAAGGTTTGAGGCCACTTTTCTCCTTTGCTTCGATCTCCTCTTTTGATAAATTCCTACATTTACCATTGTAACGTGGCTGTTTGTTCTCTTTTATGCACTCTTGTCTCATAACTTCTATATCTTCTGCAGAGCAGAAACATTTGTAGGCATCACCTTGAGAAATTAACTGCTGTGTAAATTTGTTGTAAATATCAAAGCGGTCAGATTGTCTGTAAGGTTTGTAAGGTCCTTCTGTATCAGGACCTTCGTCCCACTCAAGACCGAGCCATTTGAGATCTTGAAGTATCGATATCTCTGACTCTTTTGTAGAGCGTTCAAAATCAGTATCCTCTATTCTTAATACAAATTTGCCATGATATTTTCTTGATAAGAGGTAGTTAAACATAGCCGTTCTTGCATTACCTATATGCAATTTACCTGTAGGGCTTGGTGCAAATCTTACTCTGAAATTCTCCAATTTATCCTCCATAAATTTACTTCTGTTGTAAAAGATTGTTTTATATTTTTGAAATAAGTATCATAGATTGTCAAATCCGTTTGGGGTAAATATAATATCAGGGTTCTCTTTAAAATAATCCCATCTAAGTTTTTCTCTCGTTTTTTTTCTGATTTCGGAAGGTTCTATAACCATTTTGTGGTAGAGATGATAAGATATATTGCTGGTATTTACCCCTATCCTTTTACTCCCTTTTAATACAACTCTTTTCATAAAATCGGTGTCTTCACCTCTACCAGTAAAATCGTTGTTAAATCCATTGACTGACAAGAAGGCTTCCCTTGAAACAGCCATATTAGCTCCCCAACCTTTTGGATATCTGTTTCTAAAAAGTTTGTATAATCGGTATTTTATGTAGCGAGATTCTCTGTATAAAATTTCTTCCAAAGTAAAGCTATTTTTTATCATATTTATTGCATCATCAATATTTATTTTACTATTTTCTAAAATCTTGGTGCTGATATCCTCTTTTAAAAAAATTACATCACCTGTAAGTAGAAGTTTGTTGTAGTGTTGTCTGTATTTGATGTAAAAGTTGTAATATCTACTGATAAATTCAGAGTTGAATATGACATCGCAATCGAGAAATATAAGTAACTCTCCAATACTTTTTTTGACAGCTTTGTTAAGTATAAGAGTTTTTTGGAAACCTTTATCCTCGTGCCATATATGCTGTATTGGTAATATTCTTGAGTAATCTGAGATTATATCTTTTATTTTCTCTAAATTTTCTCCGCTACTACCGTCATCTGCAACAATTACCTCAAAATCTTTGAAAGTTTGATGAGATAAACTATTTAGGCAGCAGGCTAAATGTTTGTATCTGTTGTAAACAGCAACAATTACAGAAATTTTCATAATCGAGAATATTAACACATCATAAACTCTTATTCAACTAAAAATTTTTTATAAAAATAAAGAGTCTATTCAAAGTATATCTACTCAAAGAAGAAACTCTATTCATAGATTTGATTTTTAGACATTTTAAGGTTTTAAAAAATTATAGGGTGGTATAAAAAGTTGTAAATATGTTCTTATTTTTTAGATAATTTAGATTTTCAGAATTATTTTAAGATACCCTTTTGTTTGGCAAGTTCGATACCTTTGTTTAGTATTGAAATAATGGTTTTGTTACCTTCCTTGACTGCCATTGAAGATAGACCTATATATAGAGGTTTACCTGCTATCTTAACCTTTGAAGATAAATTGTTTCTTTCAAGATAGTAGAGAACTACCTGCTCATCACCCACAAGAGCATCAACTTTCCCTTTTATCAATTCATCTGCTGCATTGATAAAACTATCTGTTGGTGTCAATTTAAATTTTACTCCACTCTTTTCTAAAAAGCTGATTGCATAATCCCCTTTCTGAATGGCTATATTTTTGTCATTTAGATCTTTTATCTCTTTGATATTGGAATTTGATGAACTTACAAAAATTGAAGCAGGGATATTAAAAACTGTTTTAGTGAAATCAAATTTCTTATCTCTCTCTTCACTATAGAAAAAAACAGTGATAACGTCTGCTTTACCTTCAAGTATCATTTCTTGGGCTTTATAAAATGAGGTATTGACGAAGTTTGCTTTAAAGCCAAATTCATTTGCTATCCACTTTGCAAGCTCTACAGACATACCTGTATGCTTGTTACTACTGTCAACAAATTCAAATGGTGGATATTCAGTCTGACTAACAAAAGTAATGGTTGATTTCTGCTTTAGGAAGGCTTTCTCATCTTCAGTCAGAGAATCTCCATAAAGATTAAAACTTAGATATAAAGAGGATAGTAAAACTAATAAAAATAATTTAATACCTTTTTTTATAAAAACTCCTTTTGATTATTGTTTACTGTGGATAGTGAATATTATAATTTTTATAATATGTTAAATGTTTTTTATCAAAAAAAGAATTAATTGATTTTCAAATAATTTAAGGTGATTAATTTTTTTATAAATTTTTTAAAATATTTGTAAAGGTAAATATGAATTCTCTATCTTTAATATTAGGGTAGGGTGACAGAATATCAAAAAGTAGCAATGGATTCAATTGTGAACATTTTATTTTTAAAGTTGTAATTGAATAATATAACTTTAGAGTTGTTGCAAAATCGATTACTATAAAAAAATCTATAATTGATTTACCATTTACCCTACAAAGATAAACACGGTAATAATTATTCTATTAATTAAAATAGTTTAATGATAGAGATTACTGCTTGATTTAATTTATTAAGAGTGTTAATAAATAAATGCTTTGAAAAGATATTATCTATTTTAAAGGGGTGTAACAACTAAGATGCCTATATTGGATGTAGTAAAATTTCCAGACAAAAGATTAAGATTAAAATCAAAATCTATTGATCTGATCGATGATTCCATAAAGTCTCTTGTTGAAGATATGATTGACACAATGTATTTTGAAAATGGACTTGGACTTTCAGCTATTCAGGTTGGTAAACCACTCAGACTTTTTATAATTGATTTTGACCAGAGAGAGAGTGGGGAGAAAAATAGGGATAAAGTTAATGTTTTCATAAATCCTGAGCTTTCAAACTTTCAAGATGAAATTGTAATGGAGAAAGAGGGTTGTCTTAGCCTTCCAAATATCAGAGAAGATGTGAAAAGGTTTAACAAATGTAGAGTTTCAGCCCAAAATATCAATGGCGAGACATTTACAATTGATGCAGAAGGTATTCTTGCAATTGCATTACAGCATGAGAATGATCATCTTGAAGGGACCCTTTTTATAGACAGGTTGAGTAAGCTAAAGCAGAATTTTCTTATCAAAAAATATTTAAAAATGGTGAAAAGTAATGAAAAAAGAGATTAAAGATCCACAAGAGATAGAGAGAAGAAGTTTTGAGATAATAAAATCAGAAATTTCTAAAGAGAAATTTTCTCAAATACCTGATGAGATGAAAGATGTAATTGTTAGGATCATTCATGCTACTGCTGATTTTGAGTTTCTCAATCTTATCAAATTTTCAGAAGACTTTTTTAATATTGCTACAAATGCCCTCAAAAATAAGTGCAACATTATTACAGACATAAAGATGGTTAAAGAGGGTATAAGTAAAAAAGGTAATATTGTTGAAAATTTTATCGATGACAAGGAAACAGTTGCTCTTGCTAAGAGAGAGGGGATTACCCGTTCAATGGCAGCAATGAGATTATATGGACACAAAGCTGATAATGGGTTGATTGTAATAGGCAATGCTCCTACTGCACTTTTTGAAGTCATCAATCTCTTCTCTAATTCCAAAATATCACCTGCTGCAGTAATAGGAGTTCCTGTTGGTTTTGTGGGAGCTAAAGAGAGTAAAGATGCTCTTGTTGCTTTTGGGAAACTCCCTTACATTACATCTCTTGGCAGAAAAGGTGGGACACCTGTAGCAGCTGCTATAGTCAATGCACTTTTAAAGAAATTAGATTGATATTTTTCCTTTCAAAATAAGTAGTTATTTGATTTATTCCCAACTTTATTAATCTATTTTTTAGGAGGCTGTCCATGCCAAAACTAACAAGAAGAGCTTTCCTTAAATCAACTGCTCTTGGAACAACTGCAGTATCTATTTCACCTATTATGTTGTCAGAGCTTTTTTCCACACCTCTCAGACCTGTAAGTATGGATGATTACAAAAAATATGAGGATGGCAAGTGGAGTTACACTATTTGTAATATGTGTTTCTGGACTTGTGGTGTAAAAGTTAAAAGTGTCAATGGTGTTGTAAAAAAAATAGAGGGGATAGCTGGACACCCTCTTAATAATGGTAAGATTTGTGCAAAAGGTAATGCAGGGATAGCTGCTCTCTACGATGAAGATAGGGTAAAATATCCTCTTTTAAGGGTAGGTGAAAAGGGTGAGGATAAGTGGAAAAGAATTTCATGGGATGATGCCTTTAATATTATTACTGAAAAAGTAAAACCTATTATGGAGAGTAATCCTGAGAAAATTCACTTAGCTTCTCATGGACATGGTGGAAGTAACATCAAATATCTTCTAAAAGCAATGGGTAGTTCAAATATTTATGCAGCGAGCTGGACGCAGTGTAAAGGTTCAAGAGAGGTTGCATGGGATGTTACTTACGGACATCATTTAACAAGTTACCCTTTATACGATTATGAGAATTCAAAATATGTTATAAATTTTGGTAGAAATTTATTAGAAGCACTTATGGTTGGGGAAACGGGAGGTTTTCTCAAATTTATAGAAAATGGGGGGAAATATGTATATCTTGACCCTCGTTTTACTACTACTGCTGCTAAAGCCTACAAATGGTTTCCTATAAAACCTGGGGCAGATCTTGCTTTTGCACTTGGCATTATAAGGGTTATAATTGACGAAGAGCTTTACGATAAAAATTTTGTCCAAAAAGCTACAGTTGGTTTTGACAAGCTAAAAGAATTTATCGAAAAATACTCTGTTGAATGGGCAGCAAAAGAGACAGATATACCTAAGGAGCAAATATTTAAAACTGCAAGGGAGTTTGCAGCGTTTAAGCCTGCTTGCATAGCTGTTCCTCCAAGAAGAAATGCAAGGTATGGAGTTGAGACGCAGACTTCAAGAGCTATTGCAATAATAAATGCACTTATGGGGAACTATGGCAAAAAAGGTGGGTTTTTCCTTCCTGCAAAAGTAAAAGTTAAGCCTTATCCCGGAATAGCATTCCCTAAATCTGTTAGAGTTGATGGGGCAGGCAAAGGTAATACTTCCCCACTTGGTGATCTTGGTGAAGGTTTTATAAACTCTCTACCAGAACTTACAGATAAAGGGATGGTTGAATCTCTATTTGTTTATGGGACTAACCTTATTACTAATATGGCCGAAACCACCAAAGTCATAAATATGCTCAAAAAAATTCCGTTCACTGTTACTATTGAGACACAGATGACAGAGACTGCACTTTACTCTGATATTATTTTGCCTGAAGCAACATACTTAGAAAGGGATGATAATTTAAGAATTGGTAATTTTCCTTATCCATTTATATCTCTATGTTCCAAAGCTGTTGAACCGCTCTATGAGAGTAAACCTGCTTGGTGGATTGCAAAGAGTCTCGGTTTAAAACTTGGGCTTGATGATTATTTTGATTTTAAAGATATTGAGGAGGTCAATGAGAAAAGGATAAATTTATCGGGATTTGATTACAACAAATTAAAAAAAGAGGGATTTATATCTTTTAATGATAAAAGAATCTATGAAGATGATCCAGAGATGTTGTTTTTTAGAACTCCATCAAATAAGATAGAGTTGTATTCGAGTGAGTTTGAGGAGAATGGATTTAATCCTCTTCCTGAATATCAGAGAGTTCCACAGCCACCTGAAGGGACATTTAGGCTCACTGTTGGGAGGGTTTCTGCTCATACTCATGCGAGAACCCAAAACAACAAATGGCTTACAGAACTTTACCCTGAAAATATGGTATGGATCAATACTGAAGATGCAAAGAAATTAAATTTAAAAAATGGAGATTATATAAAGTTAGTTGTAGAAAATTATAAATCTGACAAAGTAATTGCTTATGTAACTCAGAGGATAAGAAGGGGGATAGTTTTTGCTGCACACGGTTTTGGGAGATTATCAAAAGGTTTACACAGAACGTATCGTAAGGGGGTATTTGACAATCTTCTTATACAGAAGCCTGCTTTTGACCCTATATCCCACTCTCAAGGTTACGAAAATACATTTGTTAAAATTGAAAAAGCATAAAATAGGGGGATTATAATGAAACTCTCAGACTTTATAAATCTTGGAAATCTAAAAAATATCAATAAATTATGGAGTGGTTTCTGGTTTATGATAGTATTGGTAGGGGCATATGCAGTATTATACTCTATAATTGCTGGTCATCATCATGCCTTTAATGTTACCAACAAGGTTCCACTCGGTATTTTACTCTCTACATATGTTTTTTTTGTAGTTACCTCTACAGGACTCTGTCTTGTTTCCTCTATTGGTCATGTTTTTGGTGTTGATAAGATGATGATATTTGCTAAAAGGTCGATATTTATGGCTATTGTTTGTATGCTGATGGGATTTGCCACTATATCTGTAGAGCTTGAACACCCTTTTAGGCTGTTTATATGGGGGGTGATATCCCCTAATCCTGCTTCTCCAATCTTATGGATGGGAATACTGTATGTTTTTTACCTTATATTTATGTCTTTTGAATTTGTATTCCTTGCAATAGAGAAGCATAAAAAAGCCCGCCTATTTGGGTTACTTGGTGTTATCTCGGCAGTTGCTGCACATAGTAATTTGGGAGCAGTCTTTGGTTATCAGCTCACAAGGCATTTCTGGCATGGTCCATTTATGCCCGTTTACTTCATAATGTCAGCAATGCTATCAGGTGCAGGACTAATACTCTTGATATATATTGTTCCAAAGCTATTTAAAGGTGAAACTTTTACTGATGATGAGGTGAAAAGTCTCGATTATGTATCCAAAATATTTTTATTCCTCCTATTTGTATATCTATTTTTTGAGGTATGGAAACTCCTTGTTGGAACATATGGTCATCCTCCACACGAATATGAAGCTATTATGGCTTTTTTAAATGGTAAATACTCACTAAATTTCTGGATATTTGAAATTTTATTGGCTCTTGTTATCCCTATTCTGATTCTTCTGACCCCTAATTTTAAAAATTTAAAGGGTTATCTGATTGCTGGTTTGTCAAATTTGATTGGGATTTTTGTTATTAGATACGATCTTGTGGTAGGGGGTCAGATAGTTCCACTCAGAATGCCAGAAATACCTACTACAATATATAGATTCCCTGAAAAATATCTCTACAATCCTTATACACCTTCAATTTATGAAATTCTTATTGTTGCTGGTGTTATTGCTCTTACTGTTCTTATCTATACAGTGGCAGATTATGTTTTGAATTTCAAAAGTAGTAACCATTAGTGGGGGAGGGGTGAGATGGCTTATAAGAAAAATTGGGTTATGCTCATAGAGGAGGATAAGTGTATAGGTTGTTTTGCATGTATGGTAGCTTGTAAAGCTGAAAATGATGTTCAGGATAAAGTTTACAGAAATTGGGTAGTTGAGTATTCTAAGGGTGAATTTCCAAATCTTTTTTTGAAATTTCAGCCTCAGCAGTGTAACCATTGTGACAATGCTCCCTGTATAAGTGCATGTCCTACTGGAGCATCATTTAAAAGGGAGGATGGTTTGGTAAGGATAGATGAGAAGCGATGTATTGGTTGCAAACTTTGCATCTCTGCCTGCCCATACGATGCACGATATCTCAATGACGATAAGGGGGTTGTCAATAAATGCACCTTTTGTGTTCAGAAAATTGATATAGGGTTGCTCCCTGCATGTGTCGATACTTGTGTTGCAAATGTTAGAACATTTGGTGATTTGAATGATAGAAATTCTGAAGTTTACAAAAAATTTCATTCAAGTGATTACTATGTTCTTAAAGAAGAGCAAGGAACCAAACCGAGAGTTTTTTATATCAAAAGTAAAAAATAAATGGAATTACTCGATAAATTTAAGATATTCCTCACTGTTGAAAAAGGGTTATCCATTAAAACATCTTTAGATTATACACAAGATGTAAAGCAATTTATTGAAGGTGTAAATGTAGAACTTCAAGATTTATCCAAATATAACATCTTCTCCTTTATTGTTACACTACAAGAGAGAGGATACGAGATATCTTCAATATTAAGAAAGCTCTCCTCTTTAAGATTGTTTTTTAAGTTTCTCAAAAAAGAGGGGATTGTAGATGTAGATTTTGAGAGAAACATCCCTATTCCTAAGAGAGAGCAATCTTTACCAGAGATATTATCCGTTAATCAGATTTTAAATGTTATAGAATCGATATCAGAGACATCTCCTTTGAAAATAAGGGATAGGGCTATTTTAGAAATTTTATATGCCACAGGAGTGAGAGCTTCTGAAATTATAAACCTTAAACTATCTGATTACGATAAAAATAAAGGATTGCTCAAAGTTTTTGGGAAAGGTTCAAAAGAACGTTTGGTTCCGCTTCATTATGAAGCTATACATTTTTTGGAGTTGTATCTCCTTAAAGTTAGAGAGAGGATAAGTAAAAAACGATCAGATTATCTATTTATTACAAAGTTTGGCAGTAAGATGACAAGACAATTTTTATGGAAAATGGTTAAGAATTATGCTGCTCAAAGTGGGCTTGATCAAAATATATATCCTCATCTTTTTAGGCACTCTTTTGCAACTCATCTTCTTGAAGGTGGAGCGGACATGAGGAGTGTTCAAAAAATGCTTGGGCATGCTGATATCTCAACTACTCAGATATACACACACCTTTCTATTGAGAAATTGAAAGAAGAGTACCAGAAAAGACATCCAAGGAGTTAATTTATATGGGTTATTTCTCTTTTGAGATTAAAAATATAGATACAGAGTGTATACTACCCTTTTTAAAAGGTAAAAATTACCCTTTTTATCTTGATAGTGGGAGTTATTTTAAAAATATAGGGCGATACTCATTTTTTGGTTTTGATCCTTTTGTTACTTTTAAATTTAAAAATGGTTTGGTTGAGATAGTTGAGGATGGTTTTCAAAAAGAGATAAAAGATGATCCGTTCACTTTTTTAAATTTTATATTCAATAAGTTTAAATGTGATGATAGAGGGAAGCAGTTCCCTTTTCAGGGTGGTTTTGTAGGTTATCTTGGTTATGAACTTGGAAATTATATCGAAGATATAAAAGATAATAGAGTAGATGATTATAACCTTCCTGACTTCTATTTTGCTGGTTATGATACTATATGCTGTTATGACCATTTAGCCGACAAATTTTATATTGCTGGTTATGATAGAGGTCAATATTTTTCAGATAAGGTTGATAAGTTTAAATGTGAGTTGGAGAAATTTTACGATTTTAAAGCTGTTCAGGATAGCACCCTTTTCTCAATTGGTCAAAGTTTGACTTCAAATTTTTCAAAGGATGATTACAAGCGGACTATCAACAGAGCAAAAGAGTATATCTTTGCAGGTGACATCTATCAGGTTAATATTTCCCAGAGGTTTCAAACTTCATTTTGTGGTGATCCTTACCAATTTTATCGTGTATTTAGAAAAGTATCACCTGCACCATTTGGAGCTTTTTTAGATTATGGAGAGTTTCAGATACTATCCAACTCTCCTGAGAGATATCTTATGACTAATGGGCAATATATAGAGACAAGACCAATAAAAGGGACAAGAAAAAGGGGGATCAGTAGCGTAGAGGACACTAAATTAATTGAAGAGTTACAAAATAGTGCCAAAGATAGAGCAGAGCATCTTATGATAGTTGATCTTGAGCGAAATGATCTTGGCAGAATTGCAGAGTTTAATTCTGTTACAGTTTCAGAATTTGAATCTATTGAATCTTATGCAAATGTTCATCACCTTGTCTCAACTGTATCTGCAAAAATTGATAAAAGATGGACGGTGATAGATTGCATCAAGAATTCTTTTCCCGGAGGTTCAATAACAGGTGCACCAAAGATAAGGTCAATGGAGATAATTTCAGAGTTAGAGCCTACTTATCGCTCTGTTTATACAGGAGCAGTAGGGTATATAGGTTTTGACGGAGATATTGATCTAAATATAGCTATAAGAACTGCAATTATAAAGGGTAATAATATATATTTTCAGGTTGGGGGTGGAATTGTTGCGGATTCTGATCCTGAAGATGAATATATTGAAACAATAGTGAAAGGTGAGAGTTTTACCAAAACTCTAAAGGAATTATCAAATGGATAATTACATATTTTTTAACAACAAAATTACCCCTCTCAATAAAGTTTTTATATCAATACATGATAGAGGGTTTCTCTATGGTGATGGTTATTTTGATACATTCAGAGCTTTTGATGGTGAATTTTATGATTTTAAATTTCATTACAGCAGAATGTTGAGGACGTCCAGATTTTTAAATATCCCTCTCCCATTATCGGAAAGTCAATTTATCAATATAATGAAGGACCTTAAATCTAAAAACAACTTTGATAATAAAGAGTGCTACTTTAGAGTGACTGTAACAAGGGGGATAGATTCTTCAGGTCCTACAATTAAGGAGACCCATATCCCTACGGTGGTAATAGAGGCAAGAGGTATTTCAGATTATATTAATGATAAAAGCCAAAAGGGTGTAAAAGCAACTATCCTTTACGATCTTAAGAAAAGAGAGAGTGTTTTGTATAATTATAAGACTCTTAACTACCTTTCCTCAATAGTAGGTTTTGTTAATAGGAGAAATTATGATGATGTTATCTTTATTGATAAAGAGAGCAATCTTATTGAAGGGATAACAGCTAACCTCTTTTTCTACAAGGGGAAAACATTATATACCTCAAATCGTGATGATCTATTTCTTAAAGGTGTTACAAGGGAGATAATCCTAAAAGGTATTAAAAAATTCCCTGAATACAAATTTAGTGTAAGATTTAAAGAGAGTGGGGTTAAAGATCTTAAAAATTTTGATGGTGCATTTTTTACCAACTCTGTTTCCTTAATATATCCGATAATTTCTATAGATGATCACAAATTTTCTGGCAGAGCAGAGATTATATCAAAGCTTAAAGAGATCTATTTTAAATATCTAAAAGAGTAATTGAGCAGATATCTTATCCTGAGTTTATCACAAAAATACACAGAACAACTCTCTATTAAATGGGTAGTTTAAAAATTTGTAGTGTAGAATGACTTTAAGTATCTAATAATATCAATGTGTTATAAACACTTTTGACAAACTCGGGGTA
>DYJV01000010.1 GCA_020722945.1 Candidatus Methylomirabilis sp. | reverse complement strand
TGAGCCAACACTGTAAGCTATCCCAGCAAATATACCCTTTGCTGTCTCGATAAAACCCTCAACATCTCCATCTCTCAAATATTTACCGAGTCTTAAAAATTTATTTTCTCTATCCTGAGAGTGAACAAGATTATGATAAAGGACATCGAGGAATGAAGTTTTCACCTCTTTATTAGGGTAGCTGAGTGTGTATTCCCCTGTCTCTATGTCGTAGTCTTTGATTGTGAGGTAGCCTGTCTGAAAAAGGAGTGATTCGGGAGCTAAATTGTCAAGCTCATAACTTGAAAATATACCCTCTCTAACAAATAGTTTCTCCCCATTTGGAACGTAGAAATCTCTCTCCTTTATAAGCTCTACAAGAAATGTAGGTGTGCCTGATTCAAACCAGTAATTTTTAAAAGAGCGAGTATCAAAAAGAGATAGTAATGAATAAGGATTTATAACCTTTAAATTTTTTTCAGAAAACCTATATCCATTGTAGTAGTCAAGAATCTTCTCTACGATTGAATCTTCGGTAATTGAAAATTCATCTGAAAGCCTTTTTATATAACTTGAAAAATAGTTTGTAAGCTCATCTTTTGTAATACCAAGAAGTTCAGTATATTGGGGGTTCATTGTAATATCACTGAGATTATTGAGCTCTGAAAATACCCCCGCCTTTGAAAACTTACTCACCCCTGTGAGTAGAACAAATTTTAAATTTCTTATCACACTTTCACCTTTTAGTGTGCCAAATAAAGATTTGAGTATTTCCCTATTCTGCTTGGCAATCTCAAGCCTCTCTTTACCAAGTCCAAGATGAGTAATAATTGGTTTATCGTATTCATCAATGAGGACTACTACACTTGAGCCTGTTTTATCTGCAAGGGATGTTATCAAACTTTCAAATTTGTATTTAAACTCTTTATCTTTTAGCTCAATCCCATACTCGGATGCAATTTTGTCAAGGGTTCTACAAAGCCCATTTTTTAACTTATCAGGAGTTTCTGATATTATTTCATTAAAATCTATCAAGATTACAGGGTGCTTCTCCCAAGTGTAATCTGATGAGTCGATCCAGAGATTTTTAAAAAGCTCTCGATTGCCAAAAAATATATTTTTGAGTGTGGAAACAAGTAAAGATTTGCCAAATCGTCTGGGACGGGAGAGGAAGTAAAACTCTCCTTCTGTTATCAGATTGTAAAGAAGCCTTGTTTTGTCAACATAGATTTTATTTTCTTTAATAATTCTTTCAAATGAAGATTGACCTATTGGAAGAGTTTTTAGTTTCATAAAGTTGATATAGCAAGATAAAAAGATAATTTCAAATGAAAATTTTTTTAAGTTTTTAAATGGAGTTGATGAATCCGGAATAGCAGGTGTAAGGCTGAAGAGAAAAGAGAAAGATAAAAATTAAAAATAGAAAAAGAGGAAAGATTTGATCACCCCGCCTATTTTATAGTTTTTTTTAAAAATTCCCCTCTACGGAGGGGTGGACAGCGAAGCCTGACGGGGTGGTCAATTTACCTTGAGTAGAGGGGAATTGACCCACCACCCTGCGGCACCCACCCAAGAAGGGACAGGTGTAAGGCTAAAGGGAAAAACTAAAAAAAATTAAAAATAAAAACAGAAGAAAGAGAGAGGAGAGAGGTTGTAAAGATTTAGATTGTATTATTTACAACTATTTGAATTTTCTTGACACACTCTTTAATCAATGTTAAAAATATTCTTCTCAAATGTGCGCCCATAGCTCAATTGGATAGAGCATTAGACTACGGATCTAAAGGTTAGGGGTTCAAATCCCTTTGGGCGTGCTCAAGTTTATCAATCTTTTCAAATACCACATTTTCAGGACAAACTATCTTTTTCACATTTTGACAAAGATAATCAGAAGATACCGAATTTGACTCTTTTGTAAAAACCTTTTAATCTGTAATTAAGTATTAAAATAGCACACATATAATTGTAATCCTCTTTGGTTTTACGTTAAGTATAATGTTACCTTTTTCAAGACCAAATATAAATTTTTCCATAGTATGAGGGGTCTCTCTACTGATTCCTACTACCAATATTTTATGCTTAGATAGGCGTCAGATATACAGTGTTAGCTTCAAATTAGTATCTGTTAGTGAAAAATTTTATTGACTATTCCTAAAAAAAAGATTAACGAAAATTAAGCTACGGCACAGTGAAGTTTTGTCCGCAGCAGTTGTATTTACATTTATATGTGTATATTGGCAACAAAAAATAACTTGGTCTTTTACAATGGGGATATTTGATGACAAAAATTAAACGGCAGCAACGGGAAAAGAGCCGCTGGCAACCTGGGATAGTAGTTTGGTTGGTGGTCAGCATCTGCCTGGTTGAAGTGACCATGGGCTGGGCAATGGAATTGGGAAACATGGATCTCTCTTTGCGGAGCACGACCAAATATCGGGTGCAATGGTCAGATCATCCAACTTATGGTCTGGCTATCGATGACAATCACGACCAGGATTTAAACCAATTGTTGGCTGCTGATTTTAACTGGGCTAAATCCGGGATCATGGTTTCAGTCATGGGTCGATATCTAAAGGATCTTGATGGGACTTCCGCTGGTTCAATTTTTCAAGATTATACCGACAGTCGGGGTGGTAATCGCCAAGATTTTGAAATTTACTATTCCTATATAGAGAAAAAAGATTTTCTGTCTCCGGGTTTGAATGTTAGTTTGGGCCGGCAGTATGCCTATAGTGCTGAGACGGTGCATTATGATGGTTTACAGCTCCATTACGAGCTTCCTGATTGGTATGGTTTTGAAGCCGAGGTGTTTGGTGGACGATTGGTGCAGCATTATTCCAATATCGCCCAGGACAGCGTTGGCGGCTACAACCTGTCTATTCATCCCCTGTCAAACATGGAGTTCTACCTCGACGGAGTTTTTTCCGAAGAAATCTCTACTGAGGGATCGGTATTTTGGCAGGCAACAGAAAATATTCAGACACGCAGCCGTCTGGCTTTCATTAACGATCATACCAGATTTTTCGATATCAGTGCCCAGACAACATGTCCTATTACCGGGACGGTATTTAATGCCAGTGTGTATCGACGCTATAAAATTGCTGCTAACAGCGACTTCCTCTTTGATTATATCTATTCTCTCGATGAAGCTTTGAGTAATAAACTAACCAGCCTCTATCTCTTGCGGGAGCAGGGCTATATGGAGTATGATTTTCGCATCAGTCAGCCTCTGCCAGGTTCTCCGGGATTAACGACTTATGTTCGTTACACAAGGAGGGATCTTGCCCATGATAATGATGAAAATCTCTATAATACCAATTTCGACCGATACACAATCGGATTGACTGTTGACGAATGGTTGCATCTGAAGGGTTTCCATCTGGATACCGGTTACAGTTACTGGCAGGAAGATCGTGATGATTTTTACGAAGGAGAGTCCACTTCCTATTTTGCCGACTGTCGTCAAGAATTGCTGGAGAAGTTGGAGCTGGGAGCTGGGTTCTATCATAAAACTGAGGATGTTAACAGCCTGATAGAAAACGAGGCATCAACACGCTATCAGGCTTCTTTGAAATATCGTTTTAAGGATCATGCTTGGATGAAGTTGCTTTATCAACATTATAAAGATGATTTTTATGAAGATGAACTGGGGGTCGATCATATTAATTCACTGACCATGACCTTACATCTGGAATATTAAGGGGTAGGCAGATGATTTTTACTCGGAAAATAAAGCTATATCTGGTAGGGATAGCCGTACTTTTAGGACTTTCTATACTCCTTTACGGTTGTCGTGGGGAAACAGGGCTGAAGTTCAGTCATAGTTTCCATATTGTTGAACAGGAAGCAACTTGTGACCAGTGCCATGTTGCCGGAAAGAAAGGTAATTATTCTAATCCGAGCATGGACAACTGTAAGAACTGTCATGACATTGATGAGGACAATCCTTCAGAAAAATGCTTGGTCTGTCATACAGTTGAGGGGGCAAAGCATGACTATGAGGTCAAAGAAAAAGCAAAACCTAAGAGTCATACCGATCTGATTTTCAGTCACGAGGTCCATGCTGATTCCAATTGTGCCACTTGCCATAAGGGAGTTGCTAAAGATCAAGACTTGGCCAATGGTCCCAAAATGCCTCTGTGTATCAATTGTCATAAAGCTCAAGATGGTCCTCAGGAATGTTCTGCCTGTCACCAACATATTAATGCAAAAAAAGCACCTGAAAGTCACCAGCAGGATTGGGAAACCCGTCATGGCCAGGCCAGTAGGCTGGATTCATCATGTGCCTATTGTCATCCTGATCGACAGAAATTTTGTGAGTCCTGCCATAGGACACAAAAACCTCGCGACCACACCTTTGGCTGGAAGAACAGTGGACATGGAATGGAAGCAACCCATGACCGTCGCTTGTGTGCCAACTGCCATGATTCCGGCTACTGTGTCGATTGTCACCGCAACCAGAAACCTGTTTCTCATCATCGGGCTGGCTGGATGAGTTACGGTCGGGAAAATGGTCATGGAGAGGAAGCTCACCGGAATTTCCGCAGTTGTAATGTCTGTCATGAAACCGGTCAGTGTCTGCAGTGTCATCAGAATATAATTTTACGCAAACAGTAACAATATAATAAATAACATAATTTTATAAATTTTAAAAAGAAGGTAAGAGGAGGAGTGTTTGATGAAAAGGACTCTAATAACAACCATGGGGTTGTGCCTGGGGGCAATGTTGTTGGTATTACCAGCTACTGTCCATGCACATCCAGCGGTAACGCTGTATGATGCACAGGGAAAGAAAATTATTGATCAATTGAATAATAATGACACGGTGACAGCCGCCAGTGGTGCCATCTACAAACAGGGTCCGGCTTACAGTCCCAAACAGACCTGCGGTAAGTGCCATGATTACAATTCGATTACTAAAGCTTATCACTTCCGTGAAGGGACAAATCCAGGTGCCAACGGTGGAGTGAGTGATACCTGGGTCAGTGAAAACCGAGGTAAAAATAATTTGCAGAAATATTTAACCAATGCTTACGGCCATCTCTTAAGCCCTGGTCAATATGGAGCGTGGTGACCTCCTTCCTACCGCCAGTTGGCGGCTAAAAGCGTTCGTGGCAGTAAAAATGATCCTTTCAGCTCCGAAGGGAAGCCTTACTTCTTTGATGTAGGGACAGCCGATCATATGGCTACCTGCTATTCCTGCCATCCCGGCGGCGGCCCAGTTGAGGGGATCGTGAACAATGATAATACAGTCACCCCTTTTACTGATCCAAGCATAGTTCCAACTCACAGCTACGATCGTGATTTTTATTCTTATGATTCCAATGACTTGGTCAAGGCTCTCTATGGTCCTGATATGAAGGGCACTGATAGTATCAATGATACCATTACTGCTATCGGTGAACCACGCCCTCATAATTGGAATAAATCCGGGGTAATGGAAGCCGATTGCCTTCTCTGTCACATTGATCCCCAGAGCAGCTATACCTATCAGGCTGCTGATGGCCTCAAAGTCCAACCTTTCCGTCCCCGATTGATGATTTTTGCTGACCGTGATCCCCAGACCCAGAAGGTCAAGAATATATCTTTTGGTATGCCAATGCAAGTTGGTCTGTTGAATAGCACGGCAATGAATTATACGGATGATCCTCAGCGGATGAACCGCCCCACTCCGTTTATGACCTTAGGTCAGCTTCCCAAAGAAATAGTTGGTGAAATGATGCAGATGTGGGTGGATGGTTTGAAGCAAATTCAGGATAGCGGAGTTTCATTACCGTATGCCCTCTATGGGCAAAATGTCTCAAAAATATGGGATACTAACACTGGAATGTTGAAAGCAGCCTACTGTGCCAACCCCAACGGTGTGGCCGACGAAATGCAGCGACTGCAGGGTTCTCAGGCAGCACTTGGTCAGTTCTTCATGGGCTTTCTTCAATATTTCAAGAATAAAGGTCTGATGCCGCCGGATGGCGACATGAACATGCTCATGGGGATGATGTTCAACGATTTCATTTATGCTTATCAGATAAAGTTTAATATGCCGGGCAGTGACATGTTTTTACCGGTTCCTTATGCCCTGAGGGCTTATGAGCCGGGTAAATTTTATACCAACTGGGACAGTTGCGATGCATCAGTTCGTGATTTTATCCGGGCAGGTGTGATTGAGGGAGAAGGTATTCCTTATAGTGGCCGGGTTGGTGAAGAATACAGTGGTGCTATGTATGCCATGGGCTTGGTCATGCAGGGTGATTATCGCTATGTTAATCAGGCTACCGGCCAGATTGATCTTACCATGGTAATCAAAGATATTCAGGAGGGTAATATCCCTGAAGGTATGGTCAAACCAACGCTGCATAATCTGCTACCAAGTTTTTTTGACTTGATGCCGACTGCCGGGCTGATGGGACTCGATTTCAACCACGATGGCTCTCCAGCAACCTATATCAGGATTGATCGTAATGGAGATGAATGGCAGCCTAAAGCCTACTACAATACCGGCGATCTTGATAGCAATGGGGCTATCCAAATGACTGAAATATTCGGTGGACAGAAAGATGTTAACAGTTCCAAGTGGGTTAAGGTTTGCGGTCAGTGCCATGTGATGACAAAGGATCACGGCAACAGTGAATGGACTCGCGGCCGAACCTATATGCTGGGAATGCCAGCGGATTGGGTCAAAAACGGCAACTATGTCAACTTTACCAACGACCCCGAAGCAATTGGCTATGATGTCCATATGTCGAGCCAGAAGATGGGCTGTGGAACCTGCCATCTGAGGACTACAGGGAGCAATGAAGACAAACATAACTTTCTCAAGGGAGTGGATACTGCCCACATGGTCCGCAACGACTTGGATGCCAATCCGAGACCCAAAAGTTGCGAAGGTTGCCACTTACATGGTGAGGATGCCAATGCCCCCAACCCAGTGCTTAAGCATGAAAAAGCTTTTGGCGAAAATACAGGTCGTCATATGGCTACCGTTTCCTGCCAGGCTTGCCACGAGCCTTACCGTAAAACATGGCGTTTTAGGACATTTGATGACACATTGGGCTACTATGCCAATTTTGACAACCTGATGGGCTATAATGTCCTTGCCGATCAGGTAGCCGGGGCTTTTGGTGATGGCAAGGGTATGGCTTTCCCTTCCCCTGCTTATGCCCTGCAGCCAGTCTACGGAACTTCACCAGGCTACGGAATACCTCATTTCAATATGGTCAGCCAGCACATCGATGCCAATGGACAGGGAATACAGTCAGCTGACTTTGTTTCCCAAATGGTTAACTATTTTAATATGGATGGGGAAGCCGACCCCGGGCATCTGGTGAACGGTATGCCAACCAACTTTAAATTTGATTTCTGGAAATATTTTTTACAGGTAAGCTATGAAAACTATAAGCAGATGGGTGTCCCACTTAACTATGATCAGAAATATGATAACATGAATTATCCGCCACTTTACTACGCTAACGGGATCAATGGTTATCCCCAAGTAGTAACCGGAAATCCCATAATGATCATGACATGGGTTGATGTCAATCCCCAGCCTGATGCGAATATGTCTGATCTACCTTATGGCGGTGCCAAAGTTCTTTACATCAGGGAATTGAATGCTATCGTCAAAGCCTACAAACGACCTGGTCAGCTTGGAGTTGTTTCTCCCATGGACATGGCCATGATTCCACCTAATGATCCTACTTGGGCACAGAATCCCAATGTTGGCAAGGTGGTGCTTAAAGACAGTGGTTATGTAATCTTTGACCATACAGGAGATATGTTTCCTGATATCTGGTGGGATGAAGATGTGAAAGCAGTGCAGGCAGCTTTGACTACGGTTTTAAAGGCTGAAGGCGAGATTGATCCTCATCCGGTTCTGTTTATAGCCGCCCACTATTTTTCCGACAGCCATGGGATTAAGCCAGCTGAGAAGGCTTTGGGTTCCAAATCTTGTAATGATTGCCACGGTTATTCCGCTACCTCAGCCGGAGCCCACCGGGTAACTGACCGAAACATCGTTTTTATGCCTTGGTCACCGCCATGGTTTAAAGAGGAGAATCGATTTATGCGTTATGATCATGAAAGCGGAATGATGAAAATGGCTAATCCAAACGGACTTTTTGTGGTGGATGGTGAGGTTGATTACATTAAACCAATGGAAGCCAACGGTCTGCGATTTTTGGGAGCTAGGGCTGATGAGGTGCTTGAGTTGAGTCATCACCATGCCGAAGAATTGTTCTCAATGGCAAGTGAAGGGACACTTTTGGGCTCTGAAATTGATACCATTGACCCCACAATTCTGACCGCAACTGAAGCCCAAAGTAATTATGTAAGACAGGTGGTCAATGGTCCTTGGATGGATAAACAGTATTTCTATGTTCCAGCAGATTTGAAAGATAAATTACAGGCCTGTGGTTTTACTCCAGAGATGGAAGAGGTTTATCTCAAAGGCCGCGGATTTGCCAAAGCTTATACCCTCAAGTATGAGTATGAAGAAGCTGAAGCTAATCCAATGTTGGCTTCTATCATTCGACTACCTTTCAATGGTGCTAATGTGGAGATCTGGACAAAAGGAGCAAACGATAAATATTTCAATATTGATCTACAGGCTAAAGTTGTGGGATATCAGGGAGCATATATATTGGTCAAAGTTGATCATCCTGGTGACTTTGTGGCCGTAGAGATAGGTGCAGGAGGTGATAGCTCACTGATGCAAAATCTATGGGGAACTTTTATGAACTAAAAAATTATCTCATATTACCTAAAAAAGGGACTGTTGCCTTATAATGGTAACAGTCCCTTTTTGTTTTTGCCCGTAATGGCAGCAATTCCATCTCACAGACGCTGGCATTACCCTGATCTGAGGGAAGACAATTCTAATCACAAGGGTGAGAAGTGGGTAACAGCATGTTTTGAAGGAAGCAATGGAAAGTGAGTGCTATATAACGTATGTGAACCTGATTCGGTGTCAACTATCCTGACATATTGGGTTTCTCCTACGGAAATCACACTATTCTTATATATTTTTATACTTTATTTTTTTTAATGTCTGTCAAAATATCTATAAATATCTTGACACCAAAAAACAAGAGGTGGTATTATCAAAATAATTACTTGATAGATACTTCAAGATTTATGATATTAAAATTTTATAGATAAAAAACATAAGGAGAACTCCAATGTTTAAAACTTTTTTAAATCTTAGAAATTTTTTACTTATTTTACTCTTTTTTGCCTTTTTTATGCAAGGTTGTGCACCAAAACAGAGAGATCTGATGCTCCGTTATAGTGCAATAGGACAATGGAAATCACCTTCCAGCCAAACTATCGCTGTTGTGAATTTTAAAGACTTGAGAGATAAAAAGGTATTATTTGATGGGATGTCACCATCTACAGTTACTCCGCACGGTCAAGATGTAGGGGCCTGGGTGGCTAATGCAATTGGAGACGAGTTAACCTTTGCTGGAGCTGATGTGAGAAGATTTATTGACTCTGAAGCATCATCTAATATAAAAATAGTAGTTGAAGGGGCAGTCTTATATACCTACATAAAGAAAGATAGTTTTAATTATCAACCTGCTATCAGCATTAAAGTAAAATTAAAGAAAGATGGAAATGTTGTCCTAAACAGTGAATATAGCACCGAAGCAAATGTTTTTAACTTTAGTCTTACTGAGGATAAAATCGATAAATTTGAAAATCAGTTAGAAGGTGTGCTAAAAGATATAATGAAGAGGGTTATCCCAGACTTGATTTCAGCTATCAACAAATAGTATTTGTAATCCAAAAAATTTGGATATTTTATCAAATAGGAGAGATTAGTTGCTCTAATCTCTCCTATAATATTTCACGCACTTCGAGATTTTTTGATTCTGTTTCTCAAATCAGTATAAAATTATATCAAAGATATTTAAAACAAAATCAAATCTTTAGACCCAAATGTAAAAAGTAATTTCAATCAAGTAGGTTAGCAACTATTATTTAAAATCTAAATATTGAAATTGTATAAGATGTTACACCGTAATATTTAAGATTGTGGATGATTTGATTATCTAATATAACAAAAGGGGGAAAGATATAGTAGCAATTTTATATTTCTGCTAATTATGAAGAGCTGCTTGCCCATTCTAATTTTCTCATTAAAGATATCTTTGCAAGTAAACTACTTGCCAAAAATAACCTTTCACTCTCTGCTTCCACCGATATCTTTTTCTGATATCATTTTGAATGATTCTATTCTCCATTGAGGATCCTTTAGTATCATAACCTTACTCTTTACATTGTCAGATGAAAATTCTGAATCTAAATAGTATATAGCAAAAGGTATCTTCCCTTTTTTAAAGGAGTAAAAATTGAAGTGATACCCCTTACCTCCATTATATTTTTTAAAAATACCAAATCTGTTTTTGTAATTACAGGCTAATTTCTTTATATCTGAAGTTTTTATAAGTTTTTTTGTAGAGGGATCCAAATCTATATCATCTGTCTGATTGTCTATATATTTTAAAATAATCGGAACCACTTTATCAATAAACTCTTGGCTTTCTAATTTTCTACTTTGAGTAATATTTCCAAAAATAAGAAAATAGACAAAAGCTAATACTATAATCAGCAAAGTAATTAAAAGAGTGTATCTATTGATGGTCATCTCCGATATTTAAGTAAGAGAAAAATTTTGATGAAAAGATAAAGATAGAAGAATGCGAGAGGAGGGAGTTGAACCCACACGGTCGCCCGCTGGATCCTAAGTCCAGTGCGTCTGCCAATTCCGCCACTCTCGCATATTCAAGGAATCTTTGTTAACATTGATTAATATCCTTGTCAAGTAATTTAAAAAATTCTAAAAGTAGATAAGAAAAATCTTCATTTTTAGATATTAAAAAACAAAATGTAATATAAAACTGTAAGATAGATATTTCTACTATCTAAAAAATTCATTACAATATTTGATTATCAAATAATTGAGAAATTAATCTTTTCATCAGGATTTGAAAATAGAACTTCGTAATCCCCTAAAGCTCCCTCAAATATATCTGTTATTGTTCCAGTAAGAACAATATCACCTTTTTTCAATAAAAGTCCATGAGATAGAAGTTTATTTGCAAGCCAGAAAAGACAGTTGATCGGAGAACCGAGCACAGATTTACCATTACCCTTTCTTACCAATTTATTGTTTAAAAGAAGCTTTATATCAGTATTTGTAAAATCTTCCCCATTGTATTTGTGGTTTTTACCTAAGAGAAAGTATTTAGCAGCAATATTATCTTCTATAAGAGAAATGGCTCCAAAATTAGGTTGTTTGGCAACTCTAAGATCTGGCAACTCTATTGACGGATAAAAGGAGTCAATATAATTTTTTACCTCATCAACTGAGGCAAGATGAGTGTTTATATCTTTAGAAAGTTTCAATGTTATCTCTATTTCAACAACAAGATTTACAAAATCTGAATATTTTATATTTTTATCTTTTACAAACATAAAATCAAAAAGCTTTCCATAAGCAGGTTCAGATATTTTAAATTTTTCTTGGGTGGCTTTACTTGAAAAGCCTATCTTGTAACCAAGCTCCCTACCATTAAAACTTGATACCAATTTATTCTGTATTTTGTAAGCATTTTCTATCAATTCATGATTTGACATATCCCCTCCCCATTTAATGTTAGTTTTTATTTAATACAATTTCAATGTTCAAAATTTAAATTATAACGATAAAAAAGTTTACCCACCCGGCACCTAATATTGCCAACCTTCCTCAATGAGTAGGGGAGTAAGAGAGGTTACCTATCTGTGCTGCTTCTACAATCAGGAAGAGTGGAGTGCTAACATCATAAAAACAGGCTGTAAGATAGACTTTGACAAACTCAGTCACCGAAGATAATAGATAACGGAAAAACAAAAACAAATTGAAAAGAGTGTAAATACTCCGACTGCCACTCCTCCAAAGAGGGGAGCAGGAGCAGGCTACCTTTGCAGCGTGCTTGCAAAGGCTTATGGTGTAAGGCTGAAGTGAAGAGAAAAAATAGTTATTAGTGGTTATTGAAATTCTCCATTCTTTATTAATTGTTATTGGGTATCACTGTTGAGTTGGAAAAGATAATTCACAATTCAACATTCTCAATTCGTAATTTAACATTCATCATTCACAATTCAAGATTTATAATTTTTATAAATTGCTTCAAGTCTCCCAACTCCACACCACTTGAAACTTTGAAAATTGAAATTATGTAAAATAAAATTACTTTGTAGAGGAAAAGGCACAAAATAAATTTCAACCTAATTCTGTGATGATAACAATCAAAAAAATAAAAGTCAATATATAAGAGCACTCTCTGTATAGATAGAGAGCTTATATATTTTCATACTTTTTTTCTCTATCATAAATAAATTCGAATAAAAAATTTTATCAACATCTATGGTATATTTTATGCTTTAGGTCTTTCATTCAAAATTTTATAAAATAAACTTTAAATCAATTAAGGAGAAAACATTTATGGAGAGAGAAATTATTCTTGAAAGAAAAGATAATATCGGTATCATTATTCTCAATCGGCCAAAGGCTAAAAACTCATTTAGTGAATCTATGCTAACTGAATGGTTAAAAATATTGAGGGAGTTAAAAGATGACCCTAAAATAAAAGGTGTCATTCTTACTGCAAATGGAAAAGTTTTTTGCAGTGGCGGTGATATTCAAGATATGCTTGATGGTAAAATGAGCGGCTGGGATATGAAAAATTTTTTATCTAATTATGTTCATAAAATAGGTATCGAAATGGAAACATTTTACAAACCTATCATTGCAGCAATAAATGGTCCCGCAATTGGAGCAGGTCTCGATATGGCTTTGATGTGTGATTTTAGAGTAGCCTCTGAAAATGCTATATTTTCTGAAGCATACATAAAATTGGGATTAGTAGCAGGGGATGGAGGAGCTTTTTTTCTACCAAAAATAGTAGGTTTACCAAGAGCCCTTGAAATGTTACTAACCGGAAAGATTATTTCACCTGAAAAAGCTTTAGAGTGGGGACTTGTAAATAAGGTTGTAAAACACGATTATCTATTGGAGGAGAGTATAAAATTTTTAAATGAAATCATACAATGGCCATTAGAAGCATTGAAACTTATGAAGAAAACTATATATTCAAGCCAAAACCAATCTCTAAAAGATTATTTTGCAGAGGTTTCATCGCATATGGGGATGTTAACATCTAATAGGGAATTTATTGAATCTGTAGAAAAGCTATCAAAAGCATTATCAAAAAAGGGGTAACAGAGTTATCCCTTTTTATCAAACAACACCCCCAACATTTTCTGGAACTTTTCTAAAAAATCAAGAAATGAATCTGGGGGTATATCTTTTATCTTTTTGTGAGTTTCCTTGTCAATTATCTCCACATAAATCTTCCCTGAATCTTTGTGAATTTCAAAATTTAGATTAAAATTGAGTGATGCTGCTACATTGTTTAGATTATCTTCAATCTTCTGAATATCTTTATCAGTAAGCTTAGTATTAGTGCTCTCAATTTCATTTTCTATTATCTCTTTTAGGCTTCTTTGCTGAGATTTATTATTTATGAGATTTTTGAAGTCGTTTGTAAAAGCAGTCGTAGAAAAACTTTGACTTGTGCCTTCCAATGTATTTGATATCGTAGTCATCATACTCCTCCCTGAAGATGATTTCACTTCCTTTTCTGTTTGCTATAACTATCGGAAAATTTTTTATAAACTTAAATAAAAGTTGTAAAAATTTTTTTATTATGTTAATTTTCTTAAGATGAATCCAAAACTTCTATTCAATTTTAACGAGCTAAACTGGATACTTGAAAGAATCTCCATCGAAATCATAGAGAGAAATAGAGGTGTTGATAATCTTGCTATCATCGGAGTAAGGACAAGGGGAGAGTTTATTGCACGCAGATTACAGAAGATAGTATCAAGGATCACAGGGCAGCTACTCAATGTTGGGATAATTGACATTACACTTTATAGAGATGACCTTTCAATTGGCACACACACACCTTGCATAAAATCAACAGATATAGATTTTACTATAGATGAAAAAATTATTATTCTTGTTGATGATGTTATTTATACAGGAAGGAGTGTCCGAGCTGCTATTGATGCAATCTTTGATATAGGAAGACCCAAATCTATCCAATTAGCAGTCCTTGTTGATCGAGGACATAGAGAGCTCCCTATTCAGCCAGACTTTGTTGGCAAAGTTATTCCTACTTCAAGAAGGGAAAGAATTTTCGTCAAACTATCAGAGATAGACTCTACCGACCAAATATTAATTGGTGAGGTTTAACCTTTGAAACACCTAATAACAATCAATCAGCTCACAAGGGAAGAGATCTTATCAATAATCAATCAAGCATTTTCATTCAAAGATATCAATACACGAGCTATCAAAAAAGTCCCTACATTACGAGGTAAAACCATCGTTACATGCTTTTACGAAGCAAGCACAAGAACAAGATTATCTTTCGAAATTGCCGCTAAAAGGTTGAGTGCTGACACCATAAATATCTCCAAAAGTGGAAGCAGTGCAGAGAAAGGGGAGACACTTACAGACACTGTCAGGAACATTCAAGCTATGAAGGTTGACCTTATCGTAATTAGACACCCATCTTCAGGTGCTGCAAGTTTCATATCCAAATACCTTGATTGTCCAGTTATAAATGCCGGAGACGGCATTAATGAACACCCATCCCAAGCACTACTTGATGCAATGACCATTTACGAAAAGAGAGGCAGCCTCGACAATCTCAAAATATTAATTGTAGGTGATATTCTTCATAGTAGAGTTGCAAGATCAAACATCTACCTTCTCAAAAAATTTAATTCAGAGATAAAAGTTTTTGGTCCACCAATGATGCTTCCAAAAGATATTGAAAAGCTTGGAGTATCAGTCATCCACGACTTTAAAAAAACTATTCAAGATGTTGATGTGGTTATGCTTTTGAGAGTTCAGATGGAGAGACAAGATAGGTCTTTATTCCCATCAGTAAGAGAGTATAGCAAATTTTTCGGTTTTTCCTACCCAATGCTCGACCTAATCAAGGAAAAGTGTCTCATTATGCACCCAGGTCCTATCAATAGAGGAGTTGAATTGAATCACTCTGCTGCTGAATCTCCATCTTCAGTAATACTTGACCAAGTTGAAAATGGGGTTGCTATGCGTATGACTCTTATGTATCTACTTTTGAGTAAAAATTTACAGGAAAGTTAAAATGATACTACTGCAAAATATCGACATACTCCACACCAAAAAGGGATTTTCACGAAATCTCAATATTGCAATCAAAGATTCCAATATTATAGATATTTTCCCCAGCAATCTTACCAAAAATGAATATTCAGACTTTAATCATATAAATTGCCAAAATCTAACTGCTGTTCCATCTTTTGTTGATATACATTCACATCTGAGAGAACCCGGTTTTGAATACAAAGAAACCATAGAAAGTGGTGCAAATGCCGCAAAATCAGGTGGTTTTACAGATATATGCTGTATGGCCAATACTTCTCCGGTAGTTGATAATGAGGAGGTAGTAAAATATATATTATCAAAATCAGCATCAACAGGCATCAGTGTCTATCCTATAGCTGCAATTACCAAAGGTTTAAAGGGAGAGTCTCTCACAGAGTTTGGACATCTTGTAGATGCTGGTGTAGTTGCTTTTTCTGATGATGGATCAGATGTTAATAATTCATTTCTCATGAAGAGTGCCTTTGAATATGCAAATTTTTTTAACAAACCTATCTTTTGCCACTCAGAAGATCAAAAGTTATCCGCTAATGGAGTAATGAATGAAGGTTACTACTCTATGCTTGCAGGGCTACATGGGAATCCTTCCATATCAGAAGAGGTTGCTGTATTTAGAAATATTAAAATAGCTGAATACACAGGGGCAAGAGTGCATATCTGCCATGTCAGTTCCAGAGGGTCAGTCGCTCTAATAAACCAAGCAAAGAAATCTTATGGTAGAATTACAGCAGAGAGTGCTCCACATTACACATATCTTACAGATAAAGATGTGTACCAATCCGACTACAACACAAATTTCAAAATCAACCCACCAATACGTGGGGAAGCTGACAGAGATTCCATTATTGAAGGATTAAGGGATGACACCATTGATTGTATCGCCACTGACCATGCTCCTCACGCTGAGCATGAAAAAGAGGTTGAGTTTGACAAAGCACCCTTTGGTGCAATAGGTTTTGAGACCGCTTTCCCTGTTTGTTATCAGATGGTAATCAACAACAAGCTAACCATCGAGAAGCTTATCTCCAAGATGTCAATTGAGCCTGCAAAAATCATAGGAATAGAGAAAAACGAGATAGAATTGGGTGAAGTTGCAGACATTACAATTATTAATCTTCAATTAGAAAAAGTTTATAAAAAAGAGGAGATATACTCTAAAAGTAAAAATTCACCATTTATAGATTCTAAATTTAAAGGGTGGGTTGTTGCTACAATTTGCAAAGGTCGTATCGTTTACAACATCATAAAATAATTTTAAAATTTACTGTCCAAATATTTTGGAGGATTCATGAGTAAAAAAGCGGTTTTGGTATTAGCAGATGGTAGATATTTTGAAGGATATTCGTTCGGTTATGAAGGTAAAACATCAGGAGAGGTTGTTTTTAATACAAGTATGACAGGGTATCAGGAGATAATCACCGATCCTTCATACTCTGGGCAGATAGTCACTATGACTTACACACAGATAGGAAATTATGGGACAAATTTTGAAGATATAGAGTCTTCCCAAATTCATGTTTCAGGTTTTGTAGTCAAAGAGTCCCAAAATTACCCAAGCAATTGGAGAAGCCAAAAATCATTATCTACATACCTCAATGACTACAAAATTGTAGGAATTGAAGGGATAGATACAAGAGCCCTTGTAAAACACCTTAGGGATTTTGGTGCTCAACAGGGGATAATATCTACATCAAATCTTGATATAGCTGCACTTAAAAAAGAAGCATCTGCATTACCAACTCTCGAAGGGCAAAATCTTGTTGACAATGTTACCTGCAAACAACCTTACGACTGGGATACTGCTTGCTGGGACATTGAAAAAGGTTATACAAAAAAAAGTGCTGATGATTGCTTTGTGGTTGTTTACGATTTTGGAGTAAAACAAAATATCCTCAGAATGTTCACTGAAAGAGGGGTTAAAGTAAAAGTTGTCCCTGCTAATTACTCATACAAAAAGGTTTTAAGTATGAATCCTGATGGTATTTTTCTATCAAATGGACCTGGCGATCCTGCTGCTGTTGAGTATGCAATAGAGAATACCAAAAATCTTATTGGGAAGAAACCTCTTTTTGGAATATGCCTCGGACATCAGATTATTGGTCTTGCAATAGGTTGTAAAACTTACAAACTGAAATTTGGTCATCATGGTGGGAACCAACCTATAAAAAATATCGTAACCGGCAAAGTTGAGATAGCTGCAGAAAACCACGGTTTTGCTGTTGAAGAGTCATCTATACCATCTTTTGCAAAAGTTACACACGTAAATCTCAACGACAATACTATTGAAGGTCTTGAATCAGAATCTTATAAATTCTTATCTGTTCAGAATCACCCCGAAAGCTCACCCGGTCCTAATGATTCAAGATATATGTTTGATAAATTTATAGATATGATGAAACTTTCAAGGGGGTAATATGGAGCATCTTGCTGTTATAGGGGGTAGTGGACTTTACCAGATAGAAGGTCTCCAAAACATAGAGCAAATCTCTGTTACGACTCCTTTTGGTGATCCTTCTGACAAAATAATCAAAGGTGATATTTCCGGTAGAACTATCTTTTTCCTTCCAAGACATGGAATAAATCATACCATTCCACCTGAAAAAGTCAATTTTAGAGCAAATATCTATGCTCTGAAATCACTTGGAGTTACAAGAATTGTATCTGTTAGTGCTGTTGGAAGTATGAAAGAAGATATTAAGCCGGGTGATATGGTGATAGTTGATCAGTTTATCGACAGAACAACCGGCAGGATTTCTACCTTTTTTGACAAAGATATGGTAGCACATGTATCTTTAGCTGAGCCTACTTGTAAAGAGCTTTCAACAATTGTTTATAAGGCTGCAGTAAAAGTTACTCCGAGAACTCATATTAGAGGGACTTATGTATGTATCAATGGTCCACAATTTTCAACAAGAGCTGAATCACACCTTTACAGAAGCTGGAATGTTGATGTTATTGGGATGACCAATATCCCTGAAGCAAAACTCGCAAGAGAGGCTGAGATGTGTTATGCAACCCTTGCACTTGCTACAGATTACGATTGTTGGAGGGAAAATGAAGATGAAGATGTAAATGCATCTGACGTCGTAAAAATAATAAAGCAGAATGTTGAAAATTCAAAAAAGATAATTCTTGAGATCGTGAGACATTTTCCCGAAACTGCTAACTGCACCTGTAAAAATGCTCTTCAATTTGCTATTATGACAAATAAAAAAGTAGTTTCAAAAAATACTCTTGAAAATCTTGATATATTAATCAAAAAATATATTCAGTAGTAAAATATAGTATTAAAGGAGTTACTATGAAACCGAAAAACAAAAATAGTAATATACTTCAATTTGTAAAAAATATTTTTTTGCAATTCTTAACTTTTATAAAAATACTGAATATCAATCTCAAAATATACAAGATAAATAAAAAAAAGGATAAAGTCCTTAGAGAACTTGGGCTTTTTGTTTATGAGTTTTACAGTGTTGATAAGAGTTTAATCGAAAATGATGAGATAAAAGCTCTGGTAATAGAGATTAAAGATTTTGAAATAGAGATAGATGAACTTGAGCGTAAAATAGAAGTGATAAGAGATTCTGATAAAAAGAGCAGTATTGATGACAATGTTATTTTGGGGACAGATGAGACTCCAAAAGCTCAATCCTCTAATCAAGAATCTGAATCAAAGAGCAAAAATGCTCCAAACAATTAAACCATGTTCAGCAAAGCCATAGAGTTAATAAAAAATTCAAAAAATATAGCTGTCCTCACAGGTGCAGGTATATCTGTGGCAAGTGGTATTCCTGATTTTAGAAGTCCCGGTGGACTTTGGGACAGATTTGACCCATTTGAATATGCCCATATCGATTCATTTACCAATGACCCATATAAAGTTTGGAAAATGTTAAAAGAGATGAATAATCTTGTTGCAAAAGCTCAACCCAATTATACACACATCGCACTAAAAGAGCTTGAAAATCTTGGTAAAAAGGTTACTATCATAACCCAAAACATCGACTCACTTCATTCAAGAGCAGGTAGCTCTAATGTTTACGAATATCATGGGGTATGGGACAAACTTCTATGTATCAAATGCAACAGAAGAGATAATATGACCAATTTCCCCCTCGATTCAGTTCCAATATGCCCTATTTGTAATTTCCCTTACAAACCTGAGATTGTTTTTTTTGGTGAGCCAATAGACCCAGACATAAGTAATAACTCCCTTTACAGTGTGAAAAATTCCGATATATTTATGGTTATAGGGACATCTGCACAAGTATATCCAGCAGCATCTCTGCCTCAAATAGCACACTCTTACTCAAAACCTATAATTGAGATAAATCTTGAGACTACTCCTATAACACATTCACTCTCCACAATATATCTCAAAGGTAAATCAGAGGAGATAATGAAACAGATAATTGATAAAATAAGATAAAATTGAATAAATTTGAATAAAAGGAGTTTCTTTCTATGCTTCCACAAAACACTCATAAGTTAGCTGATAAAAAATATCTCGGAGAGATAATTGATTTAAAAGAGGGGTTTTCAAAAGTATCCCTCAATACCAATAAAGATATGGTTGTTGATGACGAGGGATTGATACATGGTGGTTTTACATTTGGTCTTGCTGATTATGCAGCAATGGTCTGTGTAAACCATCCCTTTGTTGTATTGGGTGGTGCAGAAGTTAGATTTTGGGCACCAGTGAAACTTGGTCAGAAGGTAGTAGCAAAAGCCTTCCTAATAAAATCAGAGGGGAAGAAAAATATTGTTGAAGTTGAAGCAGAGGCAGATGGCAAAAAAATTTTTTCAGGGACATTTAACTGTTACGTTCTTGAGAAGCATGTTCTCTCCTGAAAAAATCACCTATGAACATACTCCTTACAAATGATGATGGGATTGAATCTGAAGGACTTTTATCCCTCAAAAAATATTTTGAGAAAGATCATGAAGTCTTTATAATTGCTCCACTAAGGGAGCAATCATGCTGTAGCCATTCACTCACCATAAACTATCCCCTAAGAGTCATCGAATATGGGAAGAATTTCTTCGCAGTTGATGGGACACCTACAGATTGCATAATGCTTGCTAAAAGTAAAATATTCAAAAACATCAAGTTTGATATGCTTGTTTCAGGTATCAACAATGGCGGTAATCTTGGAGATGACATAACATATTCAGGGACTGTTGCTGGTGCAATGGAGGGTTGTTTGCTTGGATTACCATCAATTGCAATCTCTATGGTTGTTGATTTTGAGAAAAAACCTGAATATATCGATTATGAACCTGCAATCCTCTACCTTGAAAAAATAACCAAATTAATTTATAATCTTAACAATTTTATCTTTAGAGACTGCTTTTTTAATGTAAATGTCCCTAACCTACCTTACGAAAAGATAAAAGGTTTGAAACTGACCAAACAGGGCAAAAGGACATACAAAGATATCATTGTTGAAAATGTTGATCCAAGAGGGAAAAAATATTACTGGATTGCAGGGACTCCTGTCAATCTTTCCAATGATGACGATACAGACCTTTATGCTGTAGAAAACAATTTTGTTTCAGTTACCCCTCTTCACCTTGATTTGACCAATTACTCTGTTCTTAAAAGTTTAAACAAACTTATAAAAGATTATGAATTCGCTGATTAACAGCGGTGATGCTCTATTTAACTCAGGAAATTATTATGAAGCACTATCTATATATACCACAATATTGCAAAATTCCCCCAACAATCCCCAAATTCTTGCCAAAATAGGGTTAATACACCAGATAAACAGAAATTTTAAAGATGCCATTAATTTTTACCAGAAAGCACTCCATCTAAACAGTAATCTCACTAATATTTACAATAATCTTGGATGCATATTTAGAGATATTGGAGATTATGAGAGTGCAATCCAATGTTTTAAAAGAGATAATGACTCTTATGAGAAATTTTTTAATCTTGGAATCCTTTTTGAAAAATATGGGGACATTAAGAGTGCAAACAAATTTTTTCATCAGGCATTAAAATTTGACCATTCAAAAGGTCTCTCTGTAATGACTAAAATCGCTCTTCTCCTCCCGCCAATTTACAACAGCAAGGAGGAGATATTAAAATCAAGGAAAAAAATTTCCGATTTTATAGATAGATATTCATATTCAGAGTCTTATATTAGTAACCCAACAGAAGATATAGGAGCAACCACGTTTTATCTCGGCTATCATGGAGAGTGCAATAAATCATTGAATAACAAAATCTACAAATTTTTTAAAAAAAGGGTTGCTGCAAATTTTTTTGCTCAATACCAGCCTAAAGATTCAGATACAAAAAAATCAAAAAGGATAAAGATAGGCTTCGTATCAACTTTTTTTCGCAAACACTCTGTAAGCGATGTTTCAAGGGGGTGGATAGCCAATCTTAATAAAGAGATATTTGAAGTTATAATTTTTTCAATAGGCTATGTTGAGGATGACTCTATTTTGTATCTCAAAAAAAATTGCAGTAAATTTATTCAGCTTCCAAGTAATATAAAAGTTATCCAAAAATCTATTTTAGAAAACAACCTTAATATCCTATTCTTCACTGACATAGGTCTCGAACCTTATACTTACTTTCTTGCAATGTCAAAATTAGCTCCGTTACAGATTACTTACACAGGACACCCTCACACTACAGGTATCGAAACAATAGATTATTATATCTCCTCAAAACATTGGGAAGTTGCAAATGGTCAAGATTTTTATACCGAAAAATTAGTAAAATTTGATTCACTCACATGGTATTACGATAAACCTCAAATAAAAGATGAGATATCTCTCAATTTTGAAGATTTTGGTTTATCAAAAAACGATAAAATTTACTGCATAAACCAAAGTTTATTCAAAATTCACCCCGATTTTGATTACATTATAAATAAAATAACAACTGATGATGAAAATAGTAAAATTATCTTATTTTACAACAAGAAAAATCAACAATGGAGAGAGCAGCTAATCGGGCGTTTTAGAAAGAGCATCTCAAAATCAGAAAAAATTATCTTTATAGAGGAGCTTCCCTTTAATAAATATCTATGCTTTTTAAAATTATCTGATGTAATCCTTGATACTATTTATTTTAATGGTGGGACAACATCCCTGCAATCATTTGCAGTATCAACTCCAATAGTTACACTCCCTGGTAATCTTGCTTGTAGTCGATTCACTTATGGGATGTATCATAAAATGGGGATAACATACCCTATTGCAGAAGATTTTGATGACTATGTAACAAAAGCAATACTTATTGCAAATAATAAGGAGCTAAACATTAAATTACGTTCAGACATATCTCTTAACAACCAAGTGCTCTTTTGCGACAGAGTCGTTATTGATGAATTTGAAAAATTTTTTCTCGATATTACAAAAAAATAGTATTTGCTTTTTTGTTCTAAAATTAATTTTTTAACAATTTCAAATTAGAAATCTATACCTGCTTTTTAATTACTAAAATTTTTTCCAATATCTCACATAATAGTAATCTTCTATTTATTTATACTTTTAACCATTAATTTTATTTATCAAAATAAGAGATATAAAGTAAAAGGTGAACTACCCTTTCCGGAAAAAGAGAAGAGAGACCTGCTTTTAGACAGATCTCTCAAAATTACATCTATTTTAGGTGATTTAAAAGAGAAAGACTATTTGATATACTTTATATAAGCATCTTCAGCTGCTTTATTTATATGAAAAGCTACTGGAGATCCTGTAAGCAAAGGGTGTGTTGCAACCTGCATATTGTAAAGGTCTTCCACTGTTAATCTTGCCTGTATAGCAGTAGCAACAATATTTACCATCTGTCCTGTAGATTCACCACCTTTGATATGACCACCAATAAGGAGTCCACTGTTTTTTCTAAAAATCAGTATAGCCTTCATATTGGCAACAGTATTGGGTAGAGTAGCAGGATGTTTGTCAGGACCTGTAAACTCTCCAACTATATACTCTATGTTTGCTCTCTCACACTGCTCCTTTGTCAAACCAGCAGCACCCAATGCAGTATCACCTATCTTTGTTGAGAAAGCACCAAGTGCTCCCCTATTTATTAGTTTACATCCAAGTAAGTTTGAAATAGCTATTACACCTTCATACGCTGCAACAGATGCCAATCTTATAGGAGCAGGCTCACCTGTAACAAAAGAGAACTTCTCGACACAATCCCCAGCAGCGTAAATATTATTAAAATTGGTTCTTAAAAATTTATCTACTTTGATACCTGATCTCTTATCCCCCTCGATACCTGAATTAAGAGCAAGCTCTGTATTTGGAACTGCTCCAATTGCTATAATAACAAGGTCTGCTTTCAAACTTTTACCATCTTTTAAGTTTACAGAGCTAACATTCCCATTCTGATCACCAGATAATGAAACTACCTGAGATTTTGTCAAAATATTTATGCCCAATTTTTTCATCTCATCTTCTGCAGCAACACATAAGTCGATTTCACAAGCAGTCATAAGACAGTAAGGCAACATCTCAATAATAGTTACATTAGCAGCTTTACCCTTTAAAGATGCTATCTGTTCACTCATTTCAACACCGATAAATCCACCACCAATAATAACAATATCTTTAGCATCCTTCAAAGAATCATTTATAGGTGTGAGCTCAAGAGGATTTTTCTTTATAGTATAGACATTTTTAAGGTTAATCCCATCTATCGGAGGTAGAAATGGTAAAGACCCTGTTGCTAAAAGAAGCTTGTCAAAAAAAACTTTCTCTCCATTGTCAAAGATAATAAAATTGGATGATGGCTCAATCTTGGTCACATGTCCAATTTTGATTTCAATACCTGAATTAATAAGCTGCTGATCAGATATTATATTTTTAGAAACTTCCTTTAATGTCCCATAAATATATGGGATACCACATGGAACAGGTGTATTAGGAACATTTCTTACTAATAAAATATCTACTTCTGGATTTAGCTTTTTTGCTAAAAAAGCAGCCGATATACCTGCAGCTGATGCTCCTATAATTACTAATTTCTCTTTCATGATCTTCTCCTTTTATCCTTTTAATAATTAATAAATTAATTATTATCATACTTTTTTATTTCGGTCAACTCTTTTTCTCTACTTTTTTTATTTTTACAATGAAAATTTCGGTTGGCAGAGTCTATCTACACTCAAAGTTATGGATTTATAGTAACTTACTACAGTTAGTAATATTTAATTTTAAGACAATTAGAACCATTTATATTTAATGTTTATTTTTTTTATCTTTTATGGTAAATTTTTTTAATTATTTGAATTAAGAAGGGTTTGTATGAAAATATTATCCGCAGAATTTATAAAAAGTGCTTTTGCTCCATCTCAATTTATTGATGACAATTTTCCACAGATAGCCTTTGCTGGAAGGTCCAACTGTGGGAAATCGACCCTTATAAACACTCTGCTCAACAGAAAAAAACTTGTAAAAACAAGTTCGAAGCCGGGATTCACTAAATCTGTTAACTATTTCCTAATAAATAACCAATTTTACTTTGTTGATTTACCAGGTTTCGGTTTTGCAAAAATTGATAAAAACACACGAACAACTTGGGACAATCTGATAACTACTTTCTTCCAACGCTCCAAGAACCTCAAAGGCGTAATACATCTTGTTGATATAAGAAGATTATTCACAGATATTGATATTTCTTTTACAGATTTTTTAAACCAGATAGAGAAACCTTTTTTAGTAGCTTTTACAAAAGCTGACAAATTTTCCAACAATGAAATTACAAATTCTATCAAAAAATTTAAGAGGAGCTACCCTATAGTAGAACCTATCATTGTTTCATCGCTTAAAAAAAATGGGATAGAAGAGTTATGGCAAGAGATAGATTATATTGTCGGTTCTCCTCCTACATTAGAAAAATTATGAATATTGGATTATTTTTTATCAGATTGGCACAAAATTTTAAAAACTCCCCACCTAAACTGGGTAATTTTGCTTGACTTTAATAGTGTTTACACTATTTTCTCTTTTTTTATTTTTTATTTTTTATTTTTCTTTCAGCCTATTATTCTGCCGTAACCTCTCTTTATTACATTACTTCTCCTCTCCAATAGGGTAGAATCTTTACTTTATATTTGATAATCATTGTCAAACTTAATTATTGACTTTTTAAAAAATTTCTATTATTTATTTTAAATAAAAAAGAAAAGGAGGCAACTATGTTAAAGAAAATTATTTTAATATCTGTATTTTTAATCTCTATATTGTCCCTCTGCTGGGCTAGAGATTCCGAATTTGCCACAAATATTACATCATTACAAGCGTATCATCTTATGAAAAGTGAGCCTAACACCTATCTCATAGATGTGAGGACACGCTTTGAATATCAGGATATAGGTCATGCTGTAGGAGCTTACAATTTCCCATACAAGTTTTACACTTTTGAGCTTGGAATAAAAGACAAAAACAGTAAATCTACTGCCTACAAAAAAGTTGCTAATAAAGATTTTATTGCTGAACTTAAAAAGAAATTCAAACCTACAGATAATCTCCTCATAATGTGTAGAAGTGGGCACAGAAGTGCAGAAGCTATTGCAGAACTACACAAAGATGGGACATTCAAAAAACTTTATCAGGTAACAGATGGTTTTGAAGGTGATAAGTTTCACGGATTATCAAAAGAGGAGAAAGATTTAGCCAGCAAATACTCTTCATACAACGGCCACAGAAGTAGAACAAATGGCTGGCGATATTATGGACTTCCAGAGACTTACAGTATGGATCCCAAATTTCTTTATCCACAAGATGTAGAAAAAGTAAAATAATTATTTTTATCTAAATCATGGAAGAGCTCAATGGCTCTTTCATGATATTTTTTCACATTTAACCTTTACAAACTTCCTATTATTTTATACCAAACCACAAATATAACTCTTTATATTCTCAATCTTTTAATCTAAAAAATTTATTAAATTTTTTAGACACATTTTTCAATACTCTTTAAAACTGAATCTTTATTAACTTTGAATACAACTTTAAATATAAAAACTCTATTAATTTTATATTGACAATAATAATATTATTTTGATAATAATATACGTTTTAATTTTTTTTGAAAAAAATATAAAAATAGGGGCACTCCAATGAAACTGACCATAAAAAAGAAGATGATTGTATCATTTATACTGGTAGCTATAATTCCTACAATCCTTGCAACCTTTGTTACTACAAACCTTTTTAAAACTCATTCTAAGGATAATGAGATATCAAAGCTAACAAATGATGTTATCTTTATAAAAGAATTTATTCAATCTTCTTTAGAAAAGGAGCTGAACTCTTTTATTATATGGCAAGATACTATGTCAGAAGAGAAGTCTTTTCTTGCAATGGAGTTTGGTTACGACACAATCACATCCAAATTAAAAAAACTTATCAAAAACAAACCAGATTTTGCATTTTTTTATCTCCTTGATAGAAATGGTAAAATCGTATCATCCTCACTTGACTCTTTGATTGGGATTGATATGTCAAACTCTTCAATCTTTAAGAAAGTCAACAAAGACAACAAAATTTATATGAGTGATTTTGATATATTAGATAAAGGGATTACTGAGAAAATTGACAAAAAGGGATTATATGGCATTACATTCGCTACACCATTTTATGATAAAAATGCTTCTGGCACACAATTTTTAGGTGCACTTATTGGAAGGATGAGTTGGAACACCATTGAGAACATCCTCCAAGAGAAAACAAAAGATTACAAAAGTATAGGATTAAAAACTTTCTACCCTTTTATAATAAAAAGCTCAGGGGAAACAATTGCACACCCCAACAAAGATCTCTACTTTAAAAATATAAAAGACCTTGGATTAGCTAATCTTTTCAATATTTTTAACAGCAAAGACACAGGGGTAGCAAATTACAATTTTAAAGATATAGATAAGCTCACAGCATTTACAACTCTTAAAATAGATAATTTTATCAACTGGAAAATTGCAAGTGGTGGAGAGACTTCTGAGGTATTTCTCTTCAACCAAAAAATATTTAAAATATCAATTATCATTATACTTGTTTCTGCAATATTAGTCTTTATAATATCTTTTACACTTTCAAATATTATCATCAAACCTATCAATGAAATAAAAAATATTTTAAAAGATATATCATCAGGTGAAGGGGATCTACGAAAGAAACTCTCATACAATATCAATGATGAGATCGGGGAGCTTTCTAATTGGTTTAACATTTTTGTAGATAAATTACAAAATCTCATTATTTCAATGGGATACTTCGCAGGCATGGCTGATGTATCTACCGACAAAGTCCTTATTGCTTCAACAAAGCTCAGCAAAATAAGTGATGCCCAAAAACAATCAGTAGAAGAAACATCCTCTGCTATTTTAGAGATGTCAAGGTCTATAAAAGATGTCCACTCCAATGTTGACACAACATTCACTTTTGTAGACAATCTTGGAACTACTATTGACAAAGTAAAACAATCATCAGAGGAGCTAACATCAAATTCTGATGCTCTTCTGCAGCAAGTGGGGAACACATCTGAATCTCTTCAAGAGATGAAAAAAGTTATGGAAGAGGTCAACAGTCAAATTAACGATATAGAAAACAATAGCCAATCAGTGGGAGAAGCAGGTTCAGTAGTAATGTCATCAATAAACAACTCCGCAACTGCTGTAACATCCATAAAGAGAGCTGTAGATGATGTTTCAGCAGCAATAGCTGAGCAATCTGCAAGTATTGATGCTGTTGCTAATAACTCCAACGATACTCTTAAAGTTACAAGAGAGGCTCAACAGAAAGCCAAATTAGGAAAAGAATCTCTAAATAAAGTAACAACTTCTATGGATGAGATAAAAAACATAGTTTCAGACCTTGGGAGCACAATCAATCAGCTTGAAGATTCAGCACTAAACATTGGTGAAATTACCGATGTAATCAATGAAATAAGTGAACAGACAAATTTGCTTGCCTTAAATGCAGCTATAGAAGCAGCAAGAGCAGGAGAACATGGAAAAGGTTTTGCCGTTGTTGCTGATGAGGTCAGAAAACTTGCCGAGAGAAGCTCATCTGCAACAGGCGAGATTGCAAATCTTATAAAAGGGATACAGAAAGAGGTAGTTCAGGCAACAGAAAAGATGAAGTATGGTGAAAGCAAAGTAAAGGAGGGCTCTTCTCTTACAGAAGAATCTGGAAAAGTTATAGATCAAATAGTGTATTCAAACGACACTGTTCTCCAATATATAACCCAAATTAGTAACTCTGCTGTAGAGCAGGCAGAAGTAAGCAAAGGTATAATGAAATCTGTAGAAAAAGTTTTAAATGAAGTTGAAAATATTGATAAAATTCAAGATGACCTTAAATCAGCAGGGGACAATATTCTTGAAAAAGCTAAAATTGTTGCATCTACAGTTAAAGACATAGCAAAATCTGTCTACAAACAGAATGAAACAGGGAATGACCTTATAAAAAATATGGAGCTTATGACAAAAGTTGCAAAAAACACAGAGGATACAACCGTAGATGTAAAAGAGAAAATAGCACAAATTATCACTGACATTCCTGAAATAGTGGGAAGAATCAAAGAGGTAAAGATTGCATTAGATGAGCAGAGCAGTGTAGCAGACAAAATTTTTCAAATTGCTGAAAAAAATGTTCATCTTGCTGGAGAGGTAAACTCTTTTACAAAGGATGTGGAATCTGATATTTTATTAGGGAATCAACATCTTGAGCAAGTAAACTACCAATTCTCTAAATTTAAGTTTAAGGAGGAGACTCACCTTTCATATATGGCAACTACACACTTAAAAAATATCATTGATATATTTTTATCAGTTGAAAAGGGTGAGAATATAGACAGTCATAAAAAAGATCATAATAACTGTTTTTGTGGCAAATGGCTATATGAGAAGGGTGAAGAGTTTATCAAAGATAGCCGTAAATTAGAAGAGTTAAAACAGCTTCACAAAGACGTCCACGATAAGATTAATATCTTCATAGACACCAAAAATATAAATATGAAGAGTGAAATTATGGCTATGGCAGAGGAGTTATCTCTTAAATTCAAAGAAACTTACGATAATATTATAGAGAAGAAAAATCTTATCACAGAAAAAATTTAATATATTTAAAAACAATTTTCAAGGAGAGAGTGTCTAACTTACTCTCTCCTAAGTTTTTAAAAAATTTCAAAGTAAGTTAGGCTATTGAAAAATCACAAATTCCTTTTCTAATTTTTATCTATAATCAATGGCATTATATTAAACAGCCTCTCACTTTCCAATAGTTTATCATATCGGAAAAAATCAATTGTAATAATATAAACATTTATTTTCAAAAGTTTTAATATAACATCATTCTATTATTTATTATTAAATGCAATTTGATTCTTGACAGTCTCAATCTTCTGTGGTAACTATTTTACAGTTTACGTTAAAAAATATTAGGGGGATACCAATGGCTTTAAATTACGATCTTTCAGAAGAGCAAAATATTTTAAGACAGAGTATAAGGAGTTTTGCAGAGAGTGTTATAAAACCTGTTGCCAATGAATTGGACGAAAAGGAGCATTTCTCTGAAGAGATTACCAAAAAAATGGGTGAAATGGGTCTCTTTGGCATGTTTGTTTCAGAGGGATATGGTGGTTCAGGGCTTGATTATGTATCTTACATAATTGCAGTTGAAGAGATTGCAAGAGTAGATGGCTCACATGCTGCTACTGTTGCTGCTGGAAACTCACTTGGAATAGGTCCTATATACTACTTTGGTAATGAAGAGCAGAAAAAATATTGGTTGCCACCACTTTGTAAAGGTGATATTTTGGCCGGTTTTGGACTTACCGAGCCTAATGCTGGTTCTGATGCTGGTAATTCAAAAACTACTGCTGTCCTTGATGGTAATGAATGGGTAATTAATGGTAGTAAAATTTTTATCACAAATGCTGCAACTGACATGACAGGAGTAGTTATAGTTCAGGCTATTACAGGCACAAGACCTGATGGGAAGAAGGAGATAAGCTGTATATTGGTTCCTGCTGATGCAAAAGGTTTTACAAGGAAAGCTATGAAGGGTAAGCTTATGTGGCGTTCTTCAAATACAGGGGAGTTATATTTTGATGATGTCAGAGTTCCAAAGGAGAATATACTTGGCAAAAGGGGTGAAGGTTTTCATCAAATGTTGTCAACTCTTGATGGAGGAAGATTAAGTATTGGAGCTATGGGATTAGGTGGAGCTCAAGGAGCTTTTGAAATGGCAGTTAGATATGCTAAAGAGAGAGTTCAGTTTGGCAGACCCATTGCTGAATTTCAGATAAACCAATTCAAAATTTCTGATATGGCTATGGAAATAGAATTAGCAAGGAATTTACTATACAAAGCATGCTGGCTCAGGGACAACAAAAAACCTTTTGCAAAACATGCTGCTATGGCAAAGCTTTACTGCTCTGAAGTGATGAAGAGAGTTGCTAATGAATCTGTCCAGATACATGGCGGATATGGCCTCATGAAAGAGTATAATATCGAAAGATTCTTCAGAGATTACAAACTTCTTGAAATAGGTGAAGGGACATCAGAAGTCCAAAGAATTGTAGTTTCAAGATATGTTTTAAACGAATATTAAAAATAAATGGAAGAGCTGATTTTTGAAAAGAGAGGCTTTATAGCCTACATCACACTAAATAGACCTGAACATCTTAATACATTTACAGAGCAGCTCATAAAAGATTTTCAGGAGACAATATCCATTATATCAAAAGCAAAAGATATAAGATTTGTTGTAATAAAGGGTGCTGGTAAAGCTTTTTGTGCAGGAGTTGATGTTCGCGGGAAAGTTTACAATCCTCTTAATTCAAGAGAATTCCTGATTAAATTCAACAATCTGCTCAACTCCATAGAATCAATCCCCCAGCCATCATTATCACTTATCAATGGCAATGCTGTGGCAGGAGGATTTGAGCTTGCTCTTGCAACTACTTTTAGATTTTCTATCAAAAGTGCAAAGATGGGTTTACCTGAAGCACGATTGGGCTTGGTTGCTGCTGGAGGAGCTTCATTTAGACTCCCAAGATTGATAGGATTTGGGAAAGCTCTTGAAATTGCACTCACTGCTGATCTGATAAATGGCAAAGATGCTCACGACATTTTATTAGTCAACAAAGTATTTGATACTGTAGATGAGATGAACTTGGAGGGTGATAAATTTGCAGAGAGGATAGCTTCCAATGCTCCCCTTGCAGTCTCTTTTGTAAAAGACGCTTTTTACAACAATCTTTCAAATCCCGTTCAAATTGCCACAATGCTTGAAATCCTTTCAGCAAGTGTCAATCATTTTTCAGAGGACAAAAAAGAGGGAGTTGCTGCTTTTTTTGAGAAGAGAACCCCTAATTTTAAAGGAGAGTAATTTTGAATCACAATATTGGATTATCAGGTTTTGGATTTTATCTTCCAGAAAAGAGAGTGTTAGTTAGCTCTCTTGCCGCAAAGTCTGGTATTCCACAGATTGTAATTGATTATATAGGTTCAAAGTATGTCTATGAAGCAGAAGAGGAGATGCCCTCTGATATGAGCATCTTTGCTTCCAAAAATGCACTGAGCTCTTCTTCTGTAAAAGCTCAAGATATAGGAGTCATAATAAATGCTCCTGCTGGAATGCAAGACTACAATCTCCCACCAATATCAGGGAAGATACAGAGTGCACTATCAGCAACAAATGCTTCATTCTTTGATATGTATCAAGGTTGTTGCGGGATGCTTACAGCCATTGAGCTTGCTAAAAATTATATACTTGCAGGTGGGATTGATCATGTTTTGGTTGTTTCAGGTGATAGATGGAGCAGTTATACCAATCATCACACCGCTGATGCTGTTATTTTTGGAGATGGTGCAGGTGCTGTTGTAGTCAGTAGAAATTCTTCAGACTTTTTAATAAAAGATTTCCTCTATATCTCAAAAGGTGAATATTTTCATCTTTGGGGGATAAAAGATAGTGGTATCCAATCTTATTACAGAAATGCAAATTGGACATCATCTGACAAAATTTACAAATGTCTCGACCAAGAGACAGCAAAAGGTGATTTCAAAAAAATTTATGCACCTACATTTGTAGAGCTTGCAAAGAAAATTTTAGATAAGAATGGTCTTTCCACTTCAGATATAGGCTTTTTTAATATGGTAAATGCCAACAAAAAATTACTTGAAATAGTTGCTGGCGAACTAAATATTCCAATAGAGAAAACATCTTCAAAGTATATTGTAGAGCATGGACATATTGGAGGATTTGATATATTTCTCAATATACAAGAAGCCATTAAAGCTCAACAGCTAAAAAAAGGGGATATCATCTTAAACCTTAATGCTGGGATTGGATTTACATGGGGAGCTTCAATTTTAATATACTAACTTAATTTTTCTGTAAAAAATTTAATCTACAAATAAAGGGCTAAAAATGAAAAAAGAGCTATTAATACAACTAATTTTTGATGGGATCAGAAGGACAGTTACACATTATGGTTTGTGGTTTAGTGAAGTAACTCATCAAATAGGATTACCAAACTGCATCGAGGTTGAAGCTGAAGCTGGAAGAAACAGTTTTAACATACAAATTGAGAGACTTGCAAAAGCTTTCGGTTTTGAAATGCAGGACGGCATCCCAAAGATTCTCCTTGAAAAATCTGAAGATGAGTTGAAGGGGATCTTAGAGAAAATAGGAGCAAATTGGCTTGCAAATGATGGAGTATGGTTTCAGGCTGTAGAGAAAAGGTTTGGAATGAATGATGCCAAAAGGTGTAACGATTCCTGCTGGACCAAGTTTTCACCCTATGAAGCCTACAGAATCAAAGAAATCCTTAATCTTCCAGAACAGGCAGGTATTGAAGGGTTAAAGAAAGCACTTGAATATAGAATGTACTCTTTTATTAATAAGCAATCTATCGAAGTTATTAGTGAAAACAAGATAATCTTTAAAATGAACGATTGTAGAGTCCAGTCAGCAAGAAAAAGGAAAGGGTTGCAAGATTACCCTTGTAAATCAGCAGGTTTGGTAGAATACACATACTTTGCACATGCAATTGATATACGGATCAAAACCGAATGTATAGCATGCCCTCCTGATAAACATCCAGATGAGTATTACTGCGGCTGGGAATTTTGGATTTAAAAGAATAAATCATTTTTTCTGATTAATCGAGATAAAGTAATTGTAATTACAGGGGATGGGTTATTTTTTTATTTGTAAACTATCCTCTCTTGCTCTTTCAGATCTATATAAATTTGTTTAAAATTATTTTATAGATTCCAATTTCCCTGCTATGGTTGACACTTTGTCAACTCTATAATCGACCTTTATATTAGTCAAAATTCTTTTCACTCCCAAAGATTCAATCTCGTTATTGATATTTAATATTAGTGTCAAAATTTTCTCAATATCACCCTCTAATATTGTCCCCATAGATGATAATTCAAATTTAAATTCTGATCTTTTTATTATATTATGAGCAATCTTTACAAATCTGCTAACAGATGTAGAGCTACTACCTATTGGAACAACTGAAAATTCTACCAAACCATACATTCAACCCCCCTATTTTTTTAATAATTTTACAATATCTTCACTTGATAATGTGTTAAGAACATCATTATTTAATAATCCTGCTTTTCTTGCTACATTTACACCATATTTTAGATATTGAAAACCTTCAAGTGTATGAGCATCAGGATTAATAAAAAATTTTATCCCAAGCTTTTTAGCCTCTATACAATTTTGCCAGCTCAAATCAAGCCTATATGGATGGGCATTTATCTCAATAAATTTTCTATTATCTTTAACAGCAATCAAAAATTTGGAAAAATCAAAATTGTAAGGTTCACGGTATAGGAGCAACCGACCTGTTGGATGTCCGATAATAGTTGTATAAGGGTTTTTAACTGCTTTTATAAGTCTATCTGTCATTTCACCTTTTGGCAGATTAAAAGATGAATGGACAGAAGCAATAATAAAATCAAATTTCTCTAAAATTTTGTCAGAGTAATCAAGCTCTCCACCTCTAAGTATATCTGACTCCACCCCTTTGAAAATTTTAAAAGGGTAAAATTTATTGTTCAACTCATCAATTTCGTCAGACTGTCTTTTTATAGCATCTTCCGATAAACCATTGGCATAAAAAGCACTTTTGGAATGGTCAGATATCCCAATATAATCAAACCCCCTTGAGATACACTCTTTTACAATATCCTCTATACTGTCTGCCCCATCACTGTAAGTTGTATGGATATGAAACACCCCTTTAAATTGACTATAACCTATAATACCTGAATATGATTGATAGTTGTAATTCTCCCTCATTTCAGGGATAATATATGGCGAATTATTTTCCGTAAAAAAGGTTTTTTCATTTTTAAAATTGTCAATATTTTTAAATCTGGATAAGAAATTTTCTTCAGCAGATGTAAAAAAGAGTATCTCATTAAAATCTTTGTTGTCACAAATATAAAAAAGAACAGGGAAATTATCTGCTTTTACATTGAGACACTCAACCTCTTTACCATTAATGAACATTTTATCCCTATGCTCAACTTTATTGAATAATCTTATTATATCTTCAGTTGAGCCAGTGGAGATAACAAATTGAAGTAAGCTGAGTGTCTCACATTTTCTCCTCAAATCACCTGTAAAAGCTGCCTTTGTTACACTCTTTATTTTGTGCAATTCTTTAAGGAGCTCTAATGCTCTATCCTTTGCATAAGGATAATGGATGGTTGTTTCCCTTTTTTTGAACATTTGGATACTCTTTATGATGTTTGTCTGAGTCTTTTCACCAAAACCTTTTAATATCAAAAGTCTATTTTCGTTGCAGGCATATTCAAGCTCGCCAACTGAAGTTATCCCCAACTCCTCATATAATATCTTTACTTTTTTGGCTCCCAACCCCTTTAACTCAAGCATATCAATAACTCCTTTTGGGATATCAAGTAAAAGAGAGTCTAATACTTGACTGGAGCCTTTTGTGTAAAATTCATCTATTACCGATGATATAGATTTCCCTATACCCTTTATACCAATAAAACCACTATTAAAACTATTTTCAAAATCTTCTATCTGCAAAACTATTCTTGAAGCATTGTCAAATGCTTTTACTTTAAAGCTATTTTCACCCTTTATCTCAAAAAGTTTACTCATAAGGGATAGCTTCTCAGAAATTTCTTTTTTATCCATCTTTATATATCCTATTTAAAATTTAAAATGTTAAGTTAAAATTTAATAATTTTTTCAAGAATCTGGTAGCTCTTATCACAATATACAGAGTAACCTTGCTCATTTGGGTGCAGCATATCTTCAAGTAATTGATCTTCAGATAATCTGATCTGTGAAAGATCAATAATATCAAGATTAAAAGATTCAGCCAAACTTTTTATCTTTTCGTAGTAGGGCTTGACCACTTTTGAATCAGTTGCATCATATAATTGATGAGGAATCATAAGAATTTTTATATTAGGAATTCTCTGGATAAGAGATGTGTAGTAATCTTCAAATTTGTTTAATGGCATAAGGGAGAATGCATCGTTAACTCCAAATTCAATGATTGTAATATCGGGTCGATTGAGGAGTAAAATGTTGTTTATACGGTTAATGCCATCCAAAACAGTATCTCCGGGAACTCCTGCATTAATAATGTGAACATGGGAAGGAAGTTTATCATTTAGAAAGTCTGTATAACCTTTATTTACAAGGCATCCATAGGTGAGTGAATTCCCAAAACATAATAGATTGATCTCTTTATAATTTTTCAAAAAAGTTTCTCCATTTTTTGACTATTTTAATTTATTACAATTTTTAGAATCTATAAAGTTAATCATTGTTATATAACAGTAAAATAGATAGAAGGATTTTAAAATTTTGACTAACTATCACAACTTTGGGGACTCGATAACTACTAAAAAAATCAAAAAACCTTATTATCATCTTTTAACATACAGTTACACTATTTGCAACTCTGAAGAAGAAAGGGAATATTTATAAATTTTAGATTCGAGAGTCATTGAATATTAATAATAAAAATTACAATGAACCTGCCATACAGAGTAACCATATTTTAAAAATCTTTATTGCAATATATCTCAGAATCATTTAATTAGTAGTGTTGAAAAAAAAATTAGACAACAAAATATCTTCATTTTATGCTTCACCAGAAAAATATTAGTGGGAACAACTGCTATGAATAAAATTATAATAAATACAACTATTTATAGAATAAACTTTCTAAAAAAATTAGTAATTTTACTTTTTATATCTTTAATGGTATTAAGTGTAAACTGTACAAAAAATATCAATACCAATATTGATTTTAACAATGTATTAAAAAGTATCTCATCAAATTATAGCAACTCCCAAAATATAATATTTGTTACAAACATTGATCCCTCATCTTATAAAGCAGAAATTATCTGCTTTGAAAAAGTTAATAACCAATGGATTCAACCTTTTGATAATTTTGAAGTTAATATTGGGAAAAAAGGATTTGCAGATTTAGGTAAAAAAATTGAAGGTGATTTAAAAACTCCAAGTGGGATATACCCTTTAAAAACTGCATTTGGATACCTACCAAGTATAAAAACAGAGATGAATTATCAGCAAATGACAAAAAGCGATTATTGGGTTGATGATGTAAATTCTCCAGATTACAACAAATTAGTAAGAGGGACACCTAATGCTAAATCATTTGAGAAGATGCTCAGGGATGATGAGCAGTATAAATTTGGAATTATAGTTGAGTATAATACAGCCCCTATAATAAAAGGGAAAGGTAGTGCTATCTTCATTCATGTATGGAAAAATAGTGAACACCCCACTGCTGGTTGCATTTCAATGCCTGAGGAGAAGATTCTAAAACTCCTCGGATGGCTTAACCTTAAAAAAGAACCTCTAATAGTTTTAGGTGGACAATCATACATTGATTCATTAAAAAAACATTAAACAATCTTTACTATTTATTAATCACCTAATTTTAAATCAGCATCTTATAAAAATTTGATTTTTAAAATCTAAATTATAATGACAAACAACATTATCGTAATTTAGGCAAACAAAGTGAGGAGGAATATAGCTTCGAAGTTGCTATAGCCACCAGGTTTTGATGCTACTATAACCACCAGCCTGAAGGCTGAGGCAAAGATAAAAAGAAATATTAAAAATAGAAAAAGAAGAAAGAGAAAAGATTTGACCACCCATCCTCAATGGGGAGTGAAGTTAAAGCAATCAAAAGGGAAGATAAAAAACAAAAACTAAAAGCAAAGATAAAAACAAAAGAACAACCACCCCGTCACCTGACGGTGCCACCCCTCCATAGAGGGGAATTAACCCACCACCCCTTGAGTAGAGGGGAAGAAAAGTTGATTTCAAGATGTGAAAGGGTGCGTTTGAAAGATTTCTAAATCTGTTGGTGATGTTTTTTATTTTGTGTCATTTTCATTTTACTCAAATTTTTTAGTTAAAAAAATAATTAATTATTTATCATTAAACATTTATAATTTTCAATTCACACTTCAACATTCAAGATTAATCTTATAGGTTTTAAAGATTTTTTCTAAATAACGACTCTCTGAAAATTTTATTGACAAAGAAAAAGAGATGATTTATGGCATTTTTTATCATGGAGTGGGGAAGTTCGGTGAGAATCCGACGCTGTCCCGCAACTGTAAGCCTTACGAAAGCCAATAGTAGCCACTGTCATTGATGGGAAGGCTGGCAAGTAGGATACTGAAAATCTTTATTTTTACGAATTTTCAGTAAAATGGTGAGCCAGGATACCCCCTGTGAAATACCTTACGCGGATGAGGAGGTCACAATGGAATTTACACCTATCTAATTTATTACACTTCTACCTAATCCCTTTTAATTAAATTACTATTGACAAATTTAGTATGCAGTTGCTCTATCTACTACTGCTTGCCATATTAATTTTGTCCTGCTATGCGTAACCCTAAAGTTATACTTAATTTAATGTAAAGCTATAACAAAAGGGATAAATTCTGAATTTTAAAAAGGAGAATTTATGAAAATAAAGAAAAGTATTATATTAAAGTTAATTATCTTTATATCAATACTTTTATTATACTCTATCCAAATATTAGGAGAGGATACTCTCTACTTTCTTGACGAAGTTGTTGTTACTGCTACTCGTTCAGAGAAGAAAAATTTTGATCTACCAATGCCAATATCTTACATAGATGAAAAAAGATTAGAAGAAATTTCAGCTCCATCTGTCACAGAAGCTTTGGAACAGATACCAGGTATATCACTTGAAAAAGGCGGCTATTGGGAAAGCAAACCTATAATACGTGGATTGGGTGGTAATCGTGTTTTAGTTTTATATGATGGAGATAGAGAGACTAATTTATGGGCAGGGAGATTATCTATTACTCCCTTTATTGATGTTGGTAGTGTTTCTAAAATAGAGGTGCTAAAAGGTCCAGGCTCCGCTCTTTACGGGACAGACGCCCTCGGAGGGGTTATCAATATTATAACCAAAGAAGTTGCGTTTGCTGATTCTAAGGAGTGGAAGTTTGAAAATAAGATTACAAACTCTTATTCATCTGTAAATGAAGGATGGTTTGGTCACTACGATATGACTGGTGGTGCTAATGGTTTCGGTTTTAGGCTTGGTATTTCTGGAAGAGATGCAGACAACTACGAGGATGGTAATGGCAATGAAGTAAATAATTCTCAATTTGAAAATATGAATATTGATATGAAAACATTATATAAAATTACTGATAATCAGAAAATTACTGCATCGGTCAGATTAAACCAAATTGATGATTTTGGGATTCCACAAAAAGATCCCGCTTCACCATTTTCCCATTTTACTCGTTTTGATACACAATCGTATAAATTAGGTTATGAATTACTCAATTTTGCCAATATCGACAATATAAAAACAAAACTATTTTATGTTGATCAGGATAGATATTATGAGGGTAATTACCCAAGTCATGTTCAGCCTGTACACAACCTAAAAGATAATCAAATTGATTCATCTGCAAAGGGAGCATCATTTCAGGTGCAGAAAAACATTGCAGATAGCAACTTGCTGACAAGTGGAGTTGATTTTGTCCGTGAAGATACTGATTCATGGGAAACTCAATTTATCCATCGGAACAAGAATAACAGCATTGCAAGAAGTATGATTTTTCAACCTGTCCCTCATGCAAATAGGAATCATTTGGGACTCTTTTCTCAGGATGAGATAATTTTTAATGATAAGCTCAATTTTATTTTAGGTGGGAGATACGATTACTTTACTACTGATGCAGATAGTATCACTTTTACTGATAAAAAATATGATGAGAAAGGTAAATTGACATCATCCTCATCATCTACAAGTAATTTCGGTTATGAAAAAGATAGTGCAGTGACTTTTAATCTTGCTACTTTATACAAATTGACACCTAATTTGCATCTCACTGGCACAGTAAGTAGTGGTTTTCGTGCACCTGATATCTTTGAGAGATACTCAACAAGGGGAGGTGGAAGTCAAATTCTTCTTGGAGATCCATCCCTTGATTCAGAGTATTCATACAATTTCAATACAGGTATTAAAGCCCGTTATTCACACTTAAACGCTGAATTTGATATATTTTATAGTAGAGTGAACAACTATATCGATACAATTTTACAACCACAATCTTTTGTTTCTGGAATACCAACTTACAAATATAGTAATGTTCTCGATGCCAAACTATACGGTTTTGACGGGAATGCTGATTTTATTATAACAGAAAAGATAAAAATTTTTTGTAGGGTAGCTTATGTTGTTGGTGAAAATCTTGATAACAATGAACGGCTAAACAATATCCCACCTCTTAATGGAGCTATTGGTAGCAGATGGGAATCAGCTTTTAAAAACAACTTTAAATATTGGTTTGAAATTGAAGGTGAATTTTACAATAGACAAAATCACCCTGCTGAAAATGAGAGTGAAACTGCAGGTTATGGTATCGGTAATCTCCGTGGTGGGATAATGTTTAAGCATATTGGAATATTAAAAGATGTTAAATTAACCATTAATGCAGAAAATCTTTTTGATAAATACTACTTATCTCATCTGCGTATTAATGACCTTGATTTTATTCCTGAGCCAGGTTTAAATTTAACTACTTTAATTAGTTTCTCATTCTGATTTTATATAAAAAAAATAGCAAATATAGTAATTACACATATTAAAAAAAAGGGGTTTAAAATGAAAAAGTTTTATAGTTTATTTTTTCTATTTTTTGTAGTAAGTTTGTTAATTCCATCTTTTGTATTTGGAGAAGAGAAAGAAGTGAAAAAAGAGAAAACAGCCATAGTAATAGCAAACTTTGGGACGACATATCCTGAAGGATTGACTTCTATTAACAGTATTGTCAGTAGTGTTAAAAAAGAGTTTCCAGAAGTTTGTGTGAAAATTACATTTACATCAAATATAATAAAAAACATCTGGAGAGAACGCCAAAAAGAAGCTGATAAATGGTTATCTCAAGGTGTTCCAAAAGAGATACTTTATGTCAAAGGATTACTTGCAACATTAGGTGAGCTCACTGATGAAGGCTACAAAACAGTAATTATCCAGCCTACTCATATTTACCATGGTGAAGAGTTTGCCGATCTCCTTGAATATGTTAGAGGGCTAAATTCAATCTCAACCATAAAGGATAAATGGAAACCTTTCAAGAAAATAGTTGTAGGTAGACCTTTACTTGGAAGTTACGGACCACTCCACGATTATCATGCTGATATACAGAAAAGTGTTGAAGCACTCAAAGGTGATGTTGAACTTGCCAAAAGTAAAAAATCAGTATTAGTTTATATGGGACACGGTAACGAATTTTATTCAAGTGGTATTTATGCAGAGACCGAAAAAGAGTTTAAAAAGCAATACCCCGATCTTGATATATTTATAGGGACTGTTGAGGGGTATCCATCTCTTGATGATATTATTTATCAATTGAAGAACCATAAAAAACATCATAAAATCTCTAATAAAATTTTAATCAAACCATTTATGCTTGTTGCTGGGGATCACGCTACAAATGATATGGCTGGTGATGAAGAGGATTCTTGGAAAAATATCTTCAAAAAAGAGGGTTTTGCAGTTACACCTATACTTGAAGGATTAGGCATTAATAGTAAAATTATAGAGATATTTGTTAACCATATAAAAGATGTGGCAATGGAGAATGGGATTAATCTAAAATAAAAGATTAAGAAGGGTAACAGTTGATAAAAGAGTTACCCTTCTCTTTTAATAAAATAGCTTTATATATTTTTATCCTCTTTCATTAATTTATATTCGATAGAATCAACTACTGCCTGCCAGCTTGCTTCAATTATATTCTGTGATACTCCGACTGTTGTCCATTTGTCGTTATCATCTTCAGATTCTATAAGAACTCTTGTCAGTGCTGCTGTCCCTGAGTCAGGAGATAAAATTCTAACTTTGTAGTCACTGAGTTTTATTGTATCTATAATAGGGTAAATATTTTTCAAAGCTTTTCTTAAAGCATTGTCAATAGCATTTACAGGACCATCTCCCATTGCAGCTGTATGCTCCTCCTGGTCATTAACCTTTATACGGATAGTAGCTTCAGAGATAGGTGGCTCACCCTCCTCAACTTTATGATCGATGACCCTAAAACCAATCAATTCAAAATATTTTTTGTATTTACCACTTGCTTTTCTTGCAAGTATCTCAAATGATGCATCCGCACCTTCAAATTGAAAACCTTTGTTTTCAAGCTCTTTGACTCTATTTAGAACTTCCTGAGCCATTTGACTTTTTTCGTCAATATCAAGACCAAGCTCTTCAGCTTTTGCAAATATATTGCTTTTCCCTGAAAGGTCCGAAACAACTATTCTTCTCTGATTCCCTACAAGATCAGGTGATATATGCTCATAAGTTTCGGGGTGTTTAAGGACAGCACTCACATGGACTCCACCTTTGTGTGTAAAAGCACTGACTCCAACATACGGCTGATGCCTGAAATGACGCTTATTCAGGATCTCATTGGTAAATCTTGACAATTTAGTAATTTTTTTGAGGGAACTCATCCCATTTAGACAATTTTTGTTGAGCTTAAGTATAATATTTGGGATAATAGAGCATAAATTTGCATTACCACACCTCTCACCAAAACCATTGATGGTCCCATGCACCATCTCTATCCCATTTTCAACAGCACACAAAGAGTTTGCAACTGCAAGCTCTGCATCATTGTGTGCATGAATACCAAGGCGAACACTATGTTTTAGATACGGCTTTATCTTCTTTATTATAGAATCTATCTCTGAAGGGAGACTTCCACCATTTGTATCACAAAAGACTATCCAGTCCGCACCTGAATCTTGAGCTGCTTTGATAGTTTTGATAGCATACTCTTTATTCTTTTTGAAACCATCAAAAAAATGCTCTGCATCGTAAATAACTTCGTTATGATATTTTTTGAGGTATTCGATAGATTCAGCAATAATATCGAGATTCTCTTCGAGAGTAATTTTGAGGGCATCAGTAACATGAAAATCCCAAGTTTTTCCAAAAATAGTAACAACAGGAACTTCAGCATCGAGAAGCGAACGGATAGATGGGTCTCTCTCTATCTTCTCCCCAGCTCTTTTGGTGCTCCCAAAAGCAACAAGTTTACTAAAATTGAGTTTGTTGCTCTTCATAATTGAAAAAAAATCTTTATCTTTAGGGTTGGAACCGGGCCATCCACCCTCTATGTAGTCAAATGACATTTCATCAAGCTTCTTTGATATTACAACCTTATCTTTTGCTGTAACTGAAATATCTTCAGCCTGAGTTCCATCTCTAAGAGTTGTATCATAAATTTTGATAGAATTCATTTGTCCACCTCTTTTTATTCTTACACAATCTCTAAATTAAATATAGAGTATAAAAATTAACTAACTGATAGAGGAGAAATTTACTTTCCGAGCTCAAATCCGTCGTGTAGTATCCTCACAGCAAGCTCTCCATACTTCTCTTGAACAACACAAGATATTTTGATCTCAGAAGTGCTTATCATCTGGATATTGATATTTTCATCAGCTAATAATTGAAACATTTTTGAGGCTATTCCGTAATGGCTTTTCATACCTACACCTATTATTGATATCTTTGATATATTTGTGTCACCAATAACATTTTTAGCATTTATGTCAGTTGCAAGCTTCTTTGATATTTCGAGTGCTTTGAGATAATCTGTCTTACTTACTGTAAATGTAATATCTGTTGTTTTATCCTCTTCTGAAATATTTTGGATTATCATATCAACACTGATATTATTTTCTGCTATTGTTGAAAAAATTTTGGCTGCAACACCCGGCTTATCTGCAACTTTTAAGATAGATATCTTTGCCTGATTTTTATCATAAGCAACACCTGTAATTAATGGGCTTTCCATTTTTTCCTCCTCTTTGCATACAATTGTCCCTAAATTGTCATTAAAAGAACTTCTAACCTGAAGCTTTACATTATATTTTTGTGCAAACTCCACAGAGCGGAGCTGCAAAACTTTTGCACCAAGACTTGCAAATTCAAGCATCTCTTCATAACATATCTTTTCCATCTTTTTTGCATTCCTGCATATATTGGGGTCTGTGGTATATACTCCATCAACATCTGTATAAATATCACATATATCTGCATTAATAGCTGCTGCAATAGCAACAGCAGTAGTATCAGAACCACCCCTTCCGAGCGTAGTAATACTACCCGTTTCATCAATCCCCTGAAAACCAGCAACAACGAGAGCATCATTCTCTTGAAGAGCTTTTTTGAGGTTTTCTGAATCAATTTGAATAATTCTTGCTTTTGAATATGTGGAATCACTCTTTATCGGTATTTGAAAACCAAGAAAAGATTTGGCTTTATATCCAAGTTTTTTGAGTGCTAACGCAAGTAATCCAGTTGTAACTTGCTCACCTGTTGAAATAATTGTGTCATACTCCCTATCCTCAACACAATTATCTTTTACTTCATAAGCAAGTTTTATAAGCTTATCAGTCTCTCCTGACATAGCAGAAACAACAACTATCACTTTGTGATTTTTCTTGATTTCCCCTATTACCTTATTTGCAACATTAAAAATTTTCTCAACTGATCCGACAGATGTTCCTCCAAATTTTTGAACTATTATACCCATTTAAAAATGTCCTCCTAAATACTCTTTTGATTCAAAAAAAGTTACTTCTCTGACTTGACCAAAAACTTCAAATTTTAAAATTATACCAAAATATGGTATAGCTGAAGGTATTTTGTCAACCCATTCGACAATTGATATCCCATTAGCATAAAGGAAATCTTTATAACCTATTTCTTCTAATTCTTCAACAGAATTTAAACGGTAAAGGTCAAAATGATAAATTTTATTACTTTGACAATCGTATTCATTTAAGATAGCAAAGGTAGGACTTGTAACATCATCCATCAGACACCCGAGAGATTCTGCAAAAAACTTTGTAAATTGTGTCTTGCCGCTGCCCAAATTACCAATCAAACCGATAAAATTCCCAATATTTGATGAAGTTATAAAAGTAGATAACTCTGTTGCAAAATCTTTCATCTCTTGAAGGTTGTTTATTATATATTTTCTAATCATTTTATTATGAAAATAGTATTTTAAAAGCGTAATGCAAATTATCAATAATCGATTGGGCTGTAACAGTTTCAGGAAATTCTCTCTTAGCTGCAATATCACCAGAAAATCCATGTATATACGCACCCATTACTGCAGCATCTTTTAATGAGTAGCCTTGAGCTACAAAAGATGCCACAATTCCACTAAGAACATCACCACTACCAGCAGTTGCCATAGCACTACTACCCTTGGGGGAGATGTAGGTTTCTCCATTACTACAAATAATTGTTCTAAAACCTTTCAGCATAAGAGTTATATCATATTTTTTTAAAAATACTCTCACAGCAGAGAGCCTATCAAGCTGTATATCTTTACTACTTAAATTCATTAATCTCCCAAATTCTCCCGGATGTGGTGTAATAATAGTTCTACCTTCAAGAGACTTTAAAATATCAATTTTTTCAGAAATTATATTTAAGCCATCTGCATCAATAATAATAGGGATAGATATTTTTTCAATAATTTTGAAGATAAGATTTTTTGCATCATCTGATTGTCCAAGACCCGGACCAACAACTATAACATCTTTACTATTTATAAAATCAAGAATTTTATCTATCTTTGGTGACTTTAAGTCAATCGGAAAGCTCATCCCTTCGATAAAGGATGCTTCAAATATACTATTTATCTCATTGGGGAGTATTGCTGTTACAAGACCAGAACCACTTTTTAGGGCTGATTTTGCAGCAAGAGTAACTGCACCACTAAAACCAAGACTCCCACCTAATATTACAACATGCCCAAAACTCCCTTTGTGAGCATCAACAGATCTTTTCTTGTAGATACGATTAACCATCTGATCATCAATTTCAAAATCTGAGATTGTAAAAGGTAGTGACTTAGGAATTGATATATCTACAACTTCTGTCAAACCTGTGTAAATAGCTCCCGGAGATGTTGCAAGACCAATCTTTTTGATACCAAAGGTAACAGTTAGATCTGCTCTCACTGCTGCACCAAGAGGTATACCCTTTTCTGAATCAAGACCTGAAGGGATATCGATTGCTATCTTTTTGGAGCTTGAAGCATTGATAAAATCAATTATATATTTGTAAAAATCTTTAACCTCACTTTTTAAACCTGTCCCAAAAATAGCATCAAATATAAAATCGTAACTTTTACCAGCAAAAAAAGAATTAAACTGCTCAATATTTAAGATCTCTTTTATGTTAATTCCCATGTTTTTACAAATATTGAAATTAATGGCTGCATCACCTTTTAAAGTTTCTGAATTTGCAAGGAGAATAGTATCAAAATTTTTAAAATTGTTGTTAAAAAGATACCTTCCTAATACAAATCCATCCCCTCCATTATTCCCTTTCCCTGCAAAAATCACAATTTTAGAATTAATATCTGGATTAAATTTCTCGATAAAGAGATTAAAAACTCCCCTGCCTGCATTCTCCATAAGGACACAACCGGGTATCCCAATATTTTCAATACTCCATTTGTCAATTTTAGACATTGTATCGCCAGATACAAGTTTCAATTTAGCCCCCTATATCTCTGTATTAAATTTTATAAATTTTTCAAAAAATATTAGAGTTTAGGAAAATATAGATTTTTATAAATAATATTTCAAATTAAAGTTTTTATCCAATATAATTAAAAATTATTCAAGAAAAAAATATATTAAATACCCTAAATTTTAAAAATAGTTAGTCCACTCAAAAAATATGAAAAATATTAAATTTCAAAAGAAAGTAAATTTTACTTTTCCCCCTCTGCCATAATCTTTTAAAAGTATAGATAGGATAAAAAATTTTTCATTTGAAATTATCTTTTTAT
>DYJV01000073.1 GCA_020722945.1 Candidatus Methylomirabilis sp. | reverse complement strand
TCGAAATGACAAAAAATATAGTTTGTCACTATAATTTAAATTTTGAACCTTTTTTCAACCTTGAAATTGTATAAAATGACTATTTAATAATTTAAACAGTAATTGGGGAAACAGATAACTTAGCAAATATAAGAAAAACCAAACTTCTCGATAACTCAATATTAAAATTTTCCTTGCATTGCTCTCTATTTAATGTTAATTTTTTTAACCTTTTAAGTAATTTAAGTAATTAAAATTTATGGAGGCAGCAATGCTTGATATCCCTTACGAACCGAAAAAAATAGAAGATAAATGGCAAAAAAGATGGGAAGAGTTAGATATTTTTAATGTCAAAGATGATCCATCAAAGAGTAAATATTATCTGCTTGAAATGTTCCCATATCCATCTGGAAAGATACATATGGGGCATGTCAGGAATTACACAATTGGAGATGTTATTACAAGATTCAAGAGGATGAATAATTACAATGTTCTTCACCCTATGGGTTGGGATGCTTTTGGGCTCCCTGCTGAAAATGCCGCCATTAGTAACAATATCCACCCTGCCAAATGGACATACGACAATATAGATTATATGAAGAAACAGCTCAAAAAACTTGGGTTTAGCTACGACTGGAAAAGAGAGGTTGCAACATGTGATGAAAACTACTACAAATGGGAGCAGATGTTTTTTATAAAAATGTATGAAAAAGGTCTTGCATACAGATCAAAAGGGAATGTTAACTGGTGTGAAAAGTGTGCTACTGTTCTTGCAAATGAGCAGGTTGAAGATGGAGTGTGTTGGAGATGTGGGACAGAGATTGAGATAAAGGAGCTTGAGCATTGGTATTTCAAAATCACAGATTATGCAGAGGAGCTTCTCGATTTTACATACAAACTTCCCGGATGGCCAGAAAAAGTCCTCGTAATGCAGAGGAATTGGATTGGTAAAAGTTTTGGGAGTGAGCTAAAATTTCAAATAAAGGGTAGTCCCGACTTCATCACCGTATTTACAACAAGACCAGATACTATTTTTGGTGCTACATTTATGAGCATCGCGCCTGAACATCCAATTATAGATTCCCTGGTAAAAGGAGAAGCCGGAGATAGGGATAAGATTATATCTGAAATAAACGAAATGAAAAAGGAAGACAAAATAAAAAGAACATCTGAAGATTACGAAAAAAAGGGGGTATGGACAGGTTCATACTGTATCAACCCTGCCAATGGAAGAGAGATTCCGATATTTGTCGCAAATTTTGTCCTTATGGATTATGGGACAGGTGCAGTAATGGCTGTTCCTGCTCATGATCAGAGAGATTTTGATTTTGCCAAAAAATATAATCTCCCCATCATACCTGTTATCAAACCTATTGACAAAGATATAGAGCCATCCTCTATGGAGAAAGCATACGAAGAGGAGGGGATTCTTTTTAATTCAGAGCAGTTTAACGGCACAAAAAATATTGAAGCAATGGATTTAATCACCAAATGGCTTGCTGAAAAAAATTTAGGGAAGAGGAGTGTAAATTACCGTCTACGAGATTGGAGTATATCAAGACAGCGGTATTGGGGGGCTCCTATCCCTATAATTTACTGTGATAAATGTGGAGTTGTTCCTATCCCTGTAGACCAGCTACCGGTAGTTTTACCTAAAGATGTTCAATTTACATCTTCAAGTGATATTTTGAAACAGCTCAAAGATTTTGTCAAAACAAAGTGTCCCAAATGTGGTGGTGATGCAAGAAGAGAGACAGATACAATGGATACATTTGTCGAATCTTCTTGGTATTACATAAAATATGCCTCACCCAATACCTCTGACACCCCTTTTGACCAAAAAGCAGTTGATTATTGGCTTCCAGTTGACCAATACATAGGGGGAATAGAACATGCAGTTCTTCACCTCTTATACTCAAGATTTTTTACAAAAGTATTGAGAGATTTTGGATATATCAAATTTGACGAACCTTTTACAAATCTTTTGACACAAGGTATGGTGTGCAAAGAAACTCACTCATGTCCAGAACATGGATGGCTTTTCCCAGAACAGGTAAATGAAGGGAATTGTTCAATATGTGGCAAACAAGTGGATATAGGAAGAAGTGAGAAGATGTCTAAAAGCAAAAAAAATGTTATTGACCCTGAAAATATAATTAATGAGTATGGTGCTGACACGGCAAGACTTTTTATACTTTTCGCATCTCCCCCTGACAAAACCCTCGAATGGAGTGAACAAGGTGTGGAGGGGTGTTACAGATTTTTAAAAAGAGTTTGGAATCTTGTTATCTCTAATTACGAAAAGATAAAAGATGTAGATATATATTCAGAAAACGATGGAGCTCTCGATGGCGAGACAAAAGCTCTCAGAAGGAAGACACACGAAACTATCAAAAAAGTCTACAACGACATAAACGATAGATTTCATTTTAACACTGCAATAAGTGCAATTATGGAGCTTGTAAATCTTGCAAACCAGTCAAATGTTAATAGTTTATTAGAAAAAAAGGTATTAAAAGAGACTTTACAAACAATTATACTACTTTTAGCTCCATTTGTTCCACATTTTACAGATGAGCTTTGGTCTATAATTACAGGATGCAACAATGACCCTCTCTTGAACAAAGCTTTCCCCTGCTGGGATGAAAAAGCTCTTCAGAGGGAGAGCAAAACAATAGTTACACAGATAAATGGCAAGGTAAGAGGTAAAATAACAGTCTCTGCAGATATGGAGGAAGCTCAGATAAAAGAACTCTCCATAAATGATGAAAAAATCAAAACCTTTTTAGAGGGGAGAGGGATAAAAAATATTTTTTATGTAAAAGATAAGCTGATAAATATCGTTACACAATAAAAAAAAGCCTGCAAGTAATTTTGCAGGCTTTTTTATTTAATTTAAGAAAAAAATTATTCGCAAAGTAAAACTTCTGACTCAGTATTAAGAGCTGGTGTCAAACCTACACCTTCAACTGCATAGTAGAGAACTCCATTTATACAAATTTCAGTAAGGTTGACTTTTAGACCTTCCACAGTATATGTTTTAAGAGCTTTACCAACAAAAACCTTAGGTTTCTCTTTTTTAGAAGCCCCACCTTGATAAATTATAAAAACAACTAAAACAAGAAACACTACACCAGCAATCAAAATTGAAGAAATTTTCATTATAACCCCCTTTATTTTATTTTAAAAAATTATCTCAATAAACTTTTATAAATTTTTTTTCTAAATCAAAATATCTAAAAAATCAAGATAAAATTTTTATTTTATAAAAAAGATGTATTGACAACATCTCCTCTTTCTCTTTCATCTTTTTTCCACTCTTTGGAGGGGTATCTAAAATTTTAAAGTCAGACTAACCTTTTGAAAGCTCAATAGATTTTTTGTATGCAGCCTCAACACAATTCATAATAATCCCTTTAAATCCACCCTTTTCAAGCTCATGTATTCCACTAATAGTGGTTCCACCCGGAGAGGTAACAATATTTTTAGCATCAATAAATTTTAGATTCTCCCTTTTAATAAGCTCCAGAGTTCCAACAAATGTCTGAATTATCAGCTTGTTAGCAATATCTCTGCTCAAACCTATCTTAACTCCTGCATCAGAGAAAGCTTCAAGGATCATAGATATATACCCCGGACCACTCCCGCTAAGTGCAGTAACAGCATCAAGGTAATTTTCATCAAGCTCCACACTCTCCCCAATAGCTTCAAAAATCTTAAAAGAAATTTGTTTATCACTATCTTTTATATTTTTATTAAAAGCTAATGCAGACATACTTTGTAGAACAAAAGCAGGAGTGTTGGGCATTACTCTTACAATCTTCAAATTATTTCCAAGATACTCTTCTATCTTCTCCAATTTTACACCAGCAGCAATGGAGATAAAAAGATGCCTATCTTTATCTACAAGCGGTTTTACACTTTTTAGAAGATTAGGGAAAACTTGAGGCTTAACAGCCAATACGATCACATCACTATTTAAGATAAAACTTTCCAAAGTATCAGGAGTATTAACACCATACTGGTTTTTTAAGTATGAAACTCTTTCATTAGAAACATCAGTAACATTTATCTCACTATTCAAAAATTTTCCTGATAAGATCATCCCCTTTATAATCGCCTCACCCATGTTGCCACCACCAAGCAAACCTATCATTATAACCCTCCTAAAAAAATTTTTAAGAACATATAAGTTTCATATCTGAATATTTCTCTATTAAAATATATCTGATTAAAATTTTACGCTGTTATATAGAAAGTGCAAGTGTAAAGTAAAAAAAATTAGTAACAGCGTATTACCCTTGGCAAACCTGAGTAATCATTTTTAATAATAAAATTTTTAAATCCTATATCAACCATAATTTTTTCTATATCAAGAGATTGCTGTGCATCTCCAAATTCAAAGATAACTGTCCCACCCTCAGCAAGAAGTTCTTTTGAGTTTTGAAGTATCTTCCTATAAAAAAATAGCCCATCACTTCCACCATCGAGGGCAGATAAAGGCTCAAAATCTTTCACTTCTCTCTGAAGATTTTGAATATCTGAAGTTTTTATGTAGGGTGGATTTGACAATATAATATCAAAAAAATTCTTAAATTTTATTGAAGAGACAATATCCCCATTTATTAGAAAAATTTTATCATCGAAATTATTTTCAACTACATTTTGATAAGCAATTTTCAACGACTCAAAACTTATATCAACTGAAAAGATATTTACATTTTTATTTTCAGAAGCAATAGCAATAGGGATATTGCCACTACCTGTCCCTACTTCAAGTATATTAACAATCCGATTATAACCCGATTTTTTAATGAATTCATTTACACTTTCTACAACTATTTCAGTTTCGGGACGGGGGATAAGGGTATTGCGATTTACTTTGAGGGGGATTGACCAAAACTCTTTTCTGTTTAATATATAGGCAGCAGGCTCTCTGTTAGCACGTCTTTTTATTAGCTCTCTATATCTGTAAAGCTCATCTTTGCTAAGTGGTCTTGAATAGTTGGTATAAAGGGAAACTCTATCAAAGTTTAATATGTGGGAGAGTAAAATTTCTGAATTTAACCTTGGAGATTCTACACCTTTTTCTATAAAATAATCGGTCGTCCAGAGAAGAATATCTTTAATTGTCCAGACTTTGTCATTCATCAACAGATAACTTTAATGCTTCAGCCTGATAATGAGTGAGTAGATTATCAAATATTTCATCCATATCACCCTCCATTATCGCATCAAGTCTATATAAAGTAAGACCGATCCTATGATCTGTAATTCTGTTTTGAGGGAAGTTGTAAGTTCTGATCTTCTCACTTCTGTCTCCACTTCCAACCTGCATTTTACGCTCTTTTGCAAGCTCAGCTTCCTGCTTCTGCCTTTCAATATCAAAAATTTTTGCCATTATGATCTTCATAGCTTTAGCTTTGTTCTTGTGCTGGGAACGCTCATCCTGACAAGTAACCACAACACCTGTAGGGAGATGTGTAATTCTAACTGCTGAATCGGTAGTATTGACATGTTGACCACCAGCACCACCTGCTCTGTAAACATCTATTTTAAGGTCAGTTGGATTTATATTTATATCAACTTCATCTACCTCTGGCAAAACTGCAACAGTAACTGCTGATGTGTGGACTCGACCTTGAGCTTCAGTCGCTGGAACCCTCTGGACTCTGTGTATTCCACTTTCATATTTGAGTCTGCTGTATGCACCCCTTCCGGTTATCATTGCGATTACCTCTTTAAATCCGCCGATGCCAGTAGAACTTTCACTAAGTATTTCAATCTTCCACTTCTTCACCTCTGCATATCTTGAATATAATCTGAAAAGTTCTGCTGCAAACAAAGCAGCTTCATCACCACCTGTGCCTGCTCTTATCTCAAGAATTACATTCTTTTCATCATTTGGGTCTTTAGGTAGTAAAAGTAGTTTAAGCTCCTCTTCAATTTTTTGGAGGTGGGATTCTAACTCATCTATTTCAGATTTTGCAAGATCTTTTAACTCTGGGTCATGCTCATCTCTGATAATTTCTCTATTTTGGATAAGCTGTGTATTTACATTTTTGTATTCGGTAAATTTTTGAACAATATCTTTTATGTCTGATATCTCTTTTGAGATTTTTGAACACCTATCTCTATCATTAAATACTTCAGGGTCTTCAAGTTGCTTACTTAGGATATCGTAGGTTTTCTTTATCTCTTCAAGCTTTTGAAGCATCTGGCTCCCCTTTTTCAAGCTCTAATACTGCATCTAAAGCAGCATACGCAACTTCAATCTGATCTCTATCCGGCTGTTGTGTTGTAATTTTTTGTAACCATAACCCGGGTAAAATAAAAAATTTAACTAAAAAATTATCTTTAAATTTTGCAGATAATTTGAGAATTTCGTAAGAAACACCTGCAATAATAGGGACAAATACAACCCTCGACAAAGCTTTTATGTAAAAAGGTGATGACTTAGGAACAAGTGAAAAAATTAAGATACTAACAAGAAACACAATTATAAGGAAAGATGTCCCGCATCTTGGATGAAGAGTAGTAAATTTGACAGCATTATCAACAGATACAACATCATCCTCTTCATAGCTAAAAATAATTTTATGCTCTGCACCATGATACTGAAATATACGTTTTATATCTTTCATAAATGAAATCCCATAGACATAAAGTAGAAAAAAGAGTATCCTTATAGCTCCATCTACAATGTTAAAGAGAAAATAACTCTCAAAATTGAATAATTTGGTAATGTATATAGGAAGGAGAAAAAAAAGTCCTATCGCAATAGTAAAAGCAAATGTGATAGTTGAATATATGGCAAAGTCACTCATATTCTCCTCTTCATCGTATGCCACATTTGCAGAGAAATTGAGAGCCTTTATACCAAGAACAAGAGCAGATACAAGCATAAGGACTCCTCTAAAAATAGGGAGACTAAATATTTTGCTCCTTTCAGAAAGTAGTTTGAGTCTATCTTTCTTGACCTCTATACCACCATCAGGTTTTCTGACCGCAACAGCCCAAAAACGGGGAGAACGCATCATAACCCCTTCAATAACAGCCTGCCCACCAACATTTAATTTTTTATTGTTACAGCTCATTAAATTTCCTTTTAAAGATTAAATAAATTAAAGATTTGAAAAGAATTCTCTCACCTTATCTGCCTGCCCACAACTCATTTCACCCTCTGGACACTTTCCATTAAGACAAGGGGGACCCATATGAGAGAATAGTAGGGGAATTTGCTTTTTAAGAAGTTTTAACATCTCTATTGCAAGAAGCCTTATCTCCCATTGTGCCCTATTGCAGCACCTTAATTTGAAAAAATGCTTTAGCTCTCTCAAATTCATAGTGGTGATTACTCTTGTAGCTGAAGCATTGGGGAGAATAAACCTTGCATCTTCGGCAGGAATACCTGCATCGAGCATCTCTTTATAAATATCTGATGCATTATCAAGATGGTTTAAGACTTTATCAGATATAGAAGCATTAGCTTTAATACTTTCAGGCAAAATATACTCAAATTTGTCAAAATTAACATAACGCTGACTCTGCTGGGAGTAACTCGCTATACGATGTCTTACAAGCTGGTGAGAGCAAGCTCTTGAGATACCCTCAATCGCAAATGTAAAAACAGCGTGCTCCAAAACAGACTCGTGTCCAAGCTTGATTATCTTTCTTATAAAAGAATCTACTTTGTCAGGAGTAAAATCTTCTTCAAGTTTATCTATGGAAGAATCTGAATAGCAGAGTCTTGCAGCCACAGCTATAACTTTTTCTGGAGATTGAGTGTGAGCAAGAAGTTTGACTTTTATCATAATAGATAAAGAGTGCTTATGCTCTTAATTTTCCTCTTTCTGCTGAAATTTAGCATATTTTTTCTGGAATTTCTCGATTCTTCCAGCACTGTCAAGAAATTTCTGTTTGCCGGTAAAAAATGGATGGCAAGCTGAACAAATATCAACTTTAATCTCTTTCTTTACAGAGCTTGTCTCAAAAACATTACCACAAGCACAAGTAACTTTAACATTTTCGTTATAATTTGGGTGAATTCCCTCTTTCATATAAACCTCCAATGATTTTTAAGGAAATTTAATTAACATATAAGATATAAAAATTGCAAGTGAAAATTAATTAATTGTAGCCTAAAATAAAAATAACGATTTTAAATTGACAATAGTGTAAATTTTTTATAAATCGTTACCCTTAAAAGCTATATTTACTATTTACGCTCTTACAATTACACTGATTTGGTTCTTGATTAAATTTCTCTTTAATACAAAATCTTACAAAATGGAGTAGTGTAATGAGACTCTTTCTTAAACTATTTTTTACTTTTTTCCTTACATTTACTATACTTTTATCAACTTTTCTCTACTTTTCAAATAAATCAATAAACAGTGAGTTGGAAAACAATATTTTATCAGAGCTTAAAAGCAAGACCTCTATCTTATGCCTTATCAACTACCAAAAAACTTTTGACCCCCTACTTCACCAAAAGATACTTGAAATATCAAAACAGGCAGGGATGAGAATAACTATCATAGAGACAAATGGGAAAGTATTAGATGACTCCTTTCTTGAAAAAGAGAGAGTAGAGCAGATGGACAACCACAAAAATAGACCAGAAGTCATAGAAGCTACCACCTCAGCCAAAGAAGAGGGAATCTCATTTAGAAAAAGTGAGACAATGAAGCAGGAGATGTTTTACTATGCAAAATTTTGCAAAGATAAAAATATTATCATAAGAGTTGCTTATCCCTCTGATTATATCGAAAATTTAAGTAAAATTTTTAAGAAAGAGAATATATCACTATACTTTTTTCTGATATCACTTATCTTCATAGTCTCACTCTTCTTTGCCAAGAAAATCTCATCCCAGATCATAAAGCTCGACCTCGTTGCCGAAGAGCTCGGAAAAGAGAACCAAAACATCCTCTTCCCTGAATTTAAAGAGCCCACTATGTCAAAACTTTCAGGGATAATTTATAAAATATATAACACAATGAAAGATAAAAATATCAAACTAAAATATGAACAGGAGAAGTTAAACCTTATCTTCTCTATTTTAGAGCAGGGGATGATACTTCTTGAGAAAGACAACACCGTAGTCAAGTTCAACAGCAAAGTAGAAAAATATCTTAATATAAATATAAAAGAGAAGTGTAATTTCTTTGACTCTATCTCCAACAACTATGAGCTTCTTGAGTTTTTTGACATACTCAATTCATCAACAGACAAAATATTAAAAAAACTCCTCGACAAAAGGATCTTCGAAATATACCTCAAATTTATTGGAGATCAGAAACTGATAGTATTCTACGATATAACAGAGCGGGAGCAGTATATAGGCTTCAAACACCAGCTCATCGAAAATATATCACATGAGCTTAAAACCCCTATCTCCACAATCATGGGATATGCAGAAACCTTGATTGACAATCCCAATATCAAAAAGGAGATACAAAACAATTTTTTAAACGGTATCTACAAAAACTCAAAAGTTATGATAGAAATAATAGACGATATTATAGAGATTCACAAGCTTGAAACTCTCGGAAAGATAAGAGAGAATATAGAAGAATTCTCAATAGACGATATACTGAACGAATTAAAAGATTACTACCTCAATTGCAGCAAGCAGATTAATTTTACAACCAAAATAAGCAAAATAAATATAATTGACTACCACCTTCTCAGCGTTATGAAAAACCTCATAGATAATGCAGTAAAATATTCAGAGGGAAACACGATTGATGTTGAGATTTCCAGAGAGAATGAGGAGAGTATCGTAAGAGTATCTGACGAGGGACCCATTATCCCTAAAAATGAGAGGGAGAGAATCTTTGAAAGATTTTACACTGTATCCAAATCACGCAACAAGGACAAATCGGGTAGTGGACTTGGATTATCAATCGTAAAACATATAGCTAATCTTTACAAAGGTGAAGTTAAACTTTACACCAACAGTAAAAGAGGTAATACTTTTGAAGTGAGCTTCAAAATATAACTTTCTATTATTTAAAAAATCCCTTTCTTAATTTAAAGCTTCACCTGTATGCGTGCTAATATAAGCACAGGCAGGCGGGGTGGTCTTT